>NZ_JAGIYX010000056.1:0-28531 GCF_017813315.1 Kitasatospora sp. RG8
CTCGCGCAGTTCGTGCAGCTCGGCGACCCGCCCGTGGGCGTCGGCCGGGATCTCGGGGATCTCGTCGCCGACCGGCGCCTCATGCACAACCGTCATCTCGAACCACTCCAAGGGTGAGGGAACTGTCCGACAGCCAACGTCTGCGTTGCCCCCGGCTGCGAATCACTTCTTCACTTATGACTGTACGAGGGGCCCCGCGCTGGTTTCGGCGTCGATTCTGTACAAGGTCGCGTCCGTTTAGATGTCAGGCCTGTACAGAAACCAGCCCCGACTGGCATATGCGTACGGTGTTCGTTCGATTACCCGGGGCTGTTCGTCGGGTGGCCCCAGGATGATCTGAGCATGAGGAAACATGCAGGTCAGGATGGGCGCACGGGGGCGCGGAGGGAGCGCCTCCGGAGTCACTTCGGGCAGGCTCCGGCGGGGCGCGAAGCACCGCCCGGAGCGGGTCGGGCAGCCGACCAGTCGTAGGGATACGCCAAAAACGCCGAAGCCCACCCGGATGCTCCCGGGTGGGCTGTCCGAGGGACTCCGTCAGTGCTTGTGGCCGTCCCCGGGCTCGTCCTTGCCCCGCAGCTCCTCCTCGCGGCGGCGCAGATCCGCCTCCCACTGCTTGAGCATGTCCTCGTGCTGCTTGTTGTCCTTCTTC
This sequence comes from Kitasatospora sp. RG8, assembly GCF_017813315.1. NCBI lineage: Bacteria > Bacillati > Actinomycetota > Actinomycetes > Kitasatosporales > Streptomycetaceae > Kitasatospora > Kitasatospora sp. RG8. Next base: position 650 of record NZ_JAGIYX010000056.1, read on the forward strand.
AACGAGGCCAGGAACTCCGGGTCGTCGTCCGGTGCGAGCGGCCGGCCGCCGCGCGGGCGCTCGTACTCCGGGTAGCCGGAGGTGCGGCCCGACCCGCCGGTCCGGAGGGCGCCGCGCTGCTTGCCGGCCACCAGCCAGGCGATCGAGCCGACCAGCGGGAAGAGCAGCACGATGATCACCCAGATCACCTTGGGCAGGTGCTTCACCTCCTCCTCGGGCGTGGTCAGGCAGTCGATGAACGCCCAGACCCAGAGGGCGAGTGGAAGGACGAAGGTCAGGATCCTCAGCACGGCGGCGATCTCCCCCGGCGACGGCGGTGGTGGCGGGCGTCCCCGGAGCGGCGGCGGCTTCACGGGGGGCCCTTGACCGAGCCAGGCTATCGGGTGGCGGATACTGACTGGCATGGCATACGACGATCTCCGCTCCTTCCTGCGGGCCCTCGACCGGGAGGGCGACCTCAAGCGCATCAAGGCCGAGGTGGACCCCCATCTGGAGATCGGCGAGATCGTCGACCGGGTCCAGAAGGCCAAGGGCCCGGCCCTGCTGTTCGAGAACGTCAAGGGCTCGTCGATGCCGCTGGCGATGAACGTCTTCGGCACCGAGCGCCGGCTCGCCAAGGCCCTCGGCCTCAAGGGTCCGGACGACATCTCCGAGAAGATCGCCGGCCTGCTGAAGCCCGAGCTGCCGCACGGCTTCACCGGATTCCGGGACGCCTTCGGCAAGCTCGCCTCGATGGCCCACGTGCCGCCGAAGAAGGTGAAGCCGGGTGAGGCCGCCGTCCAGGAGGTCGTGCTCACCGGAGACGACGTCAACCTCGACGACCTGCCCGCCCTCTTCACCTGGCCGCTCGACGGCGGCTCCTTCTTCAACCTGGGCCTGACCCACACCAAGGACCCGGACACCGGCATCCGCAACCTGGGCCTCTACCGCCTCCAGCGGCACGACCGGCGCACCATCGGCATGCACTGGCAGATCCACAAGGACAGCCGCAACCACTACGCGGTCGCCGCCAGGAGGGGGGAGCGGCTGCCCGTCGCGATCGCCTTCGGCTGCCCGCCCGCCGTCACCTACGCCGCCACCGCGCCGCTGCCCGGCGACATCGACGAGTACCTGTTCGCGGGCTTCGTCGCGGGGGAGCGGGTCAAGATGGTCGACTGCAAGACCGTCCCGCTCCAGGTCCCGGCCGACGCCGAGGTCGTGCTGGAGGGCTGGCTGGAGCCCGGCGAGATGCTGCCCGAAGGCCCCTTCGGCGACCACACCGGCTTCTACACGCCGCAGGAGCCGTTCCCGGCGCTGAAGATCGACTGTGTGACGATGCGCCGGCGCCCGATCCTGCAGTCCATCGTGGTGGGCCGCCCGCCGACGGAGGACGGCCCGCTGGGCAAGTTCACCGAGCGGTTCTTCCTGCCGCTGCTGAAGATCATCATCCCGGACATCGTCGACTACGACCTGCCCGAGGCCGGCGGCTTCCACAACTGCGTGATCGTCTCGATCGACAAGAAGTACCCCAAGCACGCCCAGAAGACGATGCACGCCATCTGGGGCGCCCACATGATGTCGCTGACCAAGCTGATCATCGTGGTGGACTCCGACTGCGACGTGCACGACTACCAGGAAGTCGCCTGGCGCGCCTTCGGCAACGTCGACTACAGCCGGGACCTCACCGTGGTCGAAGGCCCGGTGGACCACCTCGACCACGCCTCCTACCAGCAGTTCTGGGGCGGCAAGGCAGGCATCGACGCGACCCGCAAGCTGCCCGAGGAGGGCTACACCCGGGACGGCGGCTGGCCCGAGATGGTCTCCTCCGACCCGGCCACGGCCGCCCTGGTGGACCGCCGCTGGAAGGAGTACGGGCTGTGAGCGAGCGCAGCGGGCGCCCCGTCGAAGGGCGCCGGGCGGATGCCCCTGCCGGGCGGAGCGAGGTGGGCGCATGAGCACGGCCGCCGCACTCCCCGACGTCCCGCCCGGCAAGGTCAAGGCCTTCCTGCGGCTGGTGATGATCGAGCACTCGGTCTTCGCCCTGCCCTTCGCCTACATCGCCGCGCTGACGGCCATGTTCCTCGCCGACGAGCGGGTGCACTGGGGCGAGCTGTTCATCGTCACCGTCTGCATGGTCGGCCTGCGCACCTTCGCGATGGCCGCCAACCGGATCATCGACCGCGAGATCGACGCCCGGAACCCGCGCACCGCCGGCCGTGAACTGGTCACCGGCGCCGTGTCGGTGAAGACCGCGTACACCGGCTCCGCGATCGCGCTGGTGGTCTTCCTGGGGGCGGCCGCGCTGCTGAACCCGCTCTGCCTGGCGCTCGCGCCCGTCGCCGTCGTGCCGATGGTGGTCTACCCGTACGGCAAGCGGTTCACCGACTTCCCGCAGGCGATCCTGGGCCTCGCCCAGGCGATGGGCCCGGTGGGCGCATGGCTGGCGGTCACGGGCTCGTGGTCCTGGGACGCGGTGGTGCTGGGCGCGGCCGTGGGCATCTGGATCGGCGGGTTCGACCTGATCTACGCCTGCCAGGACGTCGCCTCGGACCGGGCGGACGGCGTGCGCTCCGTGCCGGCCCGGTTCGGCGTCCCGGCCGCGGTGTGGGGCGCGCGCGTCTGCCACGTGCTGACCACGCTGCTGCTCGGCTGGTACGCCGTGCTGACCGGGGCCGGGGCCGCGTTCTGGATCGGGCTGGCGGTGGTGGCCGGCGCCTTCGTGTACGAGCACACCATCGTGAAGCCGGGCGACCTGTCGCGGCTGAACCGGGCGTTCTTCCAGACGAACGGGTTCGTCGGGATCTCGCTGTTCTTCTTCGCCCTGGTGGACCTGATCGTGCGCGGCCTGGGGATCTGATCCCCTCCTACTTGGCGCCCTCGTCGAGCGTGTGCTTGACGAGGGCGTTCGCGTGCCCGTGCCCGAGACCGTGCTCGGCCTTCAGCCACCCGACCAGCTCCATGTGCTTGGCCAGCGGGGAGGAACGGATCAGCTCCGTCCAGTACGAGACCGGGTGCCCGTACTTCTTCTCGATGGAGGGGAAGTAGCTGGCGGGGCCCTTGGGGGCGTCGGTGCTCATGGTGGTGGGTCTCCTGTCGGTCCGTCATTTCGATCTTGTCGTGGGTGATTCTTACGCAGTCAGCCGGGCTGCGGTGGCGCTCAGCCAGCCGAGCCCGAGCGCGGCGCCGGCGGTGAAGGCCGACACGGTGACGCCGGAGCCGGCGAAGCCGGCGAGCACGCCCACGGGCATCAGGCGGGAGGCGAGCGCCCAGCCGCGCCGGCCGGCGGCCGCGAAGTGGCGGGCCAGGGCGAGGAACGCGGCGCAGAGCGCGAGGTAGCCGACCGAGCCGCCGATCATGTGGACGGTGCCGTGGGCGCTCAGCCCGGTCACCCGGCCCTCGGGCGCCCCGACCGGGAACCCGGCCCCGGGGTCGGCCTCGAACGCCGCGCTGAGCAGGAAGCTCGCGCCGAACACCGCGACCAGGCGCGGCGCCCAGGTGCCGCCGGGGGTGTTCCGCAGGGCCTGCTGGAAGCCGACGGCGCCGGCGGTCAGCAGGACGCCGGCGAGCAGGAAGTTCGCGGTCTGGATCCAGCCGGCGTCCCCCAGGGCGAGCTGGCTGATGGCGTTCCGGGAGAAGTCGAAGCCCTCGCGGGTGAGGCCCTGGGCGATGCCGACGGCGAGGAAGAGCGGTCCGGCCGCGGCGCCGGCGAGGAGCAGGGTCCGGGTGGCGGGGGCGGCGAGCGGGGCTGCGGCGAGCGTGTTCGTCATGCGGGTAGGACCGGGGGCGGAGGTGGAACTCATCGGTGCGGCGATTGTGAGCCCGGTCACACCGCGGCGTAGTGGGCGGAGGGGGCAGCCGGCCGCCGCACCGCACGGGCCCCGCCGGACCGGACGACTGTACGCGCGAGCCCCGCCCCGGCGGGCTCGGCGGGGCCGTCGGGGGCGTCCGCGCTAGCGGAGGTGCCCGTCGAGCCGGGCGCCTGTGACCGGGGTGCTCCCGTCGCGCCGCCTGGTCCGGGCGCCGGTCCCGTCGGCGGCGACCCGCGCGGCGATGGTCCGCGCGCAGTCCAGGGACTCGGTGTGCGTGGTGTCCACCTCCAGGTCGTAGACCACGCCCCGGTGGACGATCGGTGCCTGCTGTGCGGCCATGCCCGGGGCCCGGTCCCCGCGGGCGATCTCGCGGCCCGCGGCCACCGCGCTCTCGCACCTGACGCCGACCCACAGCACGTCCAGTCCGTCGAGGACGTCCCGCCAGCGCTCCTGGGACTCCGCTCCGCCGAGGAAGACGTCGTCGACGATGATCCGGGCGCCTGCCCGGGCCATCGCGGCGACCCCCGCCATCCAGGCGGCCTCCAGCTCCCGGAACGTCGATCCGACGGTCACGGCGCCGTCGGCGGCGATCTCGATCCCGAGGTCCGAGTCCTGCATGGAGGCCGGCATCATCTCGATCAGCGAGTCGATCGCCGCGGCGAGCCACGGGTCCGGCAGCACCGCCTGGAGACACCGGACGATGCCGGACTTGCCGGAGCTGGACCCGCCGTTCAGCACGATCACCTGAGTCGTCATCGGATCACCGTAGGGCCGGAGGCCACGGCGTTCCACGCGGTTTTCGCGGGCCCGCCCTGCGGCCCCGCCCCCGGTCGTAGCATCGGCGCATGACCGCCGACGCCTCCGAAGCCGCCGACAACGCCGCCACCGCCGACAACGCCGCCACCGCCGACTTCCGTTCGGATCGGATCGGCAGCGCCCTGCGCGGCGGGAACCCCACCGTCCTGCGCCGCCTCGACACCGGGTTCGCCGTGATCGGGGACGTGCAGTTCCTCCCCGGGTACTCGATCCTGCTCACGGACGAACCGGGCGTCGAGCGGCTCTCCGACCTTCCCCGCGCGCGCCGGCTCGGGTACCTCGCGGACATGGACCGGCTCGGTGAGGCGGTCGAACGCGCCTGCCGCGCCGCCGATCCGGCGTTCCGGCGGGTGAACCTGGAGATCCTCGGCAACAAGGACACCTACCTGCACGCCCACGTCTGGCCCCGCTTCGACTGGGAGCCGGAGCACCTGGTGCAGAAGCCGGTCTGGCTCTACCCGGCGGACCGCTGGAGCGACGAGCAGTACGCCCTCGGGCCGCAGCACGACGCGATCCGCGCCGCGGTCGCCGCCGAACTCGACGCCCTGGGCCGGCCGTCCGCGGCGCAGGCCGGGCCGGCGTAGTCCACGGCCGGTCCGCCGGGCCCGGGCCGTCCCAGGCCGTCCCGGGCCGTCGCGAGTCGTCGCGAGTCGTCCCGGGCCGTCGCGACTCTCAGCGGTCCGGGGTGAGGAGCGGTTTGACGTCCAGGATCGGGGTTCCGGCGAGGGCTTCGAGGTTCCGGACGTGCACGCGCGTGCCGACGACGGCGAGGAGACGGACGGTGTGCAGGCCGATCGGGTTGGGGCGGTCGGGCGCGCGGGTGGCGAAGACGCCGGTGAGCGGGCGGCCGGCATCGCCCCGGGGGCGGACGGTGAGCGTCCGGCGGTCGGCCCGGTCGAGCCAGGTGAGCAGCAGGACGTCGGTGCCCGGCGTCAGGCCCTCCAGGGCCGGGGCGTACCGGTCGTCGAAGACGAGCCAGGCATCGGGGGCCCCTTCGTCGGGCTGCCGGGGCGCGGCCGCCCGATCGGTCAGCGTCGATTCGACGTGCCCGACCGGGCGCAGGGCGTATGCGGTCACGAGTCCTCGGTCCTTTCCTGGACGGGTGGGGGTGGTCCCGGCCGTGTCCGTCAGCGCGGCTCCCACGGCCAGACGGTGCGGACCCGGGCGAGTTGCCGTCGCTGGGCGTCGATCCAGCCGTCGGGCAGGCGTACCAGCACGGTGGCCGAGGTGAGCGACGCCGCCGCGTCCCGCACCGTCACCTCGATCGCGTCGAGCGGCCCGTGCGGGGTGCCGTAGGGCCCCTGGGGGGCGATCCGGATCTCCGGGTTGCGGCCGTCGTCCATCCACTCGACCTCCTGGCCCGCGGAAAGGCGGTCGAGGGCCGCCTCCCAGTCGTCCAGGTCCTCCGGCAGCAGGCAGACCTCGGCGAGCCGGCCGTTGGCGAACCCGCTGGTCACCGTGATGTCGGCCTCGAAGCAGCCGTCCCAGAAGGGGCCGTTGACGGTCGTCGGCCCGGTCACGCGGACGACGACGGCGTTCTCGTCGTCGGCGAGGCGGACGAGGTCCACCGGACCGTTGGTGGTCACGATTCGCCTCCTTGGGCGAGGAGTTGACTGTTCGGAACGCCGACTGCCGTGCTGCGTCATGGCCGTGCCGCGGTCCGCGGCGCCGGGGGAGGAGCGGTCCCGGCGGTGCGCAACACCGTGGAGTCCGGCACCAGGAGAAACAGCTTCGGATGCGGATTCAGCGTAGCGTCCGCGTGCGCTGTTCCACCGTGCCGCCGCCGGACGGCCTGTTCCGCGGCTCTTCCCCCGCCGGCTGCCGGGCCGCGCCGAGGAGCCCGTATTCCCGGGGGCGGGGGCGGCCACCCGATCTCGTGAACTTCCCGGTGGAGGCCTGGGCGAGTCGCGCAACTCGTGCCTACGCTCGCGGACATGGACATCGTGATCCCGCTCTTCGACCGCTTCGAGCCGCTCGACGCGATCGGCCCGTACGAGATCCTGGGGCATGTGCCGGGCGCCCGGGTCCGCTTCGTCGCGCCCGAACCGGGGCGGGTCACCGACGTGCTCGGCGCGCTGCGGGTCGACGTGGCCGCCCGGTACTCGGAGGTCGAGGCCTGTGACGTGCTGCTCGTCCCGGGCGGCGTGGGGGTACGGCCATTGACCGGTGACGCGGACTTCCTCGACTGGGTGCTGCGGGTGCACGAGACCACCCGCTTCACCACCTCGGTCTGCACCGGTGCGCTGGTGCTCGGGGCGGCCGGGCTGCTGAAGGGGTGCACCGCCACCACCCACTGGGAGGCGGTCGCCGACCTGGAGGGCTACGGCGCCACCTACACCGCCGAGCGCGTCGTCCGGCACGACCGGATCGTCACGTCGGCCGGCGTCTCCGCCGGGATCGACCTGGCCCTGGGGCTCGCCGCCCTGCTCACCGACGACCTCACGGCCGAGGCCATCCAGCTCTACACCGAGTACGACCCCCAACCGCCCTTCGACAGCGGCTCGGTGGCCAAGGCGTCGCCCGAGGTGGTGGCGCGCGCCCGGGCGCTGGGCTGAACCCGCTCAGCCGGTCGTGCCGCGCCGGTACCTGACGCCCGGGCGTCCGTCGATGACGAGCTCCCCGACGGGGGTGAAGCCGGTACGGCGGAGCACGGCCGTCGACGCCGGGTTGTCGAGGGTGGCGACGGCGGTGAGCGCGGAGAGCCCGTACCGGGCCGCCGCCAGCCGGCAGACCTCCAGCACCGCGGCCGTCGCCACGCCCCGGCCGGCGGCCTGTTCGCCGATCCGGTAGCCCAGTTCGGCCTCGCCGCGTTCGACGTCCACCAGGTTCACCCGGCCCAGCAGGGCGCCGTCGTCGCTCATGACGAGGTGGAAGTGGCAGGCCCCGGCGTCCTGTTCGGCGAGCAGGGCACGGTGCCGGTCGGAGAAGTGCTCGAAGTAGGCGTCCCCGCGGTCCGGAACCGACCTGGCGAAGTAGGCCCGGTTCTGCCGTTCGAACGACAGCAGGGCCTCCGCGTGGTCCGGACGCAGTCGCTCCAGCCGTATCGGGATCATGCCGGCCAGCATAGGCGCCCGGTGGCCGGCCCGGCCGGGGCGGCCGGAAGCCGCCTGCGACCGGCCGGCCCGCTCCGGGGCGGCCGCTATCCGTCGGTCCCTTCCTCGATGTAGTCGGCGTACTCGTCGGCGGAGAGCAGCGCGTCCAGGGCGGCGGGATCGGCCGGAGTGAACTCGACCATCCAGCCGTCGCCGTACGGGTCGTCGTTGACCTGTTCGGGCGAGTCGTCGAGGGTCTCGTTCACGGCGCTGACCGTGCCGGCCAGCGGTGCGTAGACCTCGCTCACCGACTTCACCGACTCGACGCTGCCGAACGGCTGGTTGGTGTCGAACTTGTCGCCCTTCTTCGGCAGTTCCACGAAGACGATGTCCCCGAGCTGTTTCTGGGCGTGGTCCGAGATGCCCACCAGCACCTTGCCGCCCCGGGGCAGCAGCCACTCGTGGTCCTTGGTGTACCTGCGGTCGGTCGGGATGTTCGCCATGGAGGTCTCCGTCGGTTCGTCCGGTCGGTCTGACGCCGTGTCAGTCGCGAGGGGGAGCTTGCCGCAGAAGTCCGCCCTCGGCCGGGATGGTCACCCGGACGTGTGAGCCCCGTGGCCGCCTCGGCCGTCCCTACACTGGGCGGCGTCGGACAGGGAAACAGGAGAGTCGAGTGGGTACTGCCACGATCGCCGTCGTCACCTGCCTCGCCTACGCGGACCTCGACCCGGACCTCCCGCTGCTCGTCGACGCGCTGCGGGAGGCCGGCCTGGCGGCCGAGCCGGTGGCCTGGGACGCCGAGGCGCCGGGGTGGGAGCGGTTCGACCTGGCGGTCGTCCGGTCGGCCTGGGACTACTCGGAGCGGCTGGGCGAGTTCCTGGCCTGGGCCGACGCGACGGCCCGCGTGACCCGGCTGTGGAACCCGGCCCCGGTGGTGCGCTGGAACAGCGACAAACGCTACCTGCTGGAACTCGCCGGGCGCGGGATCCCGGTCGCGCCGACGCGGATCCTCGAACCCGGCGGCCCGTTCGAGCAGGGGGACCTTGACCACCCGGACGGAGTGGTGGTCAAGCCCGCGGTCTCCGCGGGTGCCCGGGACACCGCGCGCTACCTGCCCGGCCGGGCCTCGGACGCCGCCCGCCACGCCCGGATGCTGCTGGACCAGGGGCGCGCCGTCGTCGTCCAGCCGTATCTGCCGCTGGTCGCGGAGGGCGAGCGGGCGCTGGTCTTCGTCGACGGCGACTTCAGCCACGCGATCCGCAAGGGGCCGGTGCTGACCGAGCCAGGCGTGATCGACAACCTCCGGACGCCGCACCCGGACCTCGTCGCCCATCAGCCGACCGGGGCCGAGCTCCGGACCGCCCGGGCGGCCCTGGCGGCGGCGCCGTCCGCCGAAGGACTGCTCTACGCCCGGGTGGACCTGGCGCTGGACGGCGCCAGGGAGCCCGTGGTGATGGAGCTGGAGCTCATCGAGCCGAACCTGTTCCTCGGGTACGCCCCGCAGGGCCCGGAGCGCCTCGTCGCGGCCGTGGCGGCCCGGGCGGCGACCGGCCGCTGAGCCCCGGTCGCCGGCGGCACGCCGGACGGCCGGGCGGTCCCGAGGCGTCCAGCGGGTGGCTCCGCCGCCCTCAGCCGAGGCGCGGCGCCTCCGGGTGGTAGACCCGCTGCCGCTCGACCGGCGCGTCGCGGAAGTCGCCGCTGCCGTTGACCACTTCGCCCACCCCGAGCCGGATGCCCAGGGCCCGGCCGAAGCCCTTGAGGACGGCGCCGCGGCCGTCCGGGTCCGGGTAGGTGTACGGGTGTCCGGCGGCCAGGGTGACCGAGCGGGCGGAGACCTGCCCGAGCACCTGGGCGCCGGAGCCGATCCGGCTGGTGCCGGTCACCTCGGCGCCGCCGGTGAGCCGGGTCCCGTCGCCGATGTCGATGGTGTCGGTGCCGGCCGCCCTGATCCGGGCGCCGCCCTCGCCGATCTCCGACCTGGCGCCGATCACGATGGTCCCGCCGCCGGTGGCGGTGATCAGGGTGCCGCCGTGCAGGACGTTCCCCCGCCTGACCAGGCAGCCGCTCCGCTCGTCGCACTCGATGACCACACCGGGGTAGAGCACGTTCTCCGGGTGCAGCCGGACCCGCCGCGAGACGATGACCGAGAACGGGTCGAGGACGACGACGCCCTGGTCGGCGAGGTCCATCAGCTCCGCGGGGGTGAGCAGCCCGCGCTCCCGGCGCAGCCGCGCCACCCGCTCCTCCAGCGATCCTGTTCCCGTGATCATCCGATCATGCTCCCGGTCACGCGAAGGTGCTGTAAAGCGGGAGCCCGACGGGTGAGAATGGCCGCCAATCCGCAATCCCGGGAGGATCACCGTGATCGGCAGCCTTCAGTGCATCGTCCTCGACTGCCCGGAGCCGGCCGTGCTGGCCCGCTTCTACGCGGCCCTGCTCGGCGGGGAGGTGGACCGGCCCGACCCGCGGTGGGGGCTCGGTGAGGCGTGGTCCACCCTGCACACCGAGGGCGGCCTGGTCCTCTGCTTCCAGGGCGTCGCCGACCACCGGCCGCCGCAGTGGCCCGACCCGGCGCACCCGCAGCAGATGCACCTGGACATCGAGGTGGAGGACCTCGACGGCGCCGAGCGTGAGGTCCTCGCGCTCGGCGCCACCCGGCTGCCCTCCGCCGCCGCCGGCTGGCGGGTCTACGCCGACCCGGCCGGCCACCCGTTCTGCCTGCTCAGGGCCCGCTGACCGGCAGTCCTGGTCAAGCCGCCCCTAGGAAGGGCGATCTGACGAAGGGAAGTCGGCGGGGGATCCCGCCTGCCGGCCCGGGTCGGAGAGGCCGCCGACGGGGCCGGCGGCCTTCCGGCGGGTGCGGGCCCGTGCGTGCTCAGTCCAGTGACAGGGCGTCACCGACGTTCAGGCGCCCGGGAGTCGCGACCTCGGCGAGGGCGTCGAGGCGGTTGTCGTGCGCCTGGGCGAGGGCCTTGAGGATCTCGGGTGCGTGCGGGAGGCCGGGCTGGGCGGCGGTGGTCATCGCGCACCGCTCGCTGGACCGGGCGAAGGCCAGCCGGGCGCCGCCGCGGGCGCTGCCGCGGACCTCCCGCCCGAACCAGGTGTCCTCGACGAACGGCGGGGTGCCGGGCGGGGTGCGCAGCAGGATGTTGGGGCGGAACCGGCGCACGTCCACGACGGCGGACGGCGCGGCCTCGCGCACCCAGTCCAGGCTGGCGGTGGTGAGCACGCTGACCGGGAGCTGGTCGAAGTGGGAGACGGCGTCCTCGCGGGCGAGCGCGACGTCCGGGCGCTGGAGGTAGGCGCGCAGGAAGGCGGTGGGGTCGGCCACCGGCCGGCCGAGCGGGTCGAACAGCTCGGGGGCGTCGAGCCGGTGGCCGAGCCGGGAGGAGAGGCGGAGCAGGCCGTCCATCCGGCGGAAGCGCCGGGTGTTCTTGCCGGAGCCGAACCTGCCCGCGCCGTCGCGTACGGCGTAGAGACGGTCGCCGGCCAGGCCGCGCTCGTCCACGTCGACGGAGTCGAGCCGCTCGCCGCCGGTGGACTTCACGGGGTAGCGCCAGAGCTGCTCGATCACTCCGATGATCTCTGCCATGGCGGGAAATCGTAGCGGCGCCCGGCGGGGATGGTCTAGACCAAGTGTCAACGAGGGGCGGGCCGTCCGGCCCCGCTCACCCCAGCCGGGCGACCGCCCGCACCGGCGCGCCGTCGGCTGCGGCCAGCCGCAGCGGGAACAGTGACACCTCCACCGGCCGCCCGGCCTCCTGGGCCGCGATCAGCGCCCGCAGGTCGGTCAGGTTCTCGGCGATGACGCCGCCGCCGGGCGCACCGAGCAGCACCCGGTGTGCGGCCAGGGTGGGCTCCGCGGCGGCCGGCTGGTCGTGTTCGTCGGTCAGGTCGGCCAGCAGCGCGGCCACCGCCGGGTCGCCCGGGCCCGGATCGGGGGTGGGGTCGACGCTGAGCGCGTCCACGCCGACCGTCCGCACCCCGGCCGCGACGATCGCCTCGGCCGCCCCGGTGGTCAGGCCGGGGTGGGCGAAGTACGCGTCGGTGCCCCAGTGCCGGGCCCAGCCGGTCGCCAGCAGCAGGACGGTGCCCTCCGAGACCAGCTCCAGCGCCGGGGCGAGCAGCTCCGGCGTCACCTCCGCACGCGGCTCCAGCCCGCGCAGGTCGGCGACGACCGCCGGCCCGGTGAACCGCTCCAGCGGCAGTCCGTCCAGGGTGGGCCAGGTGACGTCCACGTGGTACGGCGCGTCCACGTGGGTGCCGGACTGCGAGCCGAGGTGCAGGGCCAGCACGTTCACCCCGGCGGTGGCGGTGGTGAGGGCGGGCTCCAGGACGACGGCCGGGTCGCCGGGGTAGACCGGCATCGCGGTGGTCACCTGATGGGTGAGGTCGACGAGGGTCGCTGCCATGGCGCCCATCCTCCCAGGGGTGACGGCGGATGGGGCCGTCGCGGGGGCCTCCGTATAGAAAGGGGGTCATGGGAACAGACAAGCGTCAGCCGTGGGTGGTCGGGGTCTCGGGCGCGTCCGGTACGCCGTACGCCGCCTCCGTGATCCGGGCGCTGCTCGCCGCCGGGGAGTCGGTGGACCTGATCGTCAGCCGGGCCGCCCGGCTCACCATCCTCGACGAGACCGGCATCTCCTTCCGCGACGGGCACTGGCGCACCGACCTCGCCGCCTGGCTCGGCATGCCGGAAGGGGACCTCGACGACGTCCGCTACTGGCCGGCCGGCGACTTCGCGGCCGGCCCGTCCAGCGGTTCCTACCCGGCCAAGGGCATGCTCGTGGTGCCGGCGACCACCGGGGCGGTGGCCGGGATCGCGCTGGGCCTGAGCAAGGACCTGCTCCAGCGGGTCGCCAGCGTCACCCTCAAGGAGCGCCGCCCGCTCGTGGTCTGCGTCCGCGAGGCGCCGCTCAACGGGGTGACGCTGAAGCACCTGGTGGAGCTGGACGCGCAGGGCGCCGTCGTGCTCCCCGCCTCGCCCGGTTTCTACGCCGGCGGCTCCACCGTCCGTGAGCTGGTCGACTTCGTGGCCGGACGGGTCCTGGACGCGGTCGGCGTACCGCACGCGCTGTACCGCCGCTGGGAGGGCGAGTTGGGCGCGGCCGCGCGCCACACCGCGCAGCCGGAGTGAGGGGGAGTGGGGAGCCCCCGGGCGGGAGAGTATGTTCTCTGCGATACCCGGGTTGTTCCGCGCATGGCGCCTTTGAATCCGGATAATGATCTGTGGGTCTGGTGAGGTTCGGAAGGACGCGGACGGTATATGGACACGGTGGACAGACAGCTCATCCAGGCGCTGCGGGAGAACGGCCGTGCGTCCTACGCCGAGTTGGGCCGGCTGGTGGGCCTCTCCGGGCCCAGCGTCACGGACCGGATCAACCGCCTGGAGCAGGCCGGCGTCATCACCGGTTACCGGGCGACGGTCAACCCGGCCTCGCTCGGCTTCGGGGTCACGGCGCTGATCGGTCTTCAGCTGACCGACGCGGCCGACCACGAGGACGTGGCGCACCGGCTGAAGGACCTCGGCGAGGTCGAGGACTGCTGGTTCATCGCCGGTGACGACTCGTACATGCTCAAGGTCCGGGTCTCCGACGTGGAGGGGCTGGAATCGGTGGTCAAGCGGATCTCCGGGACGAAAGGCGTGGCCCGGACCCGCACGACCGTCGTACTCTCCACGAAGTGGGAGAACCGGGTGAGCGAACTCCCTCTGGCCGAAGGGGAGTAACACGATGGCACTGGTCGGTCTGGAGGAGCTGCGCGCAGCCCGGCAGCGGATCGCCGGCGTGGCGGTACGGACCCCGCTGGTCCCCGCCCCCTGGGCGGCCGACGGCGAGCGCCGGCTCTGGCTCAAGCCGGAGAACCTCCAGCCGACCGGGGCCTTCAAGACGCGCGGCGCCTACAACCGGCTCGCCGCGCTCACCGCGCAGGAGCGCGCCCGGGGCGTGGTCGCCCAGTCCAGCGGCAACCACGCGCAGGCCGTGGCGTACGCGGCCGGGCTGCTCGGCATCAAGGCCGTGATCGTGATGCCGGACACCTCCCCGGCGGTCAAGGTCGACGCCACCCGCGCGTTCGGCGCCGAGGTGGTCCTGGTCGAGCCGCAGGAGCGCGACACGCTTCCGGCCGAGCTGGCCGAGCGGCACGGCTACGTCTGGGTGCCGCCGTACGACGACCCGTTCATCATCGCGGGCCAGGGCACGGTGGGCCTGGAGATCGCCGAGGACGCCCCCGCGGGGCTGGACACCGTCCTGGTGCCGGTCAGCGGCGGCGGGCTGATCTCCGGGACGGCGGCCGCGCTCAAGCTCACCCGCCCGGGCGTACGGGTGGTCGGCGTCGAGCCCGAGCTGGCCGCCGACGCGCAGGCCAGCCTGCGGGCCGGCGAGCGGCTCTCCTGGCCGGTCGCCGACACCTACCGGACCATCGCGGACGGGCTGCGCACCCCCTCGGTCGGCGAGCTGCCCTTCGAGCACCTCACCGCCTACGTGGACGACATCGTCACCGTCACCGAGGACGAGATCCGCGCCACCGTGGCCCTGCTGGCCCGCCGCGGCAGGCTGGTCGCCGAGCCCTCGGGAGCGGTCGCCCCGGCCGCCTACTTCCACCGCGCCGCGGAGACCGGCGGCCAGGTGGTGGCCGCCGTGGTGAGCGGCGGCAACATCGAACCGACGCTGCTCGCGGAGCTGCTCGCCGGCTGACGCGCCCCGGGGGGCGGGCCGAGGCCAGCCCGGTGGGGGGCATAGGCGTACGCTCGTTCCGGCAACGATTCGAAGTCGGAGGAGGCGGGGCACCGCATGGACGCAGGGCTCAAGCGCGAGCTGGAGGCGAAGGTCTACGCGGGTGAGCGGCTGACCCGCGAGGACGGGATCGCGCTCTACGAGAGCGACGACCTGGCCTGGCTGGGCGGCCTGGCCCACCACGTGCGGACGCAGAAGAACGGCGACGTCGTCCACTTCAACGTGAACCGCCACCTCAACATGACCAACGTGTGCAACGCGTCCTGCGCCTACTGCTCGTTCCAGCGCAAGCCGGGCGAGAAGGACGCGTACACGATGCGCATCGAGGAGGCCGTCCGCCTCGCCAAGGCGATGGAGGTGGACTCCCTCACCGAGCTGCACATCGTCAACGGCCTGCACCCCACCCTGCCGTGGCGCTACTACCCGCGCTCGCTGCGGGAGCTGAAGGCGGCGCTGCCGAACGTCTCGCTGAAGGCGTTCACGGCCACCGAGATCCACTGGTTCGAGAAGATCAGCGGCCTGCCGGCCGACGAGATCCTGGACGAGCTGATCGACGCCGGCCTGGAGTCGCTGACCGGCGGCGGCGCCGAGATCTTCGACTGGGAGGTCCGCCAGCACATCGTCGACCACGACACCCACTGGGAGGACTGGTCGCGGATCCACCGCCTGGCGCACTCCAAGGGCCTCAAGACGCCGTCGACGATGCTCTACGGCCACATCGAGGAGCCGCGCCACCGCGTCGACCACGTGCTCCGGCTGCGCGAGCTCCAGGACGAGACCGGCGGCTTCCAGGTCTTCATCCCGCTGCGCTACCAGCACGACTTCCACGACTCCAAGGACGGCGTCGTGCGCAACAAGCTGATGGCCCGCACGGAGATGGCCACCGGCGCGGAGGCGCTGAAGACCTTCGCGGTCTCCCGGCTGCTCTTCGACAACGTCCCGCACGTCAAGGTCTTCTGGGTGATGCACGGCGTCACCACCGCGCAGCTGGCGCTCAGCCACGGCGCGGACGACATGGACGGCTCGGTGGTCGAGTACAAGATCACCCACGATGCGGACAACTTCGGCACGCCGAACAAGCTCGGCCGGGACGACCTGCTGGGCCTGATCCGGGACGCCGGCTTCCGCCCGGTGGAGCGCAACACCCGCTACGAGGTCATCCGCGAGTACGACGGCCCGGACCTGACGCGCCGGGAGACCCCGCAGGCGATGCGCCTCTGACCCGGCGCCGACCAGCGGCTTTCCCCGCCTCCCGGGTCGCCCGCCACGGCCCGGGAGGCGGGCCCCTCCGCCCGGTGCGGAGGAGTCTTCACCGGCCCCGCACAGGCCTCGGGTTTCCCAACGGGCCGTAGGTTTGGCAGGATCGGCCGCATGTCCGGTTCCCATCGCGCCACCACGTACCCGCCGTACGAGCCGGTGCACGACCCGGCGTACCAGCAGGGGTACGAGGTGCCGCAGCAGTCCTACGGGGTCTACGAGCAGCCGTCGTACCCGGATCACGGCACGCCGCAGCCCTACGGGACGGACGGGATCCAGCCGTCCTACGCGTACGGGGACCAGGAGTCCTACGCGTACGGGAACCAGGCGTACGAGCAGCAGGTCCAGCACGGCCAGGTGTACGGCGAGCGCCAGGCCTACGGGGACGGCGGGGCCTACGACGAGGGCCGGGTCTACGAGGGCTACGGCACCCACGGCGGCTACGACGCCCATGACGCCTACGACCAGCCCTTCCAGTCGTACCCCGCCGAGCCGGTGCAGGAGTACTACCAGGAGCCCGCGCCGGTCCCGGCCCCCGCGCCCGCCCCGGACCCCGGGTTCGCCCCCGGGCCGGTGGTCGCGGCCTCGACCGCGGCGCCCGCGGAGCCGGCCCCGGTCGGCGGCCGGGCGGCCGCCCGCCGCGACCGCCGCAAGCCCAAGAAGAAGCGCACCACCGGCAAGGCCGTGACCGCCGGCACCGCGCTGCTGCTCGCGGCCGCCGCCGGCTGGTACACCGTGGGCCAGGACTCCGCCAAGCCCGGCCTGACCACCGCCGACGGCCCCGGTCCGGAGGGCGTCTCCAGCCCGGACCAGCCCTCCCCGCCCGCCGGTGCGGCCGCTCCCGCCGCCGCCCAGGCCGTCGGCGACCGCCAGACCGAGGCGCCCGCCGCGGCCCGCGGCGAGGCCCGCCCGGACGGTTCGGTGGCCGCGATACCGGGCCTCGGCGCCGCCTTCACGGCCCGGATACCCGCCGAGACCACCCAGGTGGTGCTCGCCTCCGGCCAGGACAAGAACGCCAACAAGAACAACGTCACGCTCTGGACCCGCACCCCCGAGGGCCGCTGGCTGGCCGGCGAGACCTGGCAGGGCCACAACGGCAACAACGGCTGGACCACCGACCACAACGAGGGCGACCTGCGCAGCCCGATAGGCGTCTTCTCGCTCACCGACGCCGGCGGCCGCAAGGCCGACCCGGGCGGCAAGCTCCCGTACGACAAGGACCCGAGCTTCGTGGTCTCCGGGACGGGCTTCTTCGGTGACCAGCTGGCGGGCTCCTTCGACTACGTGATCGCGATCAACTACAACCGCGTCCCCGGCAACTCGCCGCTCGACACGCGCCGTCCCATGGGGTCGAAGAAGGGCGGCGGCATATGGATCCACGTCGACCACGACGGCCCCACCCACGGCTGCGTCTCCATACCCGAGGACAAGATGGCCCAGCTGATCCGCACCCTCGATCCCGCCGCCCACCCGGTCATCGTGATGGGCGACGCGGCCTCGCTCGCCGCCTGATCGTCGTGTCCGCCGTGGTGGTGGGCCCAGGCGCCGCAACGGCCCTTGTCGGTCTCCTACAGCTTCCGGACGCGGATCCTGTAGCCGGTCACGCCCCGCAGACCAGCGGGTAACCGGGTTGAGTGGCTGTATGAGCGGTTCGCGCATTGTGGCACTCGGCCACTACCAGCCCCCGAAGGTCCTCACCAACGACGACCTGGCGGTGCTGGTCGACACCGACGACGAGTGGATCCGCAGCCGGGTGGGGATCCGGACCCGCCACATCGCCGAGGGCGAGACCCTGGTGGACCTCGCCACCGAGGCCGCCCAGAAGGCGCTGGCACGGAGCGGCCGGACGGCGGCCGACATCGACCTGGTCGTGGTCGCCACCTGCACCGCGATCGAGCGCAGCCCCAACACGGCCGCGGCCGTCGCCGCGCGCCTCGGTGTGAAGGCGCCCGCCGCCTACGACATCAACACGGTCTGCTCCGGCTTCTCGTACGCGCTGGCCACCGCGGACCACGCGATCCGGGCCGGTGCGGCCCGGACCGCCCTGGTGATCGGCGCCGAGCGGATGTCGGACACCCTCGACTGGACCGACCGGACCACCTGCGTGATCTTCGGCGACGGCGCCGGCGCCGCGGTGGTGGAGGCTCAGGAGGACGGCGCCGAGCCGGGCATCGGCCCGGTGGTCTGGGGTTCGGAGCCGGAGAAGAGCGACGCCGTGGTGATCACCGGCTGGGATCCGGTGATCAGCCAGCAGGGCCAGTCGGTGTTCCGCTGGGCCACCACCCAGATCGCCCCGCTCGCCCGCCAGGCCTGCGAGAAGGCCGGGATCGACCCGTCGGAGCTCAAGGGCTTCGTGCCGCACCAGGCCAACCTGCGGATCATCGACGCGATCGCACGCAAGCTGGGCGCCCCCGACGCGGTGGTCGCCCGGGACGTCGTGGAGTCCGGCAACACCTCGGCCGCGTCCATCCCGCTGGCCTTCTCCAAGCTGGTCGAGCGCGGCGAGCTGTCGCCCGGCGACCCGGTGCTGCTGTTCGGCTTCGGCGGTGGCCTGGCGTACGCCGGGCAGGTCGTCCGCTGCCCCTGAGCGGCCTGCGGGGCCTGCGGGGCCCTGAGCGGGCCCTCGGTCCCGGCCGGGCCCCCGAGAGGCCCCGAGCGGGCCCTCAGTGGCTCCTGGGCCGGTCCTGGTGGCCGCCTGAGCGCCGCCCGGCGCCCGGGCGGCCCGGAAAACACGATGCCGGTGGGCGGGCACCCTTGCGGGGGTGCCCGCCCACCGGCATGTCTGGCGCGCTACGGACCGCCGGCGGACCTCCCCCGAGGACACGGCCGCCGTCCGTCGTTCCCCGGACAGGAGGCCGGGGTGCGCGCGGAGCGGATGGGTGGGTTGGCGGATCGGTCTACTTGGGCGGCTTCTTGCCGGTGACACCCAGGTACACCAGGGGAGCGAGGTTGGGCTTCAGGTCCTTGACCTTGACGCCCCAGGAGGTGAAGGCCTTCTGGTGCTCGGCCGCCGAGGCGAGCAGCGAGACCAGAGAGCCGGCGACGGCGGCCGGGTCGAGCGACTTGTCGGCCTGGCCCTTCGCCTGGAGTTCCTTGACGGCTTCCGTGAGCGGCTTGGCGACCGCGTTGAGGACCGTCATGCGGATCTTGAAGAACCGCTTGTCCCCTTCGGCGGCACCGAGCGTGACCACTCGGAGAATGGCGTCGTTCTTGCGCCAGAAGGCGAGGAATCCGTCGACCAGTTCTTCCGAAGTGGTCGTGCCGGACTTCCCTGCCCAGGACTTTCCGGCCACCAGCTCTTTGAGGGTGTCGGAGTCCTTGGCCATTTCCTCGGCGATTTCGAGGACAGCGCCCTCGACATCCGGGAAGTACTGATAGAAGGTCGCGGGGGAGGTACCCGCCATACGGGCGACGTCGATGACCTTGACGTCCCGATAGGGCGACGTGCTGAGCATCTCGCGGAGGCAGTCGAGCAGCTTCTGCCGCGTCTCCTGTCCGCGTCGCCCGGCGACGCGACCGTCGACGGTGCGAACTTGTCCTGTCATGCCGTCAGCTTACCGTGGCTCGATCTTGGCGCGATTCGGTGATGTGACAATTACTCCGCCCGGGGGTTTGGTATAGGGGTGTGAACCAGTACGGACGGATATTCACCGTGTTCCGGTCAAGCCCCCCCGTGTGCTTTTGACCTCACAGCGTGACGCCCCCTCCGCTGAGGGGTTATCGGGTGACAGAGCGTGACGGCAGCGGGCGGGGTTCGGGCCGGGGTGCGGAGGGGTCGCGCGCAAGCGGCCGCCGGAGCTGACGTCAGAATCCGGCCGTTCCTGCGGCACCGGCCGGACGGTGACCGCCGCCCGCCCCCGGCGGGGCTCTGGGCGGGGGAGGTTGGAGATGGGCAGGGCGGCATTGGAGAATCGGGTCCGGCACCCCGCGGCGGGTGCGGAAAACGGGGAGGTGGCAGCGGAGTGGACCAGCTGACGGCGCACGATCCGAGGCGGATCGGGCCCTTCGAGGTGCTGGGGCGGCTCGGGGCGGGCGGGATGGGCCTGGTCTACCTGGCGCGCTCCGCCTCCGGCCGACGAGTGGCCATCAAGACCGTCCGGGGGGAGCTGGCCGAGGACGAGCTGTTCCGGGTCCGCTTCGCCCGGGAGATCGCGGCCGCCAAGACGGTCGGCGGGTTCTACACCGCGGCCGTGGTGGACGCGGACGCCGACGCCAGGGTCCCCTGGCTGGCCACCGCGTACGTCCCGGCGCCGTCCCTGGAGGACCTGGTCACCGAGTGCGGGCCGCTGCCGGCGGGGGCGGTGCGCTGGCTGGTGGCGGGCATCGCCGAGGCGCTGCAGTCGATCCACGCCGCCGGGCTGGTCCACCGTGACCTCAAGCCCTCCAACGTGCTGGTGGTCGAGGACGGCCCGCGGGTGATCGACTTCGGCATCGCCGCCGGGGTCTCCAGCACCCGGCTCACGATGACCAACGTCGCGGTCGGCACCCCGGCGTACATGTCGCCCGAGCAGGCCCGCGACAGCCGCAGCGTCTCCGGCGCCAGCGACGTCTTCTCGCTCGGCTCGCTGCTGGTCTTCTGCGCCACCGGCCACCCGCCGTACCGGGGTGCCAACCCGGTCGAGACGGTGTTCCAGCTGCTGCGCGACCAGCCCGACCTCTCCGGCCTCCCGGCCGAACTGGTGGACCTGGTCCGCGCCTGCATGCGGCCGTCCCCCGAGCACCGGCCGTCCCCGGCGCAGATCCAGGCCGAGTTGGCCCCGCACCTCTTCTCCCGGGACGACGCGTCCGGCGAGGCGGGGGACTGGCTGCCGCCCAACGCGCTGGAGTTGATCGAGCGCAAGCGCGGCCGCCGTCAGCCCCTGCCGGCTCCGGCGCCGGTCGCCCCCGCGCCGGTCACCCCCGCGCCGGTCGCCCCCGCGCCCCCGCAGCCGGTGGCGCAGCAGCAGCAGCCGGTGCCGCTGCAGCGTCCCGTCCGGGACGACCCGCGCACCCGGCACCCGGTCGGCCACCACGCCCCGCACACCGGGCCGGTGCACGCCAACCCGGCGCTCCCGGGCCCGGACACCGAGGCCGCCACCGAGAAGCTCGCCGCCCCGCGCCGCCACCGCGCCCCCGTCGCCGGGGAGAGCGGCTCCGAGGTGCGGCTGCCGGGCGCCTCGGTGCGGATAGGCCCGGGCCCGCGGGCCGAGCAGGCCGGGCCGGGGACCGCGCCCGCCGAGACCGACTGGGTCCGCCGGGCCACCCCGCCGCCGGTGCGGGCCGCCCGCTGGCGCCCCTGGCGGTTCCGGATGTCCAACGACGTCTGGGGCACCCCGGTGGTCGCCGACGGCACCCTGTTCGTCTCCAGCTTCGAGGTGCACGCCCTCGACATCGCCTCGGGCCAGCGCCGCTACAAGACCCGGGACGTCGCCTGGGCGCTCGCCGTCGACGCCGGCCGGGTGCACGCCGCCGACGGCCCGCACCTCTACACGGTGGACGTCGCGGACGGCACCGAGCGCTGGCGCAGCTCGCTGGACGGCTGGGTCTACTCGCTGGACGCCGCCGACGGCGTGCTCTGCTGCGGCGTCCGGGGCGGCGGGGTGCAGCTGCGCTCGGCGGCCGGCGGCGCCGAGCTGTGGCGCGCCGACGACGCCCAGCAGGACTACGAGAACCCGCAGTCCGGCCCGTCCCTGGTCGGCGGCGCCGCCTACTACTACGGCGGCGGGCGGCTGCGCTGCGTCGACCCGCGCGGTGCGGGCCTGCGCTGGTCGTTCCCGGTCGGCGAGGACGTGCCGTCCCGCCCGGTCGAGCGCGCCGGGGTGCTGTACGTGACGGCCGGTACCCGGGTGTACGCGCTGGACGCCGCGAGCGGCGCGGAGCGCTGGCGCTTCGATGCGCCCGTGGTGCTCTTCACCCCGCCCGCGCTGGACGCGGACGCGGTGTACGTCGTCGACTACCTCGGCAACGTGTACGCGCTGGACGCGGCCACCGGCCGGGACCGCTGGCGCGGCGTCACCGGCAGCCGGCAGGGGGCCGAGCCGGTGGTGGTCAGCGACGGCATGGTGCTGGTCGGCAGCGGCGAGGTGCTGTACGCCTTCGAGTCGGCCGGCGGCCGGGAGCGCTGGCGGTACACCGCGCGCGGGGAGATCGTCGGCTCCCCGGCCGTCGCGGACGGCCTGGTCCACCTGGGCAGCCGGGACCAGTCGCTGCACACCCTGGACCTGGCGAGCGGTCAGCTGCGCTGGGAGCTCGGCACCAAGGGCGAGCTCACCGGCTCGCCGGTGGCGGTCGGCGGGAAGGTCTTCGTCGGCAGCAAGGACCGCTGCGTCTACGCGCTGGACGCCTACTACGGAACGGCGGTGCCCTCGCACTGACGGGGGTGCCCTCGCGCTGACGGGGGTGCGGCCGCCGCGGGGCGGCAGGACGGGAGTGCGGCAGGGGCGGGGCCGACCCACGGCCCCGCCCCTGCCGCGTCCGCCGCTACTTCTTGCGGGCCTCCGGGTGGCGGCTGCACCAGCCCTCCCACGCCGAGGCCACCATCTCCTCGACGCCGTGACGGGCGGTCCAGCCCAGCTCCTGGCGGATCAGCTCGGCGGAGGCCACCACCCGGGCGGGGTCGCCGGCGCGGCGCGGGGTGACCTCGCCGGTGGCGTCGTAGCCGGTCACCTTGCCGATCACGTCCAGCATCTCCTTGACGCTGACACCCTCGCCGCGGCCGATGTTGAGGATCAGCGCCGTCTCGCCGGCCGGGTCGGCCGCCAGACGCTTGGCGGCCGCCACGTGGGCCGAGGCGATGTCGGAGACGTGGATGAAGTCGCGCACGCAGGTGCCGTCGGGGGTCGGGTAGTCGGCGCCGAAGATCCGCGGGGCCTGACCGGCGGTGAGCCGCTCGAAGACCATCGGGATCAGGTTGAACACGCCCGCGTCCGACAGCTCCGGCGAGGCCGCGCCGGCCACGTTGAAGTAGCGCAGCGAGACGGTGGAGATGCCGTGGGCCTTGCCGACGGCCGAGACCAGCCACTCGCCGGCCAGCTTGGTCTCGCCGTACGGGCTCATCGGCGCGCACGGGGTGGACTCGGTGACCAGGTCGACGTCCGGCATGCCGTAGACGGCGGCGGAGGAGGAGAACAGGAAGCGCTTCACGCCGCCCTCGGCGGCCGCCTCCAGCACGGTCTGCAGACCGATCATGTTCTCGCGGTAGTAGAAGAAGGGCTGCTCGACCGACTCGCCGACCTGCTTCTTCGCCGCGAAGTGCAGGATGCCCTCGACGGCGTGCTCACGGATCGCCTCGTCCAGGACGGCCCGGTCCAGCGTGGACCCCTCGATCAGGGCCACCCCCTGCGGCAGCCGGGTGCGGTCGCCGGTGCTGAAGTCGTCCAGGACGGCCACCCGCTCGCCCGCGTCGAGGAGCTGCCGCACCACGTGCCCGCCGATGTATCCGGCACCGCCGGTGATCAACCAAGTCATGGCCCGCATCCTAGGCGGTCCGGCTTTCCGGCCGGTGCCGGGCGAGTCGGCGGGCGTCCGACGCCGGGCCCCGGCCGGTCTGGCTTTCCGGCAGGGGGCGGGCGAGTCGGCGCAATGATTCGGACATAACGGTGAAATGCTGACAAAGATCTCTGTCCGGTGAGGGAATCGGAGGCAGCCAGGTGAACCGCAAGAAGGAGCACACCCGCCCGCTCCCGGCCGGACCCCGCCCCACCGGCCCCAAGGCGTTCGGCGGCCGGCTGGTCGTGCCGGGGACGCTCGCCGCCGTGGCCGCGCTGGTGGTGGCCGGTTGCAGCAGCGGCTCGTCCTCCCCGGCGTCCGCGACCTCGTCGTCCGCTTCCGCGTCCGCCCAGCCGGCCGGCGGCATCCAGCTCCAGGACTCGTACCAGAAGGTGATCGCCGACGTGCTGCCCTCCGTGGTGCAGATCACCACCGCCAGCGGGCTCGGCTCGGGGATCGTCTACGACAACAAGGGCGACATCGTCACGAACGCCCACGTGGTCGGCACCGCCACCACCTTCGCCGTCACGCTGGCCAACAGCACCAAGCCGTTGGACGCGACCCTGGTCGCCAGCTACCCGGACTCCGACCTCGCGGTGATCAGACTGACCAGCCCGCCGGGCGGCCTGAAACCGGCCGTCTTCGGGGACTCCGGCAAGGTCCGGCTGGGCCAGATCACGCTGGCCATGGGCAGTCCGCTCGGGCTCACCGGCAGCGTCACCGACGGCATCGTCTCGGCCACCGGCCGGACCGTCTCCGAGCCCAACAGCGCCGGCTCGCCGGGCGCCACCATCGGCAACATGGTGCAGACCTCGGCCGCGATCAACCCCGGCAACAGCGGCGGCGCGCTGGTCAACCTGAACAGTCAGGTGATCGGCATCAACACGCTCGCCGCCACCGAGCCCGAGACCAACGGTGCGGCCGCGCCCGGCATCGGCTTCGCCATCCCGGCGTCCACCGTCACCGGCATCGCGGACCAGCTGATCAAGGACGGGAAGGTCACCAACTCCGGCCGGGCCGCGCTCGGCATCACCGCCCGGACCTACTTCGACCAGGACTTCCGCCCGGCGGGCGCGGTGGTGGTGGCGGTCTCCGCGGGCGGCCCGGCGGACTCGGCGGGGATCCAGGTCGGCGACGTGATCACCAAGGTCGGCGACACCCCGGTCGAGGACCTGAACTCGCTCACCACAGCGCTGGCCTCGCTCACCCCGGGCACCAGGACGACCGTCACCTACACCCGGGACGGCCAGAGCAGGACCGCCGAGGTCACCCTCGGCACCCTGGAAACCCCCTAGACCACCGGCGCCGGCCGCCCGCACACCGCGCAAGGGTTCGCGGGCGGCCGGCGTACGGGGTGCGGCCGGGACCTCGTCAACTGCCTCGACGAAGTCCCGGCCGGTTGCCGTTGCGGGGGTGCTGCCGGGTGCCGCGGGCCGCGGCAGGGCGCCTCCGGCGGGCCGGAGCCGTCGGCCGGGCGGGTGCCGGGTGGTCAGCGGCGGGCGACGCGGGTGCGCCAGGGGAGCTCGATGGTGACGGTCGTCGGGCCGCCGTGCGGGCTCTCCACCAGGAACACCCCGTCCACCGCCCGGATCCGCTCGGCCAGACCGCCCAGGCCGCTGCCCGGGTAGGGGGCCGCGCCGCCCTTGCCGTCGTCCTTGACCAGCACCATCAGCTGGTCGCCGGCGCGCCAGACGTCCACCGTCGCGGAGGTGGCGCCGGAGTGCTTGGAGACGTTGGTGAGCAGCTCGCTCACGGTGAAGTAGGCGATGCCCTCGACCGCCGAGTCGGGGCGCTCCACCGTGCCGTCCGCGGCCTTCAGTGCGACGTTCACCTTGACCCCGCCCGGCACGGTGCAGCGGGCGGCCACCGCGGAGAGCGCCGCGTCCAGACCGCGGTCGGTGAGCACCGCCGGGTGGATGCCGCGGGCCAGGTCGCGCAGCTCCTGGAGGGCGAGCTTCACCTCGCCGTGCGCGTTGTCGACCATCCTGGCGGCGGCGGCCACGTCGTCCGGCGTCTCGGTCTCCCGCAGCCGCTCCTTGGCCAGGCCGAGGTCCATCGCCAGCGCCACCAGCCGGGCCTGGGCACCGTCGTGCAGGTCGCGCTCGATCCGGCGCAGGTCGGCGGCGGCGGTGTCGACCACCGTGCCGCGGTCCTCCTCCAGCTCGCGCACCCGCTCGGACAGCGCGCCGGGGGAGAGCAGGGTCTCCACCAGCATCCGGTCGACCGCGGACTCGGCGCGCACCACCCAGGGCAGCGCCGGCCAGCCGATGATCACGCAGATCAGGGTCACGGCGAAGCTCAGCAGGCCCCAGGGCATCAGCAGCACGTAGTAGAGGACCGAACGCCAGCTCAGTGCGTCCGTGAGGTGGGCGATCGCGTAGCCGGTGATCCCCGGGCGGGGCCGGCGCACCGGCTCCGGGTCGCGCAGTTCGGAGCCGTGCACCGACCGGGCCCGGCGGCGGGCGAAGCCGCCCATGGCCCGGGTGCCGGCCAGCCCGGCGGCCAGCAGCGGCAGGCCGATCACGGTCACGGAGAGCGCGAGGCCGACGGAGAGCGTCACGACGGTGAAGACGAACCCCGCGATGCCCAGCGGCAGGTTGAGCATCAGCTGCCCCGCCTGCCGCCACATCCGCGCGCCGTACAGCGGGGCGCGCTCCATCCGGGCGTCCTGCTCCTTGAGGGCGTCCGCGGCGCGGCGGTGCAGTGGTTTCATCCGGATCTACCGTCCCTGTCGGTCGAGCTGATGATCCAAGCTTCCCCGGTGAGGGGCCGCCGGGGCCATGGGGGTGATACGTCTCCCCGGGCGGGGGTTATCCCCACCCCCGCCGTCACGCCCCTGCCCCCGCGCCGGGGCGTGACGGCGGGGGGCGGCCGGGACGCCCCGGTGTCCGCGGGTTGTCCACCGGTCGTCTTGCGGATCGGGCGGGGTGCGGCGCTCCACGGCCGTGCACTTAGACTCACGCATTGGCGATGGTTATGACCGTGTAAAGAAACGTCGTAGAACTGGCTTAGTGGGGTGGTTCTCACGGCCGATGTGGAGGCGAGTGGCATGGAGGGGCAGCAGGCGGCTGCCGTCGCTGCCGACCCGGCGGTCGGCAGCGGCTACTTCGACGCGTACGCCGCGATGGGCCTGCTCGCCGTCGTCGGCGTGCTCTTCGTCGCCGTGGCGTTCACCGCCAACCGGCTGCTGCGGCCGGTGGTGTACTCGCCGGAGAAACTCCTCGCCTACGAGTGCGGCGTGGACCCGGTGGGCGAGGACTGGGCGCACACCCAGATCCGCTACTACGTCTACGCCTTCCTGTACGTGATCTTCGCGGTCGACGCGATCTACCTGTTCCCGTGGGCGACCGTGTTCGCCTCCGCCGGGTACGGCGCCGGAACGCTGGTCGAGATGTTCGTCTTCATCGGCTTCCTCGCGGTCGGACTGCTCTACGCCTGGAAGAAGGGCGTTCTGGAATGGACGTGACGCACAACCACGCGCACGCGCACGGTGCCTCCGGCGGTCCGGTCCCGCTCGGCCTGCCGGACCCGGCGCAGCCCGGAGCCGGAGCCGTCGAGCGGCGCGGCATCGGCCCGCTGGCCCGGCTCGCGCCGGACCCGGTCAAGGTGGTCCTCAACTGGGGCCGCCGCTACAGCCTCTGGTGCTTCAACTTCGGCCTGGCCTGCTGTGCGATCGAGTTCATCGCCGCGTCCATGGCCAAGCACGACTTCATCCGGATGGGTGTCATCCCGTTCGCGCCGGGCCCCCGCCAGGCCGATCTGATGATCGTTTCGGGGACGGTGACCGACAAGATGGCGCCCGCCGTGAAGCGCCTCTACGAGCAGATGCCCGAGCCGAAGTACGTCATCTCCTTCGGCGCCTGCTCCAACTCCGGCGGCCCGTACTGGGACTCCTACTCGGTCACCAAGGGTGTCGACCAGATCATCCCGGTCGACGTCTACGTGCCCGGCTGCCCGCCGCGGCCCGAGGCGCTGCTCCAGGGCATCCTCAAGCTCCAGGAGAAGATCGCCGCCGAGTCGCTCCCGGGCCGGTACGCCGCGCCCGCGTCCGCGCTGCGCCGCCCGCTGGTGGCCGGTCCCGCTGTCGAGGGAGGGGCCTCGTGACCACGGCCGAGCAGTATGCGGCGTCGGTCGGCGAGTGGGCCACCGGCGCCGAGGCGTACGGGCTGGTCACCGTCGACGTGCCCGCCGAGCACTGGATCGAGGCGCTGACCGCGGCCCGGGACGTGCTCGGCCTCTCCTTCTTCGACTGGCTGAGCGCCGTCGACGAGCTGGCCGAGGGCTTCTCGGTGGCCGCCCACCTGGCCTCCGCCGACGCCCCGGGCGTGCGCCACCTGGTGGTGCGCACCCGCGTGCCGCGGGACAGGGCCGCGCTGCCGACCGCCGTCGCCGTGTACGCCGGCGCCGCGTGGCACGAGCGCGAGACGCACGAGATGTTCGGCATCGACTTCCCCGGGCACCCCTACCTGGCCACCCTGCTGCTGCCGGACGGCTTCGAGGGCCACCCGCTGCGCAAGGAGTTCGTGCTCGCCGCCCGGGTCGCCAAGGCCTGGCCGGGTGCCAAGGAGCCGGGCGAGTCCGACCACGGCGACGGGCCGGCGCGGCGCAAGATGCAGCCGGCCGGTGTGCCGGACCCGAACGAGTGGGGGCCGCTCAAGGGCACCCTGCCGCCGGTCGCCGAGCGGCCCGCGCGCGGTGCGCGGGCGGCGGGCGCGGCGCGGACGCCCCGGGCGGCCGCGGGTGCCGGCGCTGCGGCTGGGGCTGGGGCTGGGGCCGAGGGCGGGCCCG
>NZ_JAGIYX010000057.1:0-27105 GCF_017813315.1 Kitasatospora sp. RG8
AGGATCTTGAGCAGGGTGGACTTTCCGGCGCCGTTCTCGCCCATCAGGGCGGTGACCTGCCCGGCGGGGAAGTCCAGGCTGACGCCGGACAGGGCCTGGACCGCACCGAAGCGCTTGGTGACCTGGCGGACACCGGCGCCGGTGGTGGCCGGTTCGGTGGTGGGCGGGCGGGGATCCGGGTCCACGTCGCGGGCTGGGCTCATCGGGTCACCTCGGAGTCGTTCGGGAGGGTTGGCGGAGCCCGTTTCGGGGCGGAGTGCCCCCGACCGTCCGGCGGGGCGGATGCCGGGCTGTCGGGGGCGGCGGGGCCGTCCGTGGGGGGTGCGGCCCGTTCCCGGGGGGTGTCAGCTGCAGGCGACGCCGGCGGACTTCCAGGTGGTCGAGTCGACCATCGTGGTGGGGGCGAAGGCCTCCCTCGGGAAGTCCTTGCCGTTCTTGAGCCTGTCGTACATCGTCTGCACGGCCAGGGCGCCGACGTCCTTGCCGTTGATGAACAGTGCGGCCTTCATGCCGGAGGGCTTGTTGCCGTTCCAGCTCTTGCATGCGAGGTAGGCGCCCAGTCCGACGCCGATGACGTCGTCGGTGCCGACGCCCGCGTTCTGCAGGGCGGTGACGCCGCCCTGGACGTTCTCGTCGTTGCAGCCCCACACCACCCAGTGCTTGACGCCCGCGTTCGCGGTGATCGTCGCGGCGATCCTGTCCTGGGCGCCGGTGGGCGTGTTGTCGGTCGCGACGTCGATGTTCCGTACCTGCGCGGCCCCGGCGCTGAACGCCTCCTTGGCGGCCTCCACCCGGTCGCCGCAGACCGTGACGTCCTGCTTCCAGGCCGAGATGATCCGGGTGTCGGCCGCGTTCCAGCCGGCCTTCCTGTACTCCTCGGCGGCACGCTTGCCGACCTCGGCGCCCATCTGCTGCCCGGAGAAACCGATCCGCGCCACAAGATCACCCTTGGCACAGGCCACCGGATCCGGACCGGTGGCACAGATCTGGTCGTCCGAGGTCAGCAGCGCGACCTTCGCGTCCCGGGCGATCTGCACGACCTGCGGCCCCACGGCCGGGTCCGGCACCACGACGATCACACCGTTGGTCTTCTGCGCGATCGCCGACTGCACCTCACCGACCGTCTTGTTCGCATCGTTGCCCAGGTTCACCACCTTCAGGTCGACCCCCAGCTCCGCCGCCTTCGCCTTCGCACCGGCTGCCTCCCCCACGAAGTACTCCTGGTCGCCCTGCTTCTGCAGATAGGTGATCGAGATCTTCCCGCCGACCGGAGCCACCGAGGCATCGTCCGACCTCCCGGCCTCCTGACCGGTCGAACAGGCGGTGGCCAGCCCAACGGCGAACACGAGGCCCGACGCTGCGGCGACACGACTGGTAGTACGGAACATGGAACGCTCCTTCACGCAGGCACCGAGAAAACGACACCCACAAAGAGAGGGGAGTACAAGGCCATGGGGACGCGGGCTTGGCATTCGTTGCGGTAGCCGTGGTCACCGTGCCCCCGGTCCGGCCGGTCACCGGGGCTGTGAGCCGGGCAGGCGCTCCGTGGTTCACAGGTCCGCCCAGTAGGTGACGCAGTGGTCTTCTCGGCGGCGGCCGTGCGTGACGGCCAGCCGGGCGACGATGCCGCTGCCGCGGCCGTGTTCATCGGGTGTACAGCTGCTGGTCCAGGTGCCGTCCCTGGGGGCGGGGCCGCCGTCATCGACCTCGATGCGCAGGGCGCTTCCCGCGGCGTGGTGGTCGAGGTGGAGCGCGACCGGGGGCAGGGCGTGCTCGACGGCGTTGGTGACGAGTTCGGAGACGACGAGCAGGGCCTGCTCGGTGGTGTCCTCGTCCACGCCCCAGGCGCCGAGGGTGGCACGGGTGAAGCGGCGGGCGGCGCCGGCCGCTTCGGGGCAGTGTGCCAGCTCATGGACGGCGGTGGTCCTACCGGTGTGCGCTTCGGCATGCGACTTCGGGATGGCCGGGGCCGAAGTGCTCGCGAGATTGGTGGGCGCTCCGGTGGGGCTGGTGACGATGGCGTCCATGGAGGGTCTCCTCTACCGATATCCCGGTCGGGATGTCGTCCTGCCCCCGCGGTCTCCCTCCATGAGGCCTGCGACTGAAGATCGAATGGCCGCCGAAAAGGTCACGGCGAGGTAACGGTACGGTCCGGTCGTGCGGGATCGATGGGTAGAAGGCCACGTAGTCGAGTGGGGGGTCGCGCACGAGCCCCGGTCATCCGGACGAGTTCGGCGTCGGCCCGCTCGGACCGCGCAGATCCTGGGGGCAAGGCAGAATCCATGGCGGACTGGGGCCGAAGCCTTGCTACCGCACCCGGCCGGTGCCGCCGGCCGGGCATGTGAGGGCAAGTTGTACCCGGGAGGCAAGAGAGCACCGAACCCGCGTGTGACGGCAACAGCAAGAGGGCGGCCCCCTCGGGGGGCACATCGCACCCTGCGAACGGGCAACATCCTGCGCCGTCAGGTGATGCGGCGGGCGCCGGACGCGGGGACGGCGGTGAACGTGCAGGGGATGGAGTGGCCGGCCCACCGGAATGCGGTCTCGACTGCGGCGGTGACGGTGGACGCCGTGTCGGTGTCGACCAGGGCGATCACCGAACCGCCGAAGCCACCGCCGGTCATCCAGGTGCCTAGACGGCCGGTCGCCACGACCGCGCCCCTGGCTCCGGAAACCCCGACGTGCCCTGAGCCGGCTGCCCCGGATCTTGATTGCGAGGGAGGCGAGCGGCTACTAGATTGGGGACAAAAGGGGCGCTCGCGAGCCGCCGTGCCCCCGCGGAGGTTGGCTGTGGCAGTGGACCGCGATCCTGACTACGGCGGTACGGGGCGCGGTTTTGCGTGGGTCGGCCGTGGCCGGGAGCTGGACCTGCTGGTAGCAGCCCTGGAGATTCCGCCGGCCGTGGTGCTGGTGGAGGGCGAGCCCGGAGTCGGCAAGTCTCGTCTCGTCCAGGAAGCCGGCAAGACGCTGACCGGTCGTGGCGTCCGAGTCGTGACGGGTCTGTGCCACCCTCTCCGTGAGCCCCTGCCGTTCGGCCCGGTCCTGGACGCCCTGTCCGGCACCGCCGACTGGCTCCCCGCACCCGACCAGCTCAACCCTCAGGCAGGTGCGCTCGCACCACTCGTGCCCTCCCTCGCCCATCGGCTGCCCACGGCCCCGGCCCCACCCGACGACGCCCGGGCCGGACGCTTCCAGCTCATGGGCGCCGTACGGTCCCTGCTGGACGCGGTGGGTCCCCTCGTCCTGGTCATCGAGGACCTGCACTGGGCGGACGAAGCGACCCGCGAACTGCTCCTACTCCTCGCCCGCGACCTGCCCAAGCGACTCGGGCTGGTACTCACCTACCGCCGCGAGGACCTGCCCGCCGGTGTCCCCCTCCTGGGTGCCCCGTACCGCCGCCCACCCGGCACCGGCGGGGCGGAGATCCACCTCAATCCCCTCACCGCGGACGATGTCCACGACCTCGCCACCGCCGTCCTCGGCCCGCGCGCCACCATCGCCCTGAGCCGCACACTGTTCGAGCGCAGTGCGGGACTGCCCCTCGTCGTCGAGGAGGACCTGCTCACCCTCACCGACCGCGCCCAGGACGCGCAACCGAGCCCCCGCCATGACGCCGTGGTCGACGACATCTCGGTCCTGGCGGACGCCGCCGTCCCCCGGAGCCTGCGCGAGGCGGTGACCGCACGCATGGCCGGCCTCTCCGAGCCCGCCGTCGCGGTCGTCGAGGCAGCCGCCGTCCTAGCCGTGCCTGCGAGCCGGAACCTGCTCACCGAGGTCGCCGACCTCGACCACCGCACGGCCGACCGGGCCCTGACCGAAGCCCTCCAGGCCTCCGTCCTGCGCGAATCCGGCCCCGCCCTCTACGCCTTCCGTCACGCCCTCGCCCAACAGGCCGTGTACCACGAGATCCTCGGCCCCCACCGCCACCACCTCCACCAGCGGGCCGTCCGTGTCCTGTGGACCACCCCTGCACCACCACTGGTCCAGATCGCCCACCACACGCGTGCCCTCGGCGACACCGCCGCCTGGCTGCGTCAGGCCGAAGCCGCCGCCGACCAGGCCATTGCCCTCGGCGACGAAGGCACCGCCACCACTCTCCTCCACGAAATCCTCGCCCAACCCCGCCTGGAGGGCGACCTGCGAACCCGCACCGCCCTGGCCCTGGCCCGCACGGCCAGGAACGGCATCGACTACACCACAACCACCACCACCCTGCGCGGAATCCTCTCCGACCCGCAACTCCCCACCCCCGCGCGCGGCGAGATCCGCCTCACCCTCGGCCTCCTCATGTTCAACCTGGCCCGTGACGCCGCGGGGCCACACGAGCTGGAACAGGCCGTGGAGGAACTGGCCACCCGTCCGGAACTCGCCGCCCGTGCCATGGTCGCGCTCGCCATGGCGCATCAACGGTCCCCGCACGAGGCCCGAACGTGGATGGACCGCGCCGAGGAGCTCGTCCGCGACAGCCCCGACCGCGCGGCTCAGGCGGCCGTCCGCGCCACCCGCCTCAGCCTGATGGCTTCCACCGGGGATCGCGACGTGTGGGACCTCGTCGATCAGTTGCCCCGCCACGACCCCGACCCCGAAGTCCTGCGCCAGACCAGCCGTGCGCTGTTCAACGTCGGCGACACCGCTCTCGGAATCGGGTACGACACCCGAGCCGCGGCCCTGCTCCGAGAGAGCCTGGACCTCGCCCGGCGGCTGGGCACCCTGGTCGTCGTGGAGTGCCTGGGCTCGATCGACCTCCTGCAGCTGGACTGGCTGGCAGGGCGTTGGGGCCGCCTGGAAGCCGACCACGCCGCGCTCATCGCCCAGTATCCCGACATGGCCGGCGCGGCCTTCCACGCACACCTGACCTCCGGCTGCCTGGCCGCGGCCCACGGGCAGTGGGCCAGAGCCCTCGACCAGCTCGGCCAGGCCGCCCGCATCGCGGAGGCAGCCACCGAGGCGGAGTGGAAGCTGCGGGCGTCGGCGGGCATCGTCCAGGTCCATCTCGCCCGCGACCGGGTCCAGGACGCCTGGGCCGCCGCCGCCCCAGCGCTGGATGTCCTGCGGGCCGCCGCCTGCTGGCTGGTGGAGAGTACTCTGGTGCCGGTGGCCCTCCAGGCGGCACTCGCCGACGGCCACGACCAGGCCGCCCGCGACCTCGTCACCGAAGCCGAGCACGCCCTTCACCGCGTCGATGCGCCTGCCGCCCACGCCGAAACGCACATTGCCCGCGGCCTGCTCCTCCAGCACGACGGTGACCGTGGCTCAGCCGCCGACCGCTTCGACCGCGCCCGCCTGACCTTCCAGGCCATCGGTCGTCCCCACCACACCGCCCGCGCCCTCGAACTGAACGCCCGCGCCCTTGCCCCCGCCGAACCCCACACCGCCGCCCGCCGGCTCACCGAAGCCGCGGCCACGAACACCGCCCTCGGCGCCGTCGCCGACGCCGCGCGGTGCCAACAGGCTCTGCGCGAACTCGGCCTCGACCAGCCCACGCCTCGTGGCCGCCGCAGCTACGGCGACCGGCTCTCCCCCCGCGAGACCCAGGTCGCCCGACTCCTTGCCACCGGCGCCACCAACAAGGACATCGCCCAAGCCCTCGCCCTCTCGCCCCGCACCATCGAACAACACGTCGCCAACACCCTCAGGAAGCTCCACACCACCCGCGACAACGTCCCCGCCCGTCCCGCGAACACTGACGGCCGCTGAGCGCAGGAGGGTCCGTAAAGGATCGTCTACATCGACGCGCTGTGGGTGAAGATCCGCTCCGGATCGGTGAGTTCGAAGCCCCGTCTACCTGGCGGGCGGGGTGGACATGGACGGCCACAAGGACGTGCTGGATCTGTATGTCGGCTCCGAGGGCGAGGGCGCGACCACGTGGATGGCGGTGCTTTCCGAACCACGCAACCGGGGCGTCGAGGACGTGTGCATCGTCTGCTACGACGGCTTGAAGGGCCTGCCGGAAGCGGTGACCGCCACCTGGCCCCACGCAACCGTGCAGACATGCGTGATCCACCTGATCCGCGCCTGTCTGCAGCTGTCCTCTCCGCACACTGGAGGGAGGCGCTGAACCAGTTCTCGCTGTTCTTCGAAAACCGGCTCAGCATCCGATAACCACAAGGGACTTGAACAAGAAGGCTGACACGCCCGATCATCGATCCCGACGGTTCGTAGTCCGGCCGGGCCGTGGTGGGTCAGGGCCGGACGCCGTCGACGGCGATCGCCAGATGACGGGGCCCGCGCAGTACGGCGTTCTGGCGATAGGGCGGAGGGTCCTCCACGAGCCGTGGCCGCTCCAACCGGCGGGCGAGTTCGGCGAGGGCGATCTGGGCCTCCAGCCGGGCGAGCGGTGCGCCGAAGCAGCTGTGGATCCCGCTCCCGAGCCCGAGGTGCTGGACGTCCTTGCGGTCGGGGTCGAACCGGTCCGGGTCCTCGAAGCGCTGCGGGTCGCGGTTGCCGGCCGCCAGCACCAGGCAGATCGTGGCGCCCTTGGGAATGGTGACGCCGCGGACCTCGATGTCGGAGATGGGGGTGCGGTTGGGCAGCAGCTGCACGGGGGGCTCGTACCGCAGGAGTTCCTCGACGATCGGCACGGCCAGGCGCGGGTCGTTGCGGAGCCGCTCCAGGACGTCCGGGTGGCGCAGCAGGGTGAGCATGCCGTTGGTGATGAGGTTGACCGTCGTCTCGTGGCCGGCGATGAGCAGCAGGGCGGCGGTGCTGAGCACCTCCATGCTGGTCATGGCGTCGGAGCCGTGGCCGGTGATGAGCTGGGAGAGCATGTCGTCGCCGGGCGACTTGCGGCGGTCCTCGATCAGACCGTTCAGGTACATCCCGAGCTGCATCCGGGCGTCCTGGGCGGCGCGGTCGCGCTCGGCGGCGTCCTGGCCGTGCTGCGGGTCGAGACTGGCGGCGACGGTGTCGGCCCAGCCGTGGAACTTGGCCTCGTCCTCGCGGGGAATGCCGAGGAGCCGGCAGATCACGCTGACCGGGAAGGGGTAGGAGAACCGGTCGAC
This sequence comes from Kitasatospora sp. RG8, assembly GCF_017813315.1. NCBI lineage: Bacteria > Bacillati > Actinomycetota > Actinomycetes > Kitasatosporales > Streptomycetaceae > Kitasatospora > Kitasatospora sp. RG8. The sequence goes on from NZ_JAGIYX010000057.1 coordinate 7,002, forward strand.
CAGGTCGATGGTGTCACCGTCCAGGCCGTTGATGAGGTCCGTGACGATGGTCCGCAGCTCGCCCTGCATGCCGTCGATGCGCCGGGGCGTGTGGGGAGGTCCGAAGGAGCGGTTGGTGATGCCCCGGAGCCGGTCGTGCTCGGGCGGGTCGAGCTTCAGGAAGGTCGGCGGGAGGACCCCGCCCTCCTCCTCCTTGGTCAGTCCGGTGTCGGGCGCCGTCCGGTTGCGGACGTCGGAGCTGATCCGCGGGTCGTGGAGGAGGTTCATGATGTCGTGGTACGTGCTGATCACGTAGGTGCCGGTCTCGTCCCGGTGCACCGGAGTCCTGCGCAGTTCCGCGTAGAGGGGGTACGGGTCGGCGCGACTGGAGTAGTCGGTGATCTGCTGCAGCAGCGAGACGTTTGTCATGACGAGTCCTTGGGTGCGGCCGTCCATGCGTCACGGCCGGGCGGGGGTGAACGTGAGCCGCTGGTCGGCCGGTGAGTAGCCGCTGACGGTGACCGTCGGGCCGTGCGTGGGCACGGACGGGTCGGGGAACTCGGCCGGGACGGGGCTGCGCCCCTCGGGGCGCCGGTCCAGGGTGGGGAACTCCGGCGGGAACGGCGCGGTCGTCTCGATCAGCCGCTGGTAGAACTCCAGCCAGCGGGCGTGGTCGAAGGTGACCGCGCCGATGACCCGCCCCTGGTACCCGTAGACGGCGGTGAACCGGCGTTCGACGAGCGACCCCTGGGCGACGAGGATCTCCTCGCCCATGGAGGGCACGCCCACGGATTTGATGTTCACTCCGAACTGGGAGGACCAGAAGGCCGGAACCCACAGGTGGGGGATGCGGTCCGGGCCGGTGCTGATCATGTTGTGCGCGGCGACCTCGGCCTGGGTGACGGCGTTGCCCCAGTGCTCCAGGGACAGGAACTGGTAGCCGAACAGCGGGTGCGGGGCCCGTGCCACGTCCCCGGCCACGAACACGTCGTCGGTGACGATGCCGCGGATGTCGAACGCCCGGCAGCCGGCGTCGCAGGCGATGCCGCGGGGGCCGGCGCCCAGTCCCGAACCGGCCAGCCACTCGGTGTTGCGGAGGGCGCCGAGCGAGACGACCACCACGTCGGTCTCGATCTCGGCGCCGTCGGACAGCCGGGCCGCCCGTACCCGGCCCGCCGCATCGCCCACCAGAGCCGTGACCATGACGCCGCAGCGCAGGTCGACGCCGTGGTCGAGGTGCATCTGTGTGGCGACCTCGCCGATCACCCCGCCGAGCGCGCCCACCAGAGGGGCGGCGCCGCGTTCGGCGACGGTCACGGGGAGGTGCCGCTCCCGGCAGGCGGAGGCGATCTCCGAGCCGGTGAAGCCCGCGCCGATCACGAGCACCCGGCGGGAGCCCGCCTCCAGCCGGCGGTGCAGCCGCACCGCGTCGTCGCGGGTGCGCAGGACGAACACGCCGTCGAGCGCCGCCTCGTCCTGGTGCGGCCACGGACGGGCCCGCACGCCGGTCGCGATCAGCAGCCGGTCGTACTCGACCTCGTCGCCGTCGGCGAGCTTCACCCGCCGGGCGGCCATGTCCAGGCCGGTGGCCGCGCAGCCGAGCCGCCAGTCGGCGTCCAGGTCCCGGCGGCGCGGCAGCGCGGTCTCCTCGGCGGCCGCCTTGCCGAGCAGGACCTGCTTGGACAGCGGCGGCCGGTCGTACGGCTCGTGGGGCTCGTCGCCGATCAGGGTGAGGGCGCCGGTGAAGCCCTTCTCCCGCAAGGCCTCCGCCCCGCGCAGCCCGGCGAGGGACGCGCCGACGACGACGATGCGTCCCTCGCGCCTGAGCCAGTCGACGTACCCGTCACCGTGCACCGGACACACCCTCCCGGACCTCGGCGGGAGCCGTGTCGTCCCGGTCGTCCACGACGATCGCCCCGACGGGACACGCCGCGACGGCGCGCTCCACCCTCTCCGTCTGGTCCGGGTCGGCGTACGGGCTATAGAGCAGGGCCTCGTCACCGTGCATGGTGAAGACGTCCGGGGCCAGGAACGCGCATTGCGCGTATCCCTGGCAGCGGTTGAGGTCGACCAACAGCCTCATCGGGCTCCGCCTCTCAAGGGGTCACGTTCCATGCCAGCCTCCGTGAGGGCGGGCGGTCGTGCGCGCCGGAGCTACCGGAGGAGTGACGGGCGCGACGCGACAGACCGGTCGAAGCCCCCGCCGATACACGGTTGGAACGTTCTTTGCAGGAATCTGACGGGACCGATGAACGGATGAAACCGCTTCTCGGCGGGAGTCTGACGTCCCGCCCCTACGGTGCCTGACATGCCACATCCACCTGGCCGGACCAGCGGCCCCGCGACCGCGGCGACACCGCCCGCATCCGACACCCGGCGGGCGGGCCTGTTCTCCCGCCGTGCCCCCGACCGCCACGGCTCTGCGGCCCCACCGCCCGGCCCCACCGCCTGATCGCGACCGTCCCCCGAACCGACCGCACCCGACGAAAGAACGGCAACGATGTCAGCCACACACCGAACGTTCCCCCGCAGGCTCGCCACTGCGGGCGCCCTGCTGCTGAGCGCGACCACGGCGGCGGTGCTGCCGCCCGGCACTGCCGTCGCCGCGGGACCGGAATCCGTCACCACGCATTCCGGCGCCACGACCGAGCAGGAGCGCAGCCGGGTCGACGCCTACTGGACCCCCGAGCGGATGAAACTGGCAGGCGCCTTGATACCCGAGATCACCCCCGTGCCCGAGGACGACACCACACCCGACGACCCGCGGCCGCTTCCTGCGGACACGCCGGACCCCGGGGCCGTGTGGACGCACGGCGGAGCCGTGAACAGGAGCGTCGGCCGTCTCTTCTTCACCTTCTCCGACGGCTACGACGGCAGTTGCACCGCGACGGTCGTCGACAGCGCGAACCGAAGCACCGTCATCACGGCGGCACACTGCCTGCGGGGCGTCGGCGCTCCCACCGCCGACGACACGTGGAGGCACAACCTCTACTTCGTGCCCGGCTACCGCAACGGGACCAAGCCGCTCGGCGGCTTCAGCATCAAGAGCGCGGCCACGTCCTCCCGTTGGGACGCCGAACCGGGAGGGACGACCTCGGAGGAGGTCGCCATCGCCGGCTACGACACGGGAGTCCTCGTGGCGAACCGTTCGGCCGAGGGACGCCGGGTCGCGGACGTCACGGGGAGCCAGCGGATCGCGTTCACCAAGCCCGCCGAGGCCGAGTTCATCCACACCTTCGGGTACCCGAAGGACCGACTCAACAACCCAGACGCCAAGTACGCCGGCTCACGCATGATCCACTGCGCCGGACCGGCCCGACCCGGCTCCAAGGTCCCCCTTCTGTGGGGCGAGCCCTGCGACATGTCCCACGGGGCGAGCGGCGGCCCCCACCTCGCACGGTTCGACACCCGGACCGGCATCGGCACCGTCGTCGGCGTCACCACCACCAGCGAAGAGGTCGCCGGCGGCCCGGCCAATACGCTCTACGCCACACGACTTGGCGACAGCGCCCGCCGCCTCTACAACTGGGCGCAGACACGCTTGGCCTGACGGTCCGTCCTCTCCCCGGTCGGCCGGCCCCCGGCCGACCGGGAGCCGTACTCGACCCGGGAGCCGTGGCCGACCCGGGAGCCGTGCCGCATTGCCGCGCTTCGAGCACGACTGGCTGCCGCCCGCAGCCGTCAACCCGTCCGCCGTCCGCCGTCCGGGCAGCGGTGCTGCAGGACAGGGGCCGGACGACGCGGGGGGCGGCGGCTCCGAAAGCTCAGAGCAGGCCGGCGGGGAACGAGCCGGCGCCCTGCCGGTAGTTGTCACAGTCCGGCGAGTACGGGCGTTCGCTCGGCCTCGCATCCGGCCGGATGAGGTACACGATCGACAACAGCAGTCCGGTGATTCTCTTCATCTGCTCCCCCTCGGCTCCGGACGCCCGGACACGACCGGCACGCCCCGTACCGGCAGCCTAGGACCACCGGGAAACCAACTCGCCGGATCTGAGCATTTCTTGAGCATGCGTCAAGGTGCGCTCGCAGGAGGCGGTCGGCCGCCCCGGTCGCCTCGTCGCAGCCCTGTGCTGCCGTGTGACGCTGCCGTCAGGGGAGTCTGTCTGTGAATGGCAGCGCCGAGACGGGCACGGCGCACCAATCCTCTGGATTCACTCTTCGGGGAGCTCACCTCGGCAAGCGGCATCGCGGCGTTCCGGCGCCTCGACGTTACGGACACCGCCCCCGTCCAGGCCGTCATGGGCGCTGCCCGTGAGCGGTACGGAAGGGTGGGCGTGGTGGTCAACAACGCCGGAGTGGCGCCGCTCTCGCCGCTGGAGACGCTGAGGACGCACGAGCGGAACCACATCATCGACGTGAACGTGCGAGGAGTTCTGCCCGGTATCGGCACTGCGCTGCCGGAATCCGGGACCGCCGCCGTCTACTGCGCCACCAAGTTCGCCGTCCGCGCGATCTCGGAGGGGCTGTCTCAGGAGTCCGCCGCGGACATCCGGGCCACCCTTGTCTCCGCCGACGTGATCAGGTCCGAGCTCGCCGAAGCCTTCTCCGCCCCCATCGCCGGGGAGGTCATGAGGGCGTACCGCACAGTGGCACTGCAGGCCTCCGCTGTCGCAGAGGCCATTCTCTACGCCGTCACCCGGCCCCCGCAGATCAACGTCAACGAGCTCGCATTCCGGTCCACGGCAAGTGCCCAGTGCCTACCCACGTCCTCCGCCGGTCGCTGTGCCGCCGCCTGCAGCACCGGGCAATCGGAGGTCAGCCGCGCGCCGGCTCCCAGCACGAACGCTGGGCCTGCCGACAGGTCCGGCGCCAAAGGGCCGACACGGTTCTAGCTGGCAGCGCGGCGACGCTACGGCAGGGTCGCGGTCGCCTTCGACGCACCACCCACCGTCAGGGCGGCGGCGTACCCGTGGAACGGTTGCTCCAGGGCGGCCGAGGCGTCGACGGTTGCGTTGCCGGAGGAGTCCGCCATCCCGGTGCCCCGGACAATCACCGCTTGAGCACCCGAGTCATCCCGGGCGGTGACCTCCACAGTGACGGTCGTGCCGGGACTGACGTCCTGGACCGAGGCCTTCACCGACACCGTGTGCTTCGCGGCGAGACCGGCGTCCTGCAGCCCCAGCCGGTACGACGGACTGGAGCTCAACGCCGCCAGCACACCCGCCACCCCGGCGAGCACGACGGCCAGCACCAGCAGCCATCCGGCCAGGGCGGCCCAGAAGCCACGGCGTAACTCCTTCTCGTACCAGCGCCGGACGGTCGCCAGGTCGTCGAGGTTGACCCGGCCCAGCCGCGGTACGACGGTGTACAGGGCCATCACCACGGCGAGCAGTGCCACCCCGGCGGCTGACACCGCCAGGGCCTGCGCGGCGTCCTGGTGCGAGATCCGGTCGGCGGAGACCAGCCCGACGGCGGACAGCGCGGTGCCGACCAGGGCCACCGTGGTCACCACGAACTTGGCGTGTGCGGCGACGCGCGGTGCGGCCTTCTCCGGGGCCAGTTCCTTGGCGGCCTCCTGCCAGCGGCGTGTCGCGTCCGTCGGGTCCCTGCCCCGCCCGGGCGCTGCCGGTGCGTTCATCACGACACGCTCCCCTCGAACTCCACGTCGTGCGGATCCGCGATGCGTGGATCCGCCTCGTTGCCCTGGCACTTCACAACGACCTGGAACGGCTGCGGACGCTTCTTCCGGAGGCGTCCGAAGGCGAAGTTGACGGTCACGTCGGTCAGACCCGAGACCTTCTCCTCGACCTCCGCGGTGAGGACTCGGTCGTGTTCGGAGCACACGTAGCGGGCGGGTGTGAGGATCATGCCGTGCCTCCATTCGGCGCTGGTCGGCCCCTCCTCACTCAGCAGCCAGCGGATCTCCTCAAGTGGTTCCGTGTCCGGGGCGGGGAAGCCCGGCTGACCCAGCACGGTGACGAGGTCGTGCGCGGCCATCCTGCGCAGGCTGCTGCGCTTGCCCGGGTGCTGGTGCCGGTTGATCCGGGCCACGGCCTCCGCGTAGCTGTTCACCGCGCGCCGGGCGGCGCCGGTGCCGAGCAGGGAGAGGGCGAGGTCGGTCCGGGAGCTGTCCATGTCGCCGTCCAGCAGCAGCGCATCGCCGAACTCCCGTGCGGCGCTGAGGTACTCACCCAGGCGCAGATGGCACCAGCCGAGTTGGGCGAGTTCCAGCCCGTCCGCGCCGCGGAGCTGTGCCGCGATCCCGGTGAAGGCCCGCCGGGCATCCTCGGACCGCTTGTCCATCATCAGGAGGTCGGCCTCCCCGATGCGCGCCAGGTTGTCGTCGGGATCCCGCTCAAGGGCCTGCCGGAAGCTCGCGGCTGCATCCGCCAGCAGGTCGCGTTCGCGCAGCAGCCAGGCCTTGCGCGTCCAGGCCCAGGGGTAGTCCGGATCGAGGCCCAGCCCGCGGTCGAAGGCCAGGTCCGCATCCTCGTTCCGGTCGATGTCGCCGAGCAGGTGGGCCGTGACGATCCAGGCCCAGGCGTACTCCGGATCGAGCTTCAGGGCCTGGTTCAGCGAGCCCAGCGCGGTGTCGAAGTCGTCCAGCGCGTATTCGACGGCACCCCGGTTTCCCCAGGCCTGGGCGTTTTCCGGGGTCTGCTCGGTGACCCGCGTGCTCATGTCCAGGGCGGCGGCGAGCCTGCCGTCGGTGCGCAGGAGCTCCGCGAGGTCGAACATCGCCCAGGTCAGCGTGGGGTCGAGGTCCACCGCCTGCGTGAGCAGGTCCGCGGCCGCGGGGTCGCCGAGGGCGGCCAGTACCTGTCCCTTGGTGCCGAGCACCCAGGCGTCCGACTTGTCCACCTCCAGGGCCTGGTCGAGGTGGGCCAGCGCCCTCAGGTGGTCGGGCTCGGGCAGGTTCCGGTAGGCCTCGCCGAGCGCCGCGTGCAGGGTCTGGTGGGCTTCCTCGGGCCACTCCGGATCGGCCATCGCCAAGACCCGCCGGAGGTCGGCCAGGCCTTCGGTGGCAGCACCCTGCATGGTGAGCAACTGCCCCCGGCGCAGCAGCAGCTCGGGGGTGTCGGGTTCCGCGGCCAAGGCCTCGGACAGCGTGTCCACGGCCCCTGGCCGGTCGCCCGCGCTCCACAGCAGATCGCTCAGCCGGAGCGCCACGGACGGTGCCGGTGGGTCGAGCGTCTGCCGGCGTCGGAGCAGCTTGATCGCCTCGTCGGTCTCGCCCTCGTCGGCCAGCGCCGCGGCCACGAGCTCCAGGGCCCGCACGTTCCCGGGGTCGCGGTCGAGCGCCGCCCGGGCCGGCCCGAAGGCCTCGGTCGTGCGGTCGAGCCGGCCGAGCAGGATCGCCCGGAAGGCCAGCAGGTCGGTGTTGCCGGGATGGAACAGCAGGGCGTGGTCGGTCTCCGCAAGAGCCCGTTGATGGTCCCCGGCGTCGGTCATGGCGTCGATCATGTCCAGGCGGTCGTCGAACGTGGCGGCCCCCTCAGCGAGCAGTTCCCGCAGCAGGGAGATCGCGCCCTCCTGGTCGTCCTGCGCGCGGAGGACGAGCGCCTTGAGCCGTCGTGCCTCGGCCTGGTCCGGGGAAGCGGCCAGCACCCGGTCCACCGCGTCGAGGGCTGGCTCCCAGCGGCGGGCGGCAATCAGCACCCGCGCGCGGGCGTCGAGCAGCACAGGATCCCCGGGGGCCTTCTCCAGCCACTTCGCGAGGAGGTGCAGAGCCTCGTCCGGCCGGCCCAGCGCCGCGCGGAGCTGCGCGGTGGCCGACTGGGCGGCCCGGTGTTCCGGGTGCCGGCCCAGTGCCCGCGTGAGGCGTTCGTCGCCCTCGGCGAGCCGGCCGAGGCCGGCCAGTGCCATCCCCTCTCCGACCTGGGCCTCCGGCCGCCCGGGGACGAGGGCGAGTGCCTTCGCGAAGCACCGCCTGGCGTTCTCCAACAGACCGGTCGCGCCGTACTGGACGCCGGCCAGCACATAGGTGTCGGAGGCCTGCTCGGGCGGGGAGGTCACGGCCCGGCTGCGGGCGAGCATCTCGGTGAGCCGGGCGTCGTCGGTCCCGGCGTCCAGGGCGAGCCCCAGCAGGTACTGCACCGCCGGTTCGTCCGACTCCTCGGCGGGTCCGTGGGCCAGTCGGAGGACAACCTCGGGAGGGACCAGCGCCTGTTCCGCAAGTGCCCGGCGAACGGTCCCGGCCGCTTCGCCTGTCCGGCCCAGCTCGGCCAGGGCGATGCCGTAGTCCGAGAGTTCGGCCGGTTTGAGGGTGACCCCGCTTCTGGCGAGGCGGTCGAAGATCGCGACCGCCTCGGTGAACCGCTCGGTGGGAGTGCCCGCCCCGGCCAGGCGCTGCGCCCGGGCCAAGCAGGTCAGCACGCACGCCCGGATCGGCTGGGCCCGGTCGTGTCCGCCGACGGTGCTCAGCCAGGCGGTCCGGCCGTCGAGTTGGGGGAGCAACCGGGACGCACCACCGGCCGCCCGCTGCGCGTCACCTTCCGCGAGAGCCTCCCGCAGGCCGGCCAGGTCGGCGAGGATCTGCGAGAGCGAGGTGCCGAGGAGGTCCCAGTCACTGCCCCGGACCACGTACCGCTGTGGTGCAGGGGACCCACGGGCCTGGCCGGGCGCGTCAGGCTCCGCCGTCGGCCAGGGGATTGCATCGCCGCTCATCCGTACTCACCCTTTCCGGCCCGGTCCTTGGCGATGCCGCGCCCGTTCTTCCGTGGTTTCGACCTGGAGGCGGAGTCGTTCTTGCCCTTCTTCATGGACTTCGACTGCTCTTCCATGATCTTCCCGCAGAGTGCGCGCGTCGCAGTACTCACCTCGTCGACCGTCGACGGGTCCGTGATGCGGGCGTGCCAGGCCGCGTTGAGCGCGTCCCGGAGCTTGTCCCGGGCGATCACGCCGTCCGGGAGACGGGCGCCGCCCAACAGCATGTTGCCTAGGTCGGCGAGCCACTGGTCCCCCCAGGTCCGGGCTGTCTCCCAATTCTTGGGCGTGTAAGCCATGTTGGCTTGGAAGACGGAGTCGAACGCACTCTTCAGTTTCACCGGATCGAGTGGGAGCGGCTCCGGCCCGTCGTCCATCCCCTGGGGCGGCTCCCCGTAGATCCCGCTCCAGTCGAGCGCAAGGGTCTCCTCGACGTGGTCAAAAAGGCCGGTTCCGTCGTCCATGACCTTCAGCATCTGCCGGACCATCAGGGCACGTTGCCTGGCGAGCTGCCACGAGTCCTGCCGCGACGGGACGGGATCGAGTCGCAGCAGAACCAGCGCACAGGCGTAGGCGGGCCCAAGCGCGTAGGTGCCGAACGCGTCGGCGAGGAGAACGTGCATCCGCGCGATCATGGCATCCTGACCGGCGTGCCCCGACTCGGGATGGTCCTCGTTCCACCGCTCCAAAGCCTCCTGGACGAACTGGGTGAGGGCGCTGTTGCCCGTCGATGCGAGCCCGAGTTCATGAGCGACCAGCGGAAGCGTCCAGATGTCCCACTCCGGGAACCGGATGTGGGTGGGGTGCCGGGCGGGCGTGAGCACCGTCTCGAACAACGGGACCACGAGCCTCGGCTTCACGTCCGGCATGGCCTTCGAGCAGATCCTGATCAACTCGTCCGCGTAGAAGCAGACCCATTCGTCCGGGATCCGGTCCCGCAGCGTCAGCCCGCTGAGCAGGACGAGGCACTCCCGGAACGCCCGCTCGCTGCGCCGCTGGATCTCCGCGTAGTTCTCCCAGGCGGGGCGGGGAGCGAGTTCCCTGGCCTTCAGTTGGTTCTCCAGCCCTCTGATGTTGTCCAGCTCGCTCATGGAGATCCGGCGGACGTCGTAGAAGGTGGCGTTCCAGACCTCGTTTTCGACGTCGACACCCCGGAGATCGATCCGGGTCTGCGAGAAGTCGCGTGCCCGTTCGAGGTTCTCCTTCAGCAGACTCAACCGCCCTTCGAGCATCGGCCAGGGCGGCACCGGGTCACTTCGGGTGGCGGACATCGCGCACCTCCAAGCACCTGAGTTCGGCAAGCGCATGGGCGCGCTGCGCAATCCGATCCGTCGCCTCACCGCCCGGCGCGACGGTACGGGCCAGCCAGGCCGCGTTGACGATGTCACGGAGCGACCACTTCGTGACGTCGTCCACACGCTCGCCGTCGCCGAGCTGTTTGGCGAGGACGGTCGTCCTCCACCAACCGTCGTACGCGGCGAGCGGCAGAGCGGCCCTGAGCAGACCGAGCGAGAATGCGAGCCACCGGCCGAACGGCTCCCGCAGTCCGATCGTGCCGTGGACGCCCGCCTCGGTGGTCTGGGCCGCCCAGACGTCGTGGATCCTGCTGATCATCCGGTCGTAGCCGTCGTGGGGATGACCGTCGGCGTAGGCGGCGAGCACACCTTCGATCAGGGCAAGGCGGGTGTTCGGTGCGGGATGGTCGTCGTCCTTGTCGGCCGCCACTGGGTTGAACCGCTCGAAGGCGCAGGACAGGCCGTAGGCCGGCCCGATGACGTAGGTCGCGAACACGTCGGCGAAGGACTCGTGCAGCCAGGAGCGGTGGTCGGGTGACCCGGCGTCGGCGAGCTCCTCCTCCAGCGCGAGCACTTCCTTGCCGCGACGCATGACGGTGAGTGTGGTGCCCACGAAGTGCCCGAACTCGTGGGCGACCACCGGAAGGTCCCAGAAGCTGTCAGCGGGGAACCGGACCCGGATCACCCGGGTCGACCCTGCATAGAACTCGTCCGTGTCGAGGACGGTGAAGGCGTTCCAGTTCTCCGGTGTCAGCACGGAGATCTCGTCGGCCAGCCGGTCCGCCAGCAGGCACCCGCCGTCCAGTCCGGCCTTGCGTAAGGCCGCGCCCTCCATCAGTGCCAGGGTCTCCTCGAACAGTGCGTCCAGCTCGGTCCTGAGTCTGTGGAGCTTGTTCCAGGCGCCGTCGGAGAGAGGTCCGCCACCGCCGTCCAGCAGTTTGCGCAGGTCCTGGCGGCGGCTTTCGAGATCGGTGGCCAGCCGGAGTTCGACGCGCTTGCGCAGTGCCGCGGGTTTGATCGCACCGAGCTGCTCGATCGCCACACCCGTCTCCCGGAGCAGCGCCGCCGCCCGCATCTGCAGCAGCGCGCCCGCCTCATTCGGAAAGACCACTTCGGTCATGAGGCCACCGACCAACCCGGAGAGCCGTGTACCTACAGCCATTGTGGCCCCCGCACGCGCCCCCGGCCCAGCCCCCGGAACCGGGATCACCGCATGCGACCAGTCGCGCTCCGCGACCGTCCGCGCACCCGATCGCCAGTGGGCTTGTCACCGCCGACCGGTCCGACCGTTCCTCCGTCCAGGGAGCGCATGGCCGCCGCTCGACCGTCACCAACCGTAGTCGACCGAGGGCGGGCCTCACCGGACGGTGGACCCGTCTTCGAGCCTGGTGAGGACGGGCTCTCTCCCCGGTGCCGACCGGCCCCCGGGTGTGGGGCCGGTCGGCCCACCGCCCGGCCGGAACTCTGTGCTCCCTCCCGGCGTACGCAGCCGTACTCGGGGCCCACCGGCCTGCTGCCCGGGCCCGACCGGCCCTCCTCGGCCGGCACCTCCGCGGCAGACGATGAGGGAGGCCGAGGCTCCGCGAAGAGCCGGCGAAGGCGCCGGCCGGGCCGGGCCCACGGAGGCACCGATGAGGGACACCGACAGCGACCGGGCGCACCACCGACCGGCCGACCCCGGCGACCCCGGCGACCTCGGCCGCCGGATCACGCACCGCCGCCGGGAACTGGGGCTCACGCGCGCAGAGGCGGCGGCGAGGGGCGGCATGGACCCGGGATTCGTGGAGTTCGCGGAGACCAGCACGTCGCCCCTCGGCGTCGGCGCGCTCACCCGGCTCGCCGACGCGCTCGACACGACGGTCGACGACCTGCTCGGCGGCGGCCGCGACGTACCGCCCGGGCAGGCCCGGGCGGACGTCCGGGCGACGCTGGAGGTACTGGACCCCGAAGACTGCTGGGCCAGGCTCGCGCCGGGCGGCGTCGGCCGGGTGGTGCTGACGACGCCGCAAGGCCCGGTCGCGCTGCCCGTCAACTACCGGGTGCTCGACGCCGCCGTCCTCTACCGCACCGACGCCGGAGGCCTGCTCGCCGACGTGGCCGGCGAGCAGGTCGGCTTCGAGGTCGACCGGCTCGACGAGGTCTTCGCCACCGGCTGGAGCGTGCTGGTCAGCGGCACCGCCTCGGTGGTCTCCGACCAGGACGCGGTGCACCGGATCGGGCCGGACGCCGACCCCGATCCGTGGGCCGGCGGCGAGCGCGACACCTGGGTCCGCATCCGGCCCACGGGGATCAGCGGCCGGATCCTCCGCCCCACCGGAACTCCGCCGGCCGACCCCGGATGACCCCGACGACGCCGGGCGCCCCCGGACAACGCCACCGTGACGGGCCGGGCCTGCTCGGCAGGCCCGGCCCGTCACGGTGGCCGGGGCCAAGGGCGTCGGCGGGGACGGTGGTGCGCATCCGGGCCACCGTCGTCGCCTTCACGGCCTCGTCGCCGCGGCGCGTGGCCCACCGCCTCATGCCTTCCCCCTCGTACGGGCCGTCGGCGACACACCGGGCACCCCGTCGGCCGGTCGGCGTCCCCGGCCTCCCATCCGCGTAGATTGTCGGCACTCGCAGTGATCAGTCGGATGCGATCAGGAAGCGGCATGTCGGGACCCGATATCGATTACACGGCGGTGTTCCAGGCCGTCCCCAGCCCCATACTGGTCATGACCCGCGGTCTGGTCATGGCCGACGCCAACGAGGCGTACCTGAAGGTGTCCGGCCGCAGCCGCGAGGAGCTGATCGGCCGCAACGTCTTCGACGTCTTCCCCGACAACCCCGCCGACCCCGGAGCCAGCGGCACCCGCAACCTGCGTGCCTCCCTGGAGCGCGTCCTGGCCACCGGCCTGCGCGACAGCATGGCCCTGCAGAAGTACGACGTCGAGAACCCGGACCGCCCCGGCGTGTTCGAGGAGCGCTACTGGAGCCCCGTCAACTCCCCCGTGATCGGACCGGACGGCCAGGTCACCCTCATCGTCCATCGCGTCGAGGAGGTCACCGCGCTGGTCCGCCAGCTCAAGTCCCACCACCCCTGGGAGAGGCCCGGCCAGGCGCTCACGCACGAGGAACAGATGGCCGCCGACCTGCTCACCCGCGCCGAGGAACTCCAGGAGCTCAACCAGCAGTTGCGTGCGGCCCACGCCCGCGAACGCCGGGTCGCGCTCACCCTCCAGCAGGCCATGCTCCCCACCATCCCCGAGGCCCGCCGCACCACCGCGGCCGTCCGCTACCGCCCCGCCACCGGCTCCCTGAACGTCTGCGGCGACTGGTACGACCTGCACGACCTGACCCCGGACCTGACCGCCGTCGCCGTCGGTGACGTCGTCGGCCACGGGCTGGAGGCCGCCGGCGTCATGGGCCAGCTCCATGCCGCCCTCAGTGCCGCCGTCCGCGCCACCCGGAGTCCCGCCCGCGCACTGGAGACCCTCGACCAGTACGCCGCCACCATCGACGGCGCCATGACGACCACCGCCGCCCAGACCCTCGTCGACCGCACCCGCCTCACCGTCAGCTACAGCAGCGCGGGCCATCCGCCGCCGATCCTCGTTCACCCCGACGGCACCGCCCACGCCCTCGACGCCGCCACCGATCCGCCCCTCGGCACCCTCTCCGAACCGCCCGCCCGTCCCGAGGCCGTCGCCGCCTACACCCCGGGCAGCATCCTCACGCTCTACACGGACGGCCTGATCGAACGCCGCGGCGAGGACATCGACACCGGACTGCGCCGCCTCACCGACAGCCTCGTCCGCCACCGCCGCCTCACCCCCGAGCAGATCGCCGACGCCGTCCTCGCCGACCTGGGAGCAACCGGTGGCAACGGCCGCGACGACACCGCGCTCGTCGTCCTCCGGCTCTGAGCGCCACGGCACCTCGTCCGGGGCCGGGGAGTGGGACCCGGTCCCGGACCTCGGGCCGGGGCCGGGGAGTGGGACCGGGGCCGGAACCCGGACCGGCGCGCGGGACCGGAGCCGGGGCCGGGGCCGGCCGGGCTGCTCAGGGGTGATCACCTGACCGACGCGCCTCCGGGACGGCGTGCGTGCCGCCGGATGCGCCCGATCCGCTCGGCGGCCTGCCCCGGGTCCGTCCCGCCACGTTCCACCCGGCGTTCCAGGTGGTGGATCACGACGTCCGCATGGCTGGAGTCCGCCCACTTGCGCCAGGAACCGGTGCCCGGGCGGCCGAACCGCACCTCCGACTCGTCAACGGCCCCGCCGGACACGGTCAGCTTCCGCAGCGCCAGCTGCTCACCCCGGCGCAGCTGGTGGTGGCGGGCCCGGCGCGAACGCGGCACGTTCTTGCGCGAGCTCTTGTCGTTCTCGCCGTAGGCGTTGCGCCGGTCCTTGAGATAGCTCAGCCGCTTCTTCTCCTGCGGTGTTCTGCGCTCCATGCGGGCATGGTGGCAAGTCGTCCGGCGCCACCGCCACCCGAATTCCCGGGCCCGGGCGGGAGGGCCCGGGACGCGTCTCACTCTTCCCCGTCCGACGTCCGCCTGTTGCTTGACCCCTGCGATGTCGTGCTCAGGATGCCGGTCCCGCGAGTCTCCTGATCGGGAGGGGAGGACCGGCATCGGCCCTCCTGCGTCTTTTCCGGCTCTTCGCAGTTGAGGGTGCAGCGCGGGACGGGGGCGGTGTCACCGACGCGGGGTAGCGTGGCGACGGTCACGCACCTGCCCCGGAGGTTGACGATGCACTCGACGGTCCGTTCGTTCCGCACGCCCGAAGGAGTCACGCTCGGGGTCGAGCACTTCGGCGATGCGGCGGCGCCCCTCGTGCTGCTCGCGGGCGGCACGACCATGCTGTCGTGGCCCGACGCGCTCTGCGAGTCGCTCGCGCGCGGCGGACGTCACGTCGTGCGCTACGACCTGCGCGACTCCGGCGCGTCGACGACCGTCGACCCCGAGGCGCCCGCGTACACGCTCCGGGATCTCGCCGCCGACGCGGCCGCGCTCGCCCGCGGACTCGCCGACCGGTCGGCGCACCTGGCGGGCATCGGCGTCGGCGGGATGGTCGCCCAGGTCGCGGCGCTCGACCATCCGGACGCGTTCTCGGCGCTCACCCTCGCCGGGACGCGGCCCGTCGCCCCGGGCCCGGTCGACGACGATCTGCCCGACCACGACGAGGCGTCCATGAAGCGACGGTTCGCGCTCACGCCGCCCGACTGGTCCGACCGCGCCGCCGTGGCGGAGTTCGCCGCCGCCAGAGCGGAGATCCTCGGCGACGATCCCGCCGCCGCACGCACGACCGCCGAGCGCGTCTTCGACCGCACGCCGGGCACGGAGCCCGCGGTCCAGATGGCCAACCAGCTGGGCATGATGTTCTCCAGGATCGACTGCAAGCCGCGGTGGCGTGAGCGCCTGCCCGAGGTCACGATGCCCGCGCTCGTGGTGCACGGTCGTCACAACCGGTTCTTCCCGGTCGGCAACGGCGAGGCGCTCGCGCACGAGATCCCCGGTGCCCGGCTGCTGGTGCTCGAACAGGCCGCGACCGCGATCCCCGACACCGCCGCCGACGAGGTCGCCGCGGCGATGCTCGCGCTCTAGGGAGTGCTACGGACCTGGCCGTGATCACCTGCACCACAGAGCGGGACGCCGTCCTCGCCCGCGCCGTGGAGCTGGTGGACGGGAAATCTGCTCTCTGGCCTGGGCGACTGGTGCTGCCGCAAGACTCCGCCGAACCGACCCACGGGAGCGGCCCGTTACGCGCGCGGTGACGCCTGCCGGCTGTCGTAGTGCTCCTGGGCGGCGAGGAGCTCGTCTCCGTGTCGGCCGAACCACTGGATGAGGTCGGTCAGCGGCCCGGCCAGGCTGACACCGAGTTCCGTCAGGCTGTAGGTGACCTGGGGCGGGTTGGTGGGCGCGACGTGACGGTCGACGAGCCCGGCCCGGGCCAGTGCCTTGAGGTTCTGCGACAGCATCTTCTGGCTGATGCCACCAACTCGTTGGTGCAGCTGCGCGAAGCGGTGCGGGCCGGCTATGAGGGCCGAGATGATCAGTGTCGCCCAGCGGCTTGTCGCCTGGTCCATGATCGGCCTGAGCGCGCACTTGTTGTCGAAGGTGTCGTGCGCCAGGAGCCGGGCGGCCGTCTCGACCTGCTGAGTTTCGATCACGGTATGAGCTTACAAAAAAGTAGGTACTTCCAAGGAGTAATGGGCTTTCCTACGGTGACTTCCGCAAGCACCAACGTTCGAGGAGTCACTGTGAGCAGGAGCAGCAACGCACGTACGGCGATCGTCACGGGCGCATCAAAGGGCCTCGGTGCGGGGATCGCCGAGGCGTTGGCCGGGACCGGCGCAGCCGTCGTGGTGAACTACCGGGAGGATGCGAAGGGCGCCGAGCGGGTCGTCGCGGGTATCACCGCCAACGGTGGCCGGGCGGTCGCGGTCCGGGCGGACGTGGCCCGCAGCGACGACGTGCGCCATCTGTTCGCTCGCGCGCGCGAGGAGTACGGACCGGTCGACGTGCTCGTGAACAACGCGGCCGTCGCCGCCTTCGCGCCGCTGTCGGGCATCACCGAGGAGGAGTTCCAGCGCGAGATGACCACGAACCTGCTGGGTACGATCCTCACTACCCAGGCCCTGGCCGCGCAGGACGACATCGGCGCCGCGTCGATCATCAACGTCTCGACGGCCGGCACGCTCACCCACCCGACGTACGCCTCGCTCTATGTCGCGTCCAAGAGCGCAGTCAACGCGTTCACCATCGTTGCGGCCAAGGAACTGGGCCCGCGCGGAATCCGGGTCAACGCGATCATGCCCGGACCGTCGGACACCGAGGGCACCAGGGCCATGGGATTCCCCGGCTCCGCTCAGGAAGCACAGGCGATCGCCGGCACCCCGCTGGGCCGTACGGGCACCCCGGCCGACTACGGCCCGCTGGTGGCCTTCCTGGCTTCCGACGACGCCCGCTGGATCACCGGGGATGTCATCCTCGCTTCCGGCGGCATGCGCTGACGCCCCCTCCGTTCGGCTGCGGGCTCCGCCGCATACCTGGCACTCGGCAGGCACCCGCGGCCTGATCGGTGAACGTGCGCGGGGGTGCGTGCGGCCGGCGCGGCGTGGCTCGCGCAGCTGACGGATGGCCCCCGGGTGCGGGGAGTGCAGTGGTGTGGAGGAGGAGGGTGGGACGGTCTTTGCCGGACCGTCCCACCATCGGGTGACCGCGCCCGCATCTGTTGTGGGCGCTCGGGCAGTACGCCGATGTGATCGAGGATGCACCAACGAACCTGCGGGATCAGGGGCTTGGGAATCTGCTCCTGAGGATCGGCGGCCGCTTCACGCGCATGGAGCCCCGTCGTCGCGAGCGGGACCACATCCATGGGCTACTGGGCCAGGTCGGCCGCAAGGACGGCCGGCAGCCCCGCTCCCCCTCGGCGACCGCAGCTTCGTGAATCGCGACGGCCGCCCCTGCTACGGCTTCGCGTGGACCAGGCGCAGCGCGGCGAGGACGTGATCGCGCGGCAGCGTCGTCACGGCTTCAGTTTGTCGGCCTCCCGGACTTCGTGGAGATGGATGAGGACGTCGAAGGACTGGGCGATCGCGGTGGCGCGGGGCTCCTCGGGGAACTGCGTGCCGATGTTGAGCGTGGGTCGGGCGACGTTCAACCAGGCGCGCGCGGCGGCCGGCGCCTTGCGGACATCGAGGTAGAAGTCTCGGTAGCCGACCTGGTCGAGGGTGCGCTCGTTCCTGCCGGGCCCGGCGGCGCCCACGGTGAACTTCTTCCAGTCGCCGCCGAGTGCTGCGTCCTTCGACAGGAAGGAGCCCTGGTTGAAGGTGAAGCCGATGGGCAGGTAGTCCTTGCCCATGGTGTCGCGCAGGAACGACCCCTGCGTCTTGGAGTACAGCTCAGGATTGTCGGAGACGTAGCCGACGTGGTTGTTCTGCGCCGACACCAGGATCTTGTCGCCGGTGTGCTGCCGCCACCAGGCTACGTTCTGGGCCATCACCTCGTCCCGGAACAGCTCGAAGTCGGGGAGCGACGTGGGGTCGTTCGGATCGATGGTGAGAAACCTGGCGGTCTGGGCGATCGAACGGGCGTTCTGCTCGACCCAGTCGAACGCGTCTCCGCCGGAGCCCTTCGTGCTGCTGACCAGTTCCAGGGCCTGCTGCGCCTTGGCTGCGAGCTGCTGCCGTTCCGCGAGCGGCTTGCCCAGGTAGGCGAAGACGTTGTCGATGGGCCGCAGGCCGGTGTAGAGGTCGTTGAGCTGCGGCAGTACCTCGGGGTGGTTCTTCTGCACGTAGCCGGTCACCCGCCCGAAGAACGCGTCGTTCAACGAGGGGGCGCCGATGTCGTCGCCCATGAAGTGCACGGGGCGGTCGGGGTGGTGGCGGTTGTAGTCGCGCATCCACTCGATGAGGCTCACGAACTCCTCACGGTCCCAGGGCGAGTCGACGAGGGTCTGCTTGGCGACACTGCGGGCGTCACCGCCCGTGCCGGTCTGGACGTAGTCGTCGATCTGGAGTCCCGCAGACCAGCTCAGCTCCAGGGCGAAGGTGGTGAAGCCCTTCTCCTCGACAAGGTGGCGGAAGACCCGCTCCTTCATGGTGAAGAACTCATGCGAGCCGTGGGTGGCCTCGCCTAGGCCGACCACCTTCGCATCGCCGATCATCACGGACAGGGCTCGCAGGTCGGCCGTGTTCCCGCCGGGCTCGGTCGTACGCAGCGGGTGGGCCGCCCGCTCCAACGCCCGTACCGGATCCTGCATACCGCCGGCCGTGCGGACCGTGTCGGCAGCGGCCGTCTGGACTGCCACAGGGGCGAGGACCGCCCCCGCCACGGCCACCGCCGTCACCAGCAGTCCTCGCCGAATGATGCGCTTGGGGTACTTAGCCATGCGTTCTTGCCCCTCAACTTGCGTATGACAACGTAAGAAGATCCTTTCCCGTGATCCCGTTGCCCGCGCTGAGGGCAGCCACCGAACTCTTCCGGGGGCTAACCCCCCTCCGGAAGAGACGCACTGGTCCTGCCACTTGGCGTGCGGCACCGGCCCGGGGCACGGCACCGGACCCGCCGCCGACGGCCTGGCGGCCGACGCGGGTCCCGTGACAAATGATCTCGACCGTGCGAGTTCATCGGGCGCTACCCCGCCCATGCGGGTGGAGCGCCCCGCCCCTGGGTGCAAGGCTCGCCGACACCTGCAGCCGGGCGGACGGCGATCGGGAGGGCCGGCGGTGGGGAAGAGAAGGTCACAAAGGCGGGCCTCCGGAGGCGCGGCCATCATGATGTCCGTGCTGTGCGCCTGCGCCGGCCCTTATCAGTACCAGGTACGCCGCGATGTGCACAGGAGCTTGGAACTGTTCTTCTTCGGCGACCCCGACGCCGGGAACCTGTACCTGCTGAGACACGCCAGGGCTCCGAGCCCCACCACCGCCACAGGCTGATCGCCTGCAGGCCACCGCCCGCCGCCCGGAAAGCGGCCGGGGCGCTGCAGCGGGGCCGCCGAGGCCGCCGAGGCCGCGTACGACACCGCTCCCGGCGGCCCCGCGGTCCCCGATTTCGTGAGTTTTCGCGTCGGCCCGGGATGCCGCGCCCGCGGGTCCCACCGCCGAACTGATCCGATCCCTCATGGGGCGGTGTCGGTGGGTGGCCGCGTGGCTCCTCGGGGGCGCGGCGGTCCCGGCCGGGCGGGCGGGAACCGCCGAGGTACGGCCGGGAGCGCCGAGGTACGGCCGGGTCAGCCGGTGCCGGTCTCGGCGTGCCGGAGGAGAGCGTCCGGGCGCGCGGCCTGCTGCCCGGTCAGCTTCCCGTCAATGCGGGCCGTTGCCTGCTACGCAGGCGCGTCCCGGGCCGGAAGGTCGGATCGTCGGCACCACCGAGCCAGGCGGACGTCCCGCGCCGAGCGATGTGCGCGCACAGGTCAGACGGCATGCACCGCCAGGCGTCGGCGAACGCGCGAACCCGCGCACGATGAACCGGAACCGGACCTGCAAGGACGGGAACCTGCCAGGCCGGGGGCCGGGGCCGGTCCCGGTCCGCGTCCCCGGTCCCGGGTTCCCGTCCACAGTGCCCCGGTCCCGGCCCCGTCTCAGTGGCCCGCGAGGTCGTCCGGGCGTACGGCGATGTGGTCGGCGCCGAGGTCCACGGCGACGCGGTGCTCCATGCCCAGGGCCTCCAGGAACTTCACCGGCAGCTGCACCCGGCCGGT
>NZ_JAGIYX010000058.1:0-25665 GCF_017813315.1 Kitasatospora sp. RG8
GGGTGGGTGTAGCGGATGCCGTTCCGGTCGGTGACCACGATGAAGTCGACCCCGGCCGCCATGCGGGCGGACGCCCGGCCGGCCCGCGGCCAGGACCACGCCCCACCGCCCGGCCCCGGACGGGCAGCACACCGCCCGGCCCCGGACGGGCAGCACACCGCCCCCCGGGGGCGCCAACCACCCGCCCGTGTGCACGACGACCGGCCAACAAGGAGATCTGACCGTGAGCACCACCGGAGCGCAGCCGAGCGTGGACGTGCGCACCCTCCCCGACGCCCTGCGGCTGCGCAGCGAGAAGCAGCCCGACGAGACCGCCTACGTCTTCCTGCACAACGGCGAGGCCCCCTCCGAGACCCTGACCTACCGCCAGCTCCACGACGCCGCCGGCCGGCGGGCCGCCGCGTTCGCCGCCGCCGCCCTGCCCGGCACCGCCGCCGTCCTGCTCTACCCCTCGGGCCTGGAGTTCGTCCGGACCCTGCTGGGGTGCATGTACGCCCGCGTGGCCGCCGCCCCGGTCCAGGTGCCCCGGCGCCGCGAGGAGGTCCTGCGGCTGCGCCGGATCGCCGACGACGCCGGCACCACGACCGTGCTGACCACCGCCGAGGTCGCGCGCGAGGTCCGCGAGCGCTTCGCCGGCATGCCCGCCCTGGAGGGGCTCACCTGGCTGGCCACCGACGCCCTGCCCGCCACCGCGGACACCGCGGACACCGCGGACACCGCGGACACCGGGGACACCGAAGCCGCCGGGGCCGCCGGGGCCATCGGGGACGCCGTGCCGCAGCCCCCGGGCCCGCAGGACACCGCGCTGCTGCAGTACACCTCCGGCTCCACCGGCGACCCCAAGGGCGTGGTGGTCAGCCACGCCAACTTCCTGGCCAACGTGGTCGAGACCGACGAGCTGTGGCCGTGCGAGCCGGACGGCACCATGGTGAACTGGCTGCCGCTCTTCCACGACATGGGCATGCTGTTCGGGGTCGTCCTGCCCCTGTGGGCGGGCATCCCCTCCTACCTGATGCCCCCGGAGGCGTTCATCCGCCGCCCGGCCCGCTGGCTGGAGGCCCTCGCCCGCTTCGGCGGCACCCACGGCGCCGCCCCCAGCTTCGCCTACGAGCTGTGCACGCGGGCCGCCGAGGAGGGCAGGACCGGCGCGGTGGGCGACCTGTCGCGCTGGCGGGTGGCCGCCAACGGCGCCGAACCCGTGCGCTGGTCGGCGATCCGCGCGTTCACCGAGGCCTTCGCGCCCCACGGCTTCGACCCGCGCGCGATGTGCCCCGGCTACGGCCTGGCGGAGAACACCCTCAAGGCCACCGGCACCCGCCAGGACCGCGAGCCCGCTGTCCTGTGGTTGTCCGCCGACGCCCTGCGCGAGGGCGCCGCCCGGCCCGCCGGCGAACACGACGGCCCGGCCGTGCCGCTGGTCAGCAGCGGTGCCACCACCGGCCGCACCCGGGTGAGGATCGTGGACCCCGCCACCCGCCGGGCGCTGCCCGACGGGCGGGTCGGCGAGATCTGGATCAGCGGCCCCTGCGTGGCGGGCGGCTACCTGGGCCGCCCCGACCAGACCGAGGAGACCTTCCACGCCCGCCTCGCCGGCACCGGCACCGACACCGACGCCGCTGCCGTCACCGGCACCGGCACAGGCACCGACGCCGTCACCGGTGCGGACGGCGGCGCGGAGCACCTGCGCACCGGCGACCTCGGCTTCCTGCACGACGGCGAGCTGTACGTCACCGGGCGCCTCAAGGACGTCATCATCCGCAAGGGCCGCAACCACTACCCGCAGGACATCGAGCTGTCCGCCGAACGCTCCGTCACGGGCCTGCACCCGAACTGCGCGGCCGCGTTCTCCACCGAGGACGGCACCCGCGAGCGGCTCGTGGTCGTCGTCGAGGCCGACGGACGGCTCCTCAACTCCCTGGGCGCCGCCACCGTGCGCGAGCGCGTGCACGAGGCCGTGCGCGACGGGCACCGGATCACCCCCGACGACGTCCTCGTCGTGCGCCGCGGGGCACTGCCCAAGACCTCCAGCGGCAAGGTCCAGCGCCGGGCCTGCAAGCGCGGCTACCAGGACGGCACCCTGGCCGCCCTGGCCGCACCCGCCACCACCCCCGCCGCCCCGGCCGTGCCCGCCCCCGCCCCGCCCGCCCCCGCCCCGGCCGCAAGGCAGGAGTGATGGGCCGCCTGCGCACCTGCGGACACCGGCCCGGGGCCCGCATCCTGGGCGTCGGCGTGTACCGGCCGACCCGGGTGGTGGACAACGACGAGATCTGCACCCGCATCGACTCCAGCGACGCGTGGATCCGCCGCCGCAGCGGCATCGCCACCCGGCGCTTCGCCGGGCCCGGCGAAACCGTCATCACCATGGCGGCCGAGGCGGCCCGCAAGGCGATGGCCCAGTCCGGCACCCACCCGGACGACGTCGGCATGGTGCTGCTGGCCACCATGTCCTTCCTGGAACAGGCACCGGCCGCCGCCCCCCGCGTCGCCCACCAGCTGGGCGCCCGCCACGCCGGCGCCCTGGACGTCGGCGCCGCCTGCGCGGGCTTCTGCTACGCCCTGGGCCTGGCCGACGCGCTGGTGCGCTCCGGCGAGGCGCGCGCCGTCGTGGTGGCCGGCTCGGAACGGATGAGCGACATCGTCGACCCCGCCGACCGCGGCGCCGCGTTCCTGTTCGGCGACGGCGCGGGCGCGGTGGTGGTCGGGCCCTCCGACACCCCCGGCATCGGCCCGGTGGTGTGGGGCTCCGACGGCGCGGGCCACCACATGATCGCCCACGACCGCACCTGGCTGGACACCCGTGACGCGCACGCCCCGTGGCCGGCCCTGCGGATGACCGGCCCGCAGGTGTTCCGCTGGGCGACCGGCATCGTGCCGCAGATCTCCCGCCAGGCCCTGGACCGGGCGGGCCTGGACGTCGCCGACCTCGACGCGTTCATCCCGCACCAGGCCAACGCCCGCATCGTGGACGCCGCCGCGGCCTCCCTGGGCCTGGCCCCGCACACCGCCGTCGCCCGCGACGTCGTCACCGCCGGCAACACCTCCGCCGCCTCGATCCCGCTGGCCATGGACCAGCTCCTGTCCCAGGGAAGGGTCTCCAGCGGCGGCGTGGCCCTGCTGGCCGGCTTCGGCGCGGGCCTGGCCCACGCCGCCCAGGTGGTCACCCTGCCCTGACCGGCCCGCACCCCGGCCTCCCCGCACGGCACCCCCGCCCAACACCCTGCCCCGGCGGCCCGCACCCACGGTGCGGGCCGCCGGGGCTTTCCCACGCCCCGCCCCGACCCACGCCCGCCCGTACCCCGCGCCGGCCCCCGCCCGGCCAAGGCCCCGCACCCCGTGCCGGCCGGGCCCCGGGAAACCCCTGCCGGCCTGCGGATATAGCCCCCGTATGGCTCCCTCACGCCCCGATATAGCAACCCTTTGCAAGATGGAGGCCCGTGCCCGCCACACCCACGGTGCCCCGCGCCCGCCCGCGGGCCGTCACCGCGCGCCCGCCCACGGGTCCGTCACCGCGCGCCCGCCCGCAGGGCCACGGGCCGGCCCGCGGCCCCGACCCCGCCCCGCCCTGCCCCCCTTTCGGCCGCCGAGAAGAGGACGCCCGCGATGCACCAGTCCACCAGGCACTACTTCGAGACCAGGCTGGCACTGGCCTGCGACCCCATGACCACCGCCGCCCGCCTGGCCTCCAGCCGCCTCCACGCCGACTACGTCGTCTACGAGAACGGCGGCACCTGGTCCTACGCCGGCGGCGCCCTCGCCGAGATCACCCTCGACCGCACCGGCGCCCGCCTGCACCGCCTCCGCGGGGAAGAGGTCCACCTGCCCTGGGACGGCCACCCCCTGCAACAGGTGCAGACCCTCCTCGACACCGTCGACACCGCCCACTGGCGCGCCTACGGCTGGGCCGCGTTCGAACTCTCCTACGCCAAGGACGGCGACACCGCCCACATCGGCGACCAGCGCCTGCTCCACCTCGTCGTCCCGCACACCGAGATCAGGATCGACGCCGGCCAGGCCCACCTGCGCTGCGCCGACCAGGCCGGCCTCACCGCCGCCCTCGCCGTCCTCACCGCCCGGCACACCGAGCCCCGCCCCGTCCCCGAGGCGGTGGACGTGCGCCGCGCCGGCGCCGACGCCTACCGCCGCGCCGTCGGCGCCGCGGTCGACGCCATCAACGACACCCGCCTGCAGAAGGTGATCTTCTCCCGGGTCGTCCCCGTCGAGACCGACGTCGACTTCGTCGGCACCTACCTCGCCGGCCGGCGCGGCAACAACCCCGCCCGCTCCTTCCTGCTCAACCTCGGCGGCATCGAGGCCACCGGCTTCAGCCCCGAGATCGTCGTCCAGGTCGCCCCCGACGGCAGGGTCGTCAGCCAGCCCCTGGCCGGCACCCGCGCCCTGACCGGCGACCACACCGAGGACCAGCGGCTGCGCACCGAACTGCTCGCCGACCCCAAGGAGATCTACGAACACGCGATCTCCGTCAAGATCGCCTGCGACGAACTGCACGGCGTCTGCCGCCCCGGCACCGTCGACGTCGAGGAGTTCATGGCCGTCAAGGAACGCGGCACCGTCCAGCACCTCGCCTCCCGCGTCGGCGGACACCTCGCCCCCGGCCTGCGCGCCTGGGACGCCTTCCAGGCCGTGTTCCCCGCCGTCACCGCCTCCGGCGTGCCCAAGGACGCCGCCTACGACAGCATCCGCAGCAACGAGTCCGAGACCCGCGGCCTCTACAGCGGCGCCGTCCTGACGGTCGACCACGACGGCGCCATGGACGCCGCCCTGGTCCTGCGCAGCGTCTACCGCCAGCACGGCCGCACCTGGCTGCGCGCCGGCGCCGGCATCGTGGGCCACTCCCGCCCCGAACGGGAACTGGAGGAGACCTGCGAGAAACTCGGCAGCGTCGGACGCTACCTGGTCCCCGCCCCCGCCCCGGAAACGCACCCGCACCCCGACCCGCACCCCGACCCCGACCCGGCCGCACCCGCGTCCGCACCCGCACCCGCACCCGCGTCCGCGGACCCGGGCGCGGACCCGGGCGCGGCCGCGGGTGCCGGCGCGGTGACGGCAGGAGCCCGCCCGTGAAGACCGAAGGCATCCACCTCGCCGCCGTCGCCACCCACCTGCCCCCCCTCCACCCCACCCGCCGCGCCGTCGCCGAAGGCCGCTACGACGAGCAGGACCGCCAGGACTCCGGCATCGAGTCCGTCCCCGACGCCGGCGACACCACCGGCCCCGACCTCGCCGTGCGCGCCGCCCGCACCGCCCTGGCCCGCTCCGGCCACCACAGCCGCGACTTCGCCGCCCTCCTGCACAGCAGCGTCCACTTCCAGGGCCCCGACGGCTGGTCCGCCCAGCACTACGTCCTGCGCCACACCCTCGACCGCCCCGTCACCGCCGTCGAGGTCCGCCAGGGCTGCCTGGGCATGCTCTCCGCCCTCGAAATGGCCGCCTGCCGCCTCACCGCCGACCCCGACGGCCCCCCCGCCGTCCTGCTCACCGCCGGCGACAACTTCAACACCCCCCTCGCCGACCGCTGGCGCGCCTCCAAACTCTTCCTCCTCGGCGACGCCGGCGCCGCCGCCGTCGTCTCCCGCCGCCCCGGCTTCGCCCGCCTCCTCGCCGTCGGCTCCGTCTCCACCCCCTCCATGGAAGAACTCCACCGCGGCGGCGAACCCCTCTTCCCGCCCGGCCCCACCCTCGGACGCACCCTCAACCTCGAAGAACGACGGGAGTACTGGCGCCGCGAATGGGCCAGGGGAGTACCCCCGCCCATGGGCAACTTCGCCGACACCGTCGCCGCCGCCGCCCACCGGACCCTGGACGAAGCCGGCCTCACCATGGCCGACATCACCCGCGTCTGCCACATCGGCTTCTCCGAACTCCCCCTCCAGGCCTCCTTCCTCGACCCCCTGGACATCGACGCCGCACGCGGCATCTGGGAGTTCACCCGCACCACCGGCCACCTCGGCGCCGCCGACCCCGTCGCCGGCCTCGAACACCTGTGGACCAGCGGCCAGACCCGCCCCGGCGACCACGTCATGGTCATCGGCGCCTCACCCGGCATGGAAGCCGGCTGCGCCGTCGTCGAGATCACCGCACCCCGACCCGCCCACGAGGAGGACGCCCGTGCCTGACGGACACACCCCCTGGCCCCAGGACCGCGCCCGGCACTACCGCGCCCAAGGCCACTGGCAGGGCGAGAACCTCGCCGACGTCCTGCGCACCGCCGCCGCCACCCACGGCCCCCGCACCGCACTCGTCCACGGCAAACGCCGCCTCACCTACACCGCACTCCAACGACGCGTGGCCCGCACCGCCGCCGGCTTCCTCGACCAGGGCGTCACCGCCGGCGACCGCGTCATCGTCCAACTGCCCAACGTGCCCGAGTTCGTCATCGTCTGCTTCGCCCTGTTCCGCATCGGCGCCCGGCCCGTGTTCTCCCTCGTCTCCCACCGCGCCACCGAGATCCGCCACCTGTGCGAGATCTCCCGGGCCGCGGCCTACGTCATCCCCGGCACCCACCAGGGCTTCGACCACACCCGCCTCGCCCTGGACCTCGCCGCCCACCACCCCTGCCTGCGCAAGGTCTTCGTCCTCGACCCGCCCGACCACCCCGACGCCGCCGACGCCGCCGCCGCCGGCCTGCTCGTCGCCCTCGACGACGTCGACGCCCAGCCGCACCCGCTCCCCGCACCCGACCCCTCGGACACCGCGTTCTACCTGCTCTCCGGCGGCACCACCGCACTGCCCAAACTGATCCCCCGCACCCACGACGACTACGCCTACCAGACCAGGGCCACCGCCGACCTCCTCCACCTCGGCCCCCACGACGTCTACCTCGCCGTCCTGCCCGCCGAGTTCAACTTCACCTGGGGCTGCCCCGGCGTGGTCGGCACCCTGCGCAGCGGCGGCACCGTCGTCCTCGCCGACACCTCCCTGGCCGACGAGTGCTTCGAGACCATCGAACGCGAACGCGTCACCTTCACCTCCCTCGTCCCCACCCTCGCCCAGCTCTGGCTCGAAGCCGCCGAATGGAACACCGCCGACCTGTCCAGCCTCGGCCTCCTCCAGATCGGCGGCGCCCGCCTGCACACCCACATCGCCGAACGCATCACCCCCGTCCT
The DNA here is from genome assembly GCF_017813315.1 of Kitasatospora sp. RG8. NCBI lineage: Bacteria > Bacillati > Actinomycetota > Actinomycetes > Kitasatosporales > Streptomycetaceae > Kitasatospora > Kitasatospora sp. RG8. The sequence continues at coordinate 7,125 of NZ_JAGIYX010000058.1, forward strand.
CGGCTGCCGCCTCCAACAGGTCTTCGGCATGGCCGAAGGACTGCTCACCCTCACCCGCGACACCGACCCCGAACACACCGTCCTCACCACCCAGGGCCGCCCCCTGTCACCCGACGACGAAATCCGCATCACCGGCCCCGACGGCCACGACCTGCCCCCCGGCGCCACCGGCGAACTCCTCACCCGCGGCCCCTACACCCTCCAGGGCTACTACCGCGCCCCCGAACACAACGCCCGCGCCTTCACCCCCGACGGCTTCTACCGCACCGGCGACCTCGCCCGCCTCACCCCCGACGGCGCCCTCGTCATCGAAGGCCGCATCAAGGACGTCATCATCCGCGGCGGCGACAAGGTCTCCGCCGGCGAGGTCGAGGCCCACCTGCTCACCCACCCCGCCGTCGCCGCCGCCGCCGTCGTCCCCGTCCCCGACCCCTACCTCGGCGAACGCGTCGGCGCCTACATCGTCCCCACCGGAACGCCACCCGCCCTGCGCGACCTCAAACAAGCCCTCCACACCGACGGCCTCGCCGACTTCAAACACCCCGACTGGCTCGCCATCGTCACCGAACTGCCCCTCACCGGCCTCGGCAAGGTCGACAAGAAGGCCCTGACCGCCGACGCCGCCGCCCGCACCGCCACCGACCCCGCACCGAGCCCGAAGGACACCCCGTGACCGACACCCCCACCCCCGCCCCGGCCCCCGCCACCGGGCCCGCACCCACCGGGGTGTCCACCGAACTGCGCACCACCGTCGCCGCCGCGATCGGCACCGAACCCACCACCATCGCCCCCGACGACAACCTCGTCCACCTCGGACTCGGCTCCCTCGAAATGATGCGCCTGGCCACCCGCTGGCGCCGCGACGGCCGCCCCGTCTCCTTCCGCACCCTCGCCGCCGACCCCACCCTCGCCGCCTGGCAGCGCCACCTCGACACCCTCACCCCCGCCCCCGGCCAGGAACCCGCCCCCGGCCAGGAACCCGCCCCCGGCCAGGCGTCCGCCCCCGGCCAGGAACCCGCATGACCCGCCCCCCGCACCCCGGCGACGAAAACCTCCCCACCCGCCCACCCGCCACCCTCATCCGCGGCGGACACCTGTGCACCGCCGACACCGCCCACCGCATCCACCCCACCGGCTCCGTCCTCATCACCGACGACACCATCACCGCCATCGGCCCCGCCGACCACGTCGACCGCGCCACCACCACCCTCACCCCCCGACAACGCGCCGGCCTGCACACCATCGACGCCACCGGCATGCTCGTCATGCCCGGCTTCGTCAACAACCACTGGCACGACCTGTTCGCCCTGCGCCTGCCCTTCAAAGGCGCCCTGCGCACCCCCCACGACCACGCCGACGAACCCGGCTTCATGGCCCTGGGCGGCGACATCGCCAAAATCTCCGCCGGATTCGAGGGATTCCGCCGCCTCACCGACGCCCTCACCCCCGACGAGGCCCACGCCATCGCCCGCTACTCCCTCTGGACCCAACTACGCTCCGGCACCACCACCCTGGGCGACGTCGGCTCCGTCAACCACCCCGAAGCACTCGCCCGGGCCACCCTCGACCTCGGCATCCGCGCCACCCTCACCGCCTGGGTCGGCGACATCCACTGCCCCCCCGGCAGCACCACCCCCCAACCCACCCGCGACACCGACACCGAACTCACCCGCGTCGAACAGATCCTCCAACGCTGCGCCACCGACCCCACCGGCCGCCTGCGCGCCTGGCCCACCGCCCCCTACACCACCAACATGAGCGACGAACTCGGCCGCGGCCTGGCCCACCTCGCCACCCGCTACGACGTCCCCTTCGCCACCCACGTCGCCGCCCTGCGCCACGAGGCCCGCACCGTACGCACCCACTTCCACACCACCCCCGTACGCCGCCTGGCCCGCCTCGGCCTCCTCAACGACCGCCTCCTCGCCGTCCACTGCGCCTTCGCCGACCCCGGCGAACAACGCATGCTCCTCGAAGCCGGCGCCCGCATCACCCACTCACCCGCCAAATACGGCCCCACCGGCGAATCCACCCTCACCGAGACCGGCCTCATCCCCGAACTGCGCCGCCGCGGCCTCGAAGTCTCCCTCTCCACCGACGGCGGCGTCTTCCCCGTCGCCGGCATGGCCGAACAGATGCGCGCCGCCTGGCAGATGTACAACGAACTCGCCGCCGACCACACCGCCCTGCCCGCCGGCGAAGCCCTCGCCATGGCCACCCGCACCGCCGCCCGCGCCCTCGCCTGGGACGACCACATCGGCACCCTCGAACCCGGCAAACAGGCCGACCTCGTCCTCGTCCCCGCCGACGACTGGCGCCACCTGCTCAACCCCCGCCCCCTGGAGGCCTACCTCACCCTCGGCGGCAGCCCCGACGTCCACACCGTCCTGGTCGCCGGCCGCGTCCTCCTCGACCACGGCCGCACCCCCCACCTCGACGAAACCGCCCTGACGGACGCCTACCTGCACGCCCTGCGCTCCTTCTCCGCCCGCGCCCTCGGCATCGCCGACAAGGAACTGACCACCCTGTTCGACGACAACCCCCGGCTGCGCACCACCACGACCACCCCGCCCGTCCGCCACCCCTGACGGCAGCCCCCTGCGAACCCCCTGCGAACCCTCTCCCGTCCCGCCCGCACCCCGCACGGAGGCAACGCCACCATGTCCGACAACACCGCCCTGCTCCTGCCCGAGGACGAGGGCGCCGCCCTGTCCGACGACGAGATCCGCCGATGGCGCGCCCTGCCCGCCCGCCAGCAGCCCGACTGGCTCCACGACCCGCAACTCGAACCCGCCCGCGCCCTCCTGGCCACCCGCCCCGCGCTCGTCACCGCCGACGAGGTCCACACCCTGCACACCCTGCTCGCCGACGTCGCCCACGGCCGGCGCCAGGTCCTCCAGGCCGGCGACTGCGCCGAGGACCCCGCCGAGTGCGCCGCCAAACCCGTCCTGCGCAAGGCCGACCTCCTCGACGAACTCGCCGACGCCCTGCACGCCCGCTCCGGCCTGCCCGTCCTGCGCGTGGGCCGCATCGCCGGCCAGTTCGCCAAACCCCGCTCCCGCCCCGTCGAACACCACGACGGACGCGAACTGCCCGTCTACTACGGCCACATGGTCAACGCCCCCGAACCCGACCCCGCCGCCCGCCACCCCCGGCCCACCCGCATGCTCACCTGCCACGACGCCGCCGCCACCGCCATGGACACCCTGCGCCTGCGCGCCACCGACACCGCCACCCCACCCGCCACCCGCACCTGGACCAGCCACGAGGCCCTCGTCCTCGACTACGAACTGCCCCAGATGCGCCGCGACCAGGACGGCCGCCTCCTCCTCACCTCCACCCACTGGCCCTGGATCGGCGAACGCACCCGCCAGGCCGACGCCGCCCACGTCCGCCTCCTCGCCAGCGTCAGCAACCCCCTGTCCTGCAAGATCGGACCGGGCGCCACCCCCGAGGACGTGCTGCGCCTGTGCGCCCTGCTCGACCCCGACCGCACCCCCGGACGCCTCACCCTCATCGCCCGCATGGGCGCCGACCGCGTCACCACCCACCTGCCCGCCCTGGTCCACGCCGTCCGCACCGCCGGACACCCCGTCGGCTGGCTCACCGACCCCATGCACGGCAACACCGTCACCACCCCGGCAGGCCGCAAGACCCGCCACGTCGACACCATCGTCCAGGAGGTCCTGCGCTTCCAGGACGCCGTCACCGCCGCCGGCGCCCACCCCGGCGGCCTGCACCTGGAGACGACACCCCACCCCGTCACCGAATGCCTCGCCGACGCCCGCGCCACCCACCGCGCCGACGGCGCCTACACCACCCTGTGCGACCCGCGCCTCAACCCCTGGCAGGCCCACGAAGTGATCCGCGCCTGGCACGCCCCCACCCGATGACCCCGCCCCGCCCGATGACCCCGCCCCGCCCGACGACCGCGCCCCGCCCACGAGAAAGGCACCCCCTGCCGATGAAGGACACGACCGCCGTGGTGACCGGCGCGGCAGGCGGCATCGGCGCCGCCGTGGCCCACGCCCTCGCCGCCCGCGGCGCCACCCTCGCCCTCCTGGACCGCGACGCCGAACGCCTCGACGCCACCGCCGCCCGGCTGCGCCAGGCCGGCCACCGCGCCACCGCCTACCCCCTCGACGTCACCTCCAGCACCGAGGTCGACACCGTCATCGACGCCGTCGAAACCCAGCTCGGCCCCGTCGAGCGCCTCGTCAACGCCGCCGGCGTCCTGCGCACCGGCACCGTCACCGCCTTCACCGACGAGGACTGGCAGACCACCTTCGCCGTCAACACCACCGGCGTCTTCCACGTCTCCCGCGCCGTCGTCCGCAAGATGACCCCCCGCCGCCGCGGCGCCCTGGTCACCATCGCCTCCAACGCCGCCACCGCCGCCCGCATGGACATGGCCGCCTACGCCGCCTCCAAGGCCGCCGCGTCCATGTTCACCAAATGCCTCGGCCTCGAAAGCGCCGCCCACGGCATCCGCTGCAACATCGTCGCCCCCGGCTCCACCGACACCCCCATGCTCACCTCGCTGTGGGCCGACGAGGACGCCGCCCGCACCGCCTCCATCGAAGGCGTCCCGCACGCCTTCCGCGTCGGCATCCCGCTGGCCAGGGTGGCCAGCCCCCAGGACGTCGCCGACGCCGTGCTCTTCCTGCTCTCCGACGAGGCCGCCCACATCACCATGCACCACCTCACCGTCGACGGCGGAGCCGCACTCGGCGCCTGACCCCGCCCCGCAACCCGCCCGCCCGCGACAGGCCCGCCCGCGCGAGGCCCGCCCCAGGAAAGGAACCGGCCTTGGCCATCCCGGCGATCGAGCCCTACCCGATGCCCGCACCCGCCGACCTGCCCGCCAACACCGCCACCTGGCCGGTCAGCGCCGCCCGGGCCGTCCTGCTCGTCCACGACATGCAGAACTACTTCCTGCGCCCCTTCCCCGCCGCCGCCCAGCCCCTGGACGCCCTCCTGCACAACACCGCCCGCCTCCGACAGGCCTGCACCCGCCTCGGCGTCCCCGTCGCCTACACCGCCCAGCCCGGCGGCATGACCGACCGACAACGCGGCCTCCTCAAGGACTTCTGGGGCCCCGGCATGAGCACCGACGAACACGACCGCGCCGTCACCGACCCCCTGGCACCCGCCCCCGGCGACACCGTCCTCACCAAATGGCGCCCCAGCGCCTTCCACCACACCGGCCTGCTCGACCTGCTGCGCTCCACCGGACGCGACCAGCTCATCGTCTGCGGCGTCTACGCCCACGTCGGGATCCTGATGACCACCGGCGAGGCCTACGCCCACGACATCCAGACCTTCGTCGTCGCCGACGCCGTCGCCGACTTCACCCCCGCCGACCACCACATGACCCTGCGGTACGTCGCCGGCCGCTGCGGCATGACCCTGCCCACCGACACCGTCCTGCACCAGCTGCACCAGCCGCACCCGGCGGAGCGCCCGTGAACCCGCACCCGAGCCCCGCACCCGGCGACCGCCCCCACCCGCTCCTGCAACGCGTCCTCGCCCCGCAGCCACCCCCCTTCGCCCTCCTGCACCGCCCCCAGGCCACCGGCCCCGGCCACCTGGAACTGATGACCGGCACCATCACCCGCCCCGCCACCCTCGCCGCCCTGCCCCTGCCCCAGCCCCACGGCCCCGGCCCCGCCCCCGCCGCACCCCGCCACGACGTCCTGGCCCTGCTGCCCTACCGCCAGCTCGCCGAACGCGGCTACGCCTGCCCCGACGACGGCACCGAACTGCTCGCCCTCACCGTCGAGGACCAGTGCCTGCTCACCCGCGACGACGTCCTGCGCCACGTCCCCGACCTGCCGATCACCATGGACGAACTGGGCTTCGACCTCGACGACGACGCCTACGCCGCCACCGCCCGGCGCATCATCCGCGACGAGATCGGCCAGGGCACCGGCGCCAACTTCGTCCTGCGCCGCACCTACCGGGCACGGCTGGCCCCCTGGGACACCGCCACCGCCCTCGCGTTCTACCGCCGCCTCCTGCAGCGCGAACCCGGCGCCTACTGGACCTTCCTGGTCCACACGGGGGAGCGTCACCTCATCGGCGCGACCCCCGAACGGCACGTCAGCCTCACCGGCGGCACCGCGACGATGAACCCCATCAGCGGCACCTACCGCTACCCCGAGGGCGGCGCCGACCCCGACGGCCTGATGGGCTTCCTGCGCGACACCAAGGAGTCCGACGAACTGTTCATGGTCCTCGACGAGGAACTGAAGATGATGGGCCGCGTCTGCGAGCACGGCGGCCGCGTCCGCGGCCCCTACCTCAAGGAGATGGAACGCCTCGCGCACACCGAGTACCTCATCGAGGGCTCCAGCACCTGCGGCGTGCGCGAACTCCTCCACGAGACCCTCCTCGCGCCGACCGTCACCGGCAGCCCGCTGGAGAGCGCCTGCCGCGTCATCAACCGCTACGAACCCCACGGCCGCGGCTACTACAGCGGCGTCGCCGCCCTCATCGGCCGTGACCACACCGGCGAGAGCGTCCTCGACTCCTCCATCCTCATCCGCACCGCCGACATCGACCCGTCCGGCGCCCTGTCCATCGGCGTCGGCGCCACCCTGGTGCGCCACTCCTCACCCCGGGCCGAGGTCGCCGAGACCCGCGCCAAGGCCGCCGGCCTGCTCGCCGCCCTGCGCGCCGAGCCCGCCCCCGCCCCGGCCCCCGTGCCGGGCCCCGCCGCCCACGGGCAGGCCCCCGCCGCCCGCGCGCAGGGCCACGGGCAGGCCCCCGCCGCCCATGCGCCGGTGCGCGCGCCCGGCCTGGGACAGCACCCCGGCGTCACCGCCGCACTCGCCGCCCGCAACACCACCCTCGCCGGCTTCTGGCTCGCCGACCCCGCCGCCCGCGCCCGCCCCGCCGCCCGCCTGGCCGGCCGGCGCCTGCTGGTCGTCGACGCCGAGGACACCTTCACCTCCATGGCCCGCCACTGCCTCGCCGCCCTCGGCCTCGACGTGACGGTGCGCCGCTTCGACGAGCCCTACACCCTCGACGGCCAGGACTTCGTCATCGTCGGCCCCGGCCCCGGCGACCCCGGCGCCCACACCGACCCCAAGATCGCCCACCTGCGCGGCCTGACCCGCCGCCTGCTGCACTCCCGCACCCCCTTCCTGTCCGTCTGCCTCGGACACCAGGTCCTCAGCTCACTCCTGGGCCTGGACATCGTGCGCAGGCCCGAACCCAACCAGGGCTCCCAGCAGAAGATCGACTTCTTCGGCCGCAGCGAACTCGTCGGCTTCTACAACACCTTCGCCGCCCGCTCGCCCGCCACCACCCTGCCCTGCCCCTACCGCCGCGCCCCCGTCCAGGTCTGCCACGACCCCGCCAACGGCGAGGTCCACGCCCTGCGCGGCCCCGGCTACGCCTCCGTCCAGTTCCACCCGGCGTCCGTCCTGACCCGCAACGGCACCGCCCTGCTGGGCGAACTCCTCGCCCGCGCACTGGACGACAACACGGCCCGGGACGGCACGCCCCGGGCCGGCGCCGCACCGCACGCTGCCGCACCCCGGGCTGCCGCCCCGCAGGCCGCCGCGCCCCGCGGCGGCGCGGGCTAGCCCCGCCCCGCACCCCGCCTTCCCCGTCCGCCGCCGCAGCCGCGCGGCGGACACCAACCCATCGCACGTGAGGAGCAGCCCGTGACGGAGCCGGTGTGGATCGCCGGGGTCGGCATGACCCGGTTCGGCCGACACGAGGACCGCGGCGTCCCGGACCTGGCCGCGGAAGCCGTCCGCGACGCCCTGGCCGACGCGGGCCTGGAACAGCGCCACGTCGACGCCGCGTTCTTCGGCAACACCACCCAGGGCGCCCTCGAAGGCCAGCTCATGATGGGCGGCCAGATCGCGCTGCGCCGCATGGGCTTCGAACGCATCCCGGTCCACAACGTCGAGAACGCCTGCGCCACCGGCGCCACCGCCCTGCACCTGGCCGTCGCCCAGGTCCGCGCCGGCGCCGCCGACACCGCGCTGGCCGTCGGCGCCGAGAAGATGAACGTCGCCGACCGCGACCGCGCCATGGCCGTCTTCGACGGCGCCTACGACGTCTCCGACCCCGCCGGGCTCGCCGCGACGCTCACCGCGCTGGGCGGGGACGTCGACAACACCGCCGCCGGGCGGCGCAGCGTCTTCATGGACATCTACGCGGCCATGGCACGCGCCCACATGAGGCGCCACGGCACCACCCGGCAGCAGATCGCCGCCGTCGCCGCCAAGAACCACCGCCACGCCGTCCACAACGACCGGGCCCACCACCGCACCGCGCTCACCGCCGAGGAGATCCTCGCCGCCCGGCCGCTGTCCTTCCCGCTCACGGTGCCCATGTGCGCGCCGCTCACCGACGGCGCCGCCGCCGTCGTGGTGTGCGGGCGGCGCGCCCTGGAGCGCCTGGCCGGCTCCCGCCGCGCGGTGCGCGTCCTGGCCTGCGTCCTGGGCAGCGGCGTCGAGCGCGAACTCGACGCCGTGGACCGGCACGTGGTGCGCCTGGCCGCCCACCGCGCCTACGAGCAGGCCGGGGTGGGCCCGCAGGACGTCGACGTCGCCGAGGTGCACGACGCGACGGCGTTCAGCGAGATCCAGCTCACCGAACTGCTCGGCCTGTTCGAGCCCGGCACCGGCGGGCCGGCCGCCGCCGCCGGCGTCACCACGCTGGGCGGACGCCTGCCCGTCAACCCGTCCGGCGGCCTGGAGTCCAAGGGGCACCCGCTGGGCGCCACCGGCCTGGCCCAGGTGTACGAGCTGGTGAACCAGCTGCGGGGCGAGGCCGGCGCCCGGCAGGTCCCGCACGCGCGGATCGCGCTGGCGGAGAACGCCGGCGGGTTCTACGCCGGCGAGGAAGCGGTCGCAGCCATCACGCTACTGGGGGTCTGACATGGCAATCATCGATTTCTTCGACCGCGGACGGCGGCTCAACCCGTCGGGTGCCGCCTACGTCGGCGCCGGGCAGACCTGGACGTTCGACGAGGCGGGCCGGCTCTCCTGCCGCATCGCCCACGCGCTGGGACGCACCGGCCTGGCCCGCGAGGCCAAGGCCGGCGTGCTGTCGCCCAACGACCCCCGCGCCTGGATCTGCGTCCTGGGCATCTGGCGCGCCGGCCTGGCCTGGGTCCCGCTCAACCCCGCCCACCCCGCCGGCGAACTGCACCACGTCATCGACGCCTTCGACTGCGAGGTGCTGTTCTACCACCCCTCGATGGCCCCCGTCGTCGCCGAACTCGCGCCCTCGCTGCCCAAGGTGCGCCACTACGTGCGCCTGGACGACGACGGCCCGGCCGAACGTACATCGCCGGCCGAACGTCCATCGCCGGCCGAACGTCCCTCGCCGGCCGGCCACCCCTCGCTGGCCGCCTGGACGGACGGCCTGCCCGACACCGCGCCCGACGTCCCCTACGACATGGACGACGTCGTCGCCGTCACCTCCACCGGCGGCACCACCGGCCTGCCCAAGGGCGTCATGAACACCCACCGCACCTTCGCGGTCTGCCTGGCCCACTTCCTGATGTCCATGCAGTACCGGGCCGACGAGAGGATCGTCAACCTGGCGGCCCTGCCGATGACGCACGCCTCCGGCGTCTTCAGCCTCGCCGCCACCGCGCGCGGCGCCACCGTCGTCATCCTGCCCAAGGCCGAACCCGCCGCCGTCCTGGACGCCGTCGAACGCCACCGCGTCACCGAGCTCTTCCTCGCCCCCACCGTCGTCTACCGCCTGCTGGAGGCCCCCGAGGTCACCCGCCACGACCTGTCCAGCCTGCGCTACCTCGTCTACGCCGCCGCCCCGATGTCCACCGAGAAACTCCGCCTGGCCATCGACCTGTTCGGCCCCGTCATGACCGAGGCCTACGGCCTCGCCGAGGCCTTCGCCGGGATCTCCTTCATGCGCCCCGAGGAACACCTCGTCGACGGCAGACCCGACCCCGCCCGCCTGGCCTCCTGCGGCCGCCCCAACCCGCTGATCACCGTCGAGATCCACGACGACGACGACAAGGCGCTGCCCCCGGGCACCTCCGGGGAGATCTGCGTGCGCGGCGACCTCGTCATGAAGGGCTACTACAAGGCCCCCGAGAAGACCGCCGAGACCGTCGTCGACGGCTGGCTGCACACCGGCGACATCGGCCACTTCGACCAGGACGGCTACCTGTTCATCACCGACCGCAAGAAGGACATGATCATCTCCGGCGGGCTGAACATCTACCCCAGCGAGATCGAACAGGTCATCTGGGGCCACCCCGCCGTCCAGGACTGCGCCGTGGTCGGCGCCCCCCACCCCGACTGGGGCGAGGCCGCCACCGCCGTCGTCGAGCTCAACCCCGGCGCCCACGCCGACGCCGCCGAACTCATCGCCCTGTGCAAGGCCCGCCTCGGCAGCGTCCGCGCCCCCAAGCGCGTCGACTTCGTCGACTCCCTGCCCCGCAGCGCCAACGGCAAGGTCCTCAAGCGCACCATCCGCGACCGGTACTGGTCCGGGCACACCCGCCGGATCTGACCCGCCCGCCCCGGCCACCGACCCACCCGGGCCGGCCCCCGCCACGGGGGCCGGCCCCGTCCGTTCCCGCCGCCGGCACGGCCGGTGAACAGGGCGGACGTGAGCACCACATGAGCAGCTTGTGGACCGGCGCGGTGAACCGTAGACTCGCCACCGGCGCAAGCGCACAAGATCTCCTTGGCCCCAGATCCGGACGGACCGTCATGTCCGTGCCCTGGCGGCCGCCCGGCCGCTATTCCTGGCCAAAGGAGCAGTCCTTGTCGCGCATCCGCCGCATCCGCCGCCGCAAGGCGGCAGGCACCACCCCGGTCATCAAGCGAACGTCCCGCACGACGCCCCGGCCCGGCCCGGCGGTCACCGGCCTGCCCGTGCAGACCACCGTGACCCCCGTCGCGGCCCTGCCCGGCGCCGGCAACCACACGGGGCCCGGCCCCGTGTAGCAGGACCGGACCCCACGTGGCCGAAGGAAGAAGGCCGTCCGGCTTGCCCTAGGAAAGTGGGCCGGGCGGCTTTCCCACCTGTGTCCGCGTCCGTGGACGCGGGCAGGCGCAGGCCACTCTATCGGCAGCGCCTCGGCTTGACATCCACAACTCCCCGCCACGCCACCGCCCTTGCGCCTGCGCCCGCCCGCCCCCGGCGACGGCGGGGGCTTGAACCTGACGCCGGTGCCGCCCAGGCCGACGCCCGGCACGTGGGCGAGGGCGGGCGCGGCATCACCGTCACCGTCGTCGACCCGGGCCCCGTCGACACCGACATGAACCCCGCCGGCGGCGACAGCGCCGGCTTCCAGCGCTCCCTCACCGCCCTGGGCCGCTACGGCGAGGCCGAGGACGTGGCCGCCGCGGTCGCCTACCTCGCGGGCCCCGGCGGCCGCTACATCACCGGCACCGCCCTTGCGGTGGACGGCGGTTACACCGCCTGACGCCGTGTCCGCCCGCCCGGGCGCCCGTGGTGGGGGAGTGGTCCGTCGGGCACGAACCCGCGGGCGTATAGTCGGGACCAAGATCTTGTGAACACGTTCAAGAACTGGGGGGACCGGTGTACCGTCACCGCGTCATGATCTCTGCTGCCGTCGTCGCGGCAGCCGTCGGCTTCGTGCCCGCCACCGCGCAGGCGGCGGCCCCGTCCGCCGGCCCCGGCCAGGCCCCGGGCGCCAACGCCCCGGCCGCCCCGGCCGGTTCCGCACAGGACACCGCCGCGCAGGAGACGGCCAAGGCCGCCGCCGCGAAGGCCGCCGCCGCCAAGGACGCCGCGGCGAAGAGCACCGCCGCGAAGGCCGGCCAGGCCGGGGCCGCGCCTGCCGCGCAGCAGAGCTACTTCGAGGTGGGGATGGGGACCTCCACCGACAACGCGCACGGCATCGGACTGGCCGCCTCGGTCAGCACCGACCTGCCGGACAGCTACGTCGCCTTCGACATCGACTTCGGCGACGGCTCCACCGTCGTCCACGACTACGCCAAGGCCGGCGATTTCGTGTACTCCAAGTACACGTACGCCGAGGTCGGATCCCACAGGATCACGATCACGGCGACCGACCTGATGACCAGGACGACCGCCACCACGACCAAGGACGTCGTCGTGGACGGCTCCGAGTTCACCCCGACCGCGCCCGCCCGGCTGCTGGACACCCGCGACGGCACCGGCGCCGCGGCCGGCGGGCCCGTCGCCGCGTTCGGCACGACCCGGGTGAAGGTCGCCGGCAACGCCGGCATCCCGGCCGGGGTGAGCGCCGTGGTCCTCAACATCACCGCCACCAACACCGCCGCGCCCGGACACGTCATCGCGTACGCCTCCGGCAAGGCGCGCCCGGCCACCTCGAACGTCAACTTCGCGGCGGGGCAGACCGTCCCGAACCTGGCGGTCGTGCCGGTCGGCGAGGACGGCTACGTCGAGCTGGCCAACCGCAGCGGCGGCACGGTGGACCTGATCGCCGACGTGACGGGCTACTTCACCCGCTCCGCCGCCAACGGCTACACCTCCGTCAAGCCGTCGCGGCTCGTCGACACCCGCGAGGGCCTGGGCACGGCCCGCGGCCAGGTCGGCGCCCAGAGCACCTTCGGCGTCCAGATCGCCGGCCAGGGCGGCCTGCCCGCCCAGGGCGTCACCGCGGTGGCCCTCAACGTCACCGTGACCGACCCGCAGGGCCCCGGCCACCTCACCGTCTTCCCCGGCGGCCAGGCGCCGTCCACGTCGAACGTCAACTTCGCCGCCGGGCAGACCGTCGCCAACGCGGTGATCGTGCCGGTCGGCCCGGACGGCCGGATCAGCATCCGCAACGGCGCCGCGTTCCCGGCCGACGTGATCGTGGACGTCACCGGCTACTACAGCGCCGACGGCAAGGCCGCCTACCTGCCGGTGGAACCCACCCGCCTGTACGACACGCGCGGCAGCATCCCCCTGCCGCTCGCCGGCCAGGACTACTACCACCAGAGCGTGTGGACGTCCGGCCGGGCGCTGGAGGCCCTCGTCCTGAACGCCACGGTGACCAACCCGCAGGGCAGCGGCCACCTCTCGGTCGCCCCGGACCCGAACACGATCGACGACTACATGGCCGGCAAGGCCGTCCGCCCGACCCCGCCGACCTCCTCCGTCCTGAACTGGACCAAGGACGCCACCGTCGCCAACCTCGTCCAGGCGAGCACCGGCACCACCGGCGTCGTCGACTTCTTCAACCGCGGCTGGCAGCCCACCGACCTCATCGTCGACCTCTTCGGCGCGTACGACAGGAACTGACGCCCCGTACGCCCCCGGCCGCCCGCCCCGCAGAGGGGGCGGGCGGCCGGGGGCGTTCTCGCGCTGTCTGTCAGGGAGTGCGTTCGGGTGTCCATTCGGAACTGAACAGGCCCGGGCCTGCTCGCGGAAAACTCGGACGTGGAATCGACCCTTCCAGGCACTGTTTCGGCCGGGAGGTTCCACGTTCACCCAAACGGTGGGCCTGGGGGCCAGGCCTCAAGGGCGAGCCGAGCGTTTTGCGCGGGCGGACGTCGGGATCGGCGGCGACCGGCGCAGCACGGCGCCGGGGAACCGCCTGCCGCATGCCCGGGCCGCGGTGCCCGCGCCCCGCGGGCGTGAATGGGCGCCCGCCCCTATTGATCCCGCACTGTTTCGCGAGGCCTGCTGGGGTGGACGGGTTTCCCCCGGCCCGTCGACCCCCACGGACGGACGGAGCTGGTGAACGGTATGGACGACCACCTCACCGGGCCGGTGCGGCGCTCCCGGGCCGCCGCGATCTACCTGCGCTGCTACCCGCGCGACGCGGCCGGCACCGAGTACCAGCGCACCGCCCTGGAGTGGTTCGCCCTCCAGCAGGGACTGTCCGCGCCCTACGCCTTCACCGACGACGGGTGCCGCTCGGGCGGGCCGCTGCCGGAGCTGGAGCGGCTGCTGCGCCGGGTGGAACAGGGGTGGGTGGACACGGTGCTGGTGCCGGGGCCGTTCGTCTTCTCCCTCGACGACCGGGCCTCCGCCGCGACCGTGCGGCGCCTGGAGGAGCTGGGCTGCCGGGTGCTGGAACTGCCCGGCCGGGCAGGGCGGGCCCGCCCGCCGGCCCCGCGCGACAGCCCCGACGGGCATGCCGCCCGCGCCCTGGCCGCACACCGCCCGCCCGCCTTGCGGAGCGCCTGACCTGCCCGGACCGTCCCTGGTGACCACTCCGTCCGCCGGTCACGGCATGATGGGCCGATGGCTTTCACAACGTCCGCCATCAGCCGTCCCGCGTGCGGGCCGGACGGGCGCGGTGGACGTGGGACGGGTGGGTGGTTGTGAGCAACAAGGGCAGTGCGGTCGGCACGGGCAGCGCCGGCGGCACGAGCAGTACGGGCCGACGCGACACGGCAGCGACAGGCACAGCGGTAGCCGCAGGCACAAGCACAGGAACAGGAACAGGAACAGGAACAGGGGCAGGCACAGGGGTGGGGTTCGGCTTCGCCGGCCGCCGCCAGGAACTGGCCGCCCTCGTCCAGGCGATGGTCCGCCCGCCCGGCGTGGTCCTGGTCGAGGGCGAGGCCGGCATCGGCAAGTCACGCCTGGTCGCCGAGGCCGCCCGCGGCGTCGCCGCCGCCGGCGGCAGGGTCCTGACCGGCCTGTGCCACCCCCTGCGCGAACCCCTGGTCTTCGGCCCCGTCGTCGACGCACTGCGCGGCGTCGGCCCGCTACTGCCCCCCGTCGACGAGATCCCGGCCAGCGTCGGCGCACTGCGCCCGCTGCTGCCCGACCTCGCCGACCGCCTGCCCCCGCCCCCGCCCGGCACCGGCGACGGACCCCCCGGACGCGGCCTGCTCGTCCAGGCCGTCCGCGCCCTGCTCGGCGTCCTCGGCGACGTGGTCCTGGTCGTCGAGGACCTCCACTGGGCCGACGACGCCACCCGCGAGCTGCTGCTCCTGCTCGCCCGCGACATGCCCGCCCGCCTCGTCCTCGTCCTCACCTACCGGGCCGAGGACCTCGCACCCGACACCCCCGTCCTCGGCGCCGCCTACCGGCGCCCCGCCGGCGTCGGCGGCCCCCTGCTGCGCCTGGGGCCGCTGGCCGAGGCCGAGGTCGGCGAACTGGCGCGCGCCGCCCTCGGCCCGGGGGCCACCGCCGCCCTCAGCCGGGTCCTCTACGAACGCAGCGAAGGCCTGCCCCTGGTCGCCGAGGAGGACCTCCTCACCCTCTGCGAGCAGCGGGGCACCGGCGGCCCGGCCGGCGCCGCCGACCTCGCCGCCGGCCTGGAACACTCCCAGGTCCCGCGCGGCCTGCACGACGCCGTCACCGAACGCCTCGCCGCCCTGACGCCCGACGCCGCCGCCGTCGCGGCCGCCGCCGCCGTGCTCGGCGTCCCGGCGGACGAGGACCTGCTCGCCGCCGTCGCCGCCCTCGACGCCACCGCCACCGCACAGGGCCTCACCCAGGCCCTGCGCGCCGCCGTCCTGCACGAGAACCCCCTCGCCCGCTACGGCTTCCGCCACGTCCTGGCCCAGCAGGTCGCCTACCGGCGCCTGCCCGGACCCCAGCGCAACGCCCTGCACCGGCGCGCCGTCGAGGCCCTCGGCGCGCGCGAACCGCGCCCGCTGGTCCAGATCGCCCACCACACCCTGGCCCTGGGCGAGCGCCGGGCCTGGCAGGAGGTCGCCGAGTCCGCCGCCGACCAGGCGGTCGCACTCGGCGACAGCGGCAGCGCCGGCGCACTGCTGCGCCGCCTGCTGGAGGAACCCGACCTCGACCCCGGCCGCCGCGGACGCGCCGCCCTCGCCCTGGCCCGCATCGCCGCCAACGGCGTCGACTCGCAGGCCAGCATCACGGCACTGACCCGCATCCTCGCCGACCCCCGCCTGCCCGCCGCCGACCGCGGCGAGATCCGCCTCACCCTGGGCATCCTGACCGCCATCCACGGCGGCGACCGCTCCGGCTTCGCCCGCATCGAGGAGTCCCTGCCCGAACTGGGGGAGCGCCCCGCACGGGCGGCCCGGGCCATGGTCGCCCTCGCCATGAACGAGCGCGACGGCGCCGGCGAACACGCCTGGCAGTGGCTGCAACGCGCCGAGCAGACCCTGGCCCAGGCCCCCGAGGAGGAGGTCACGGCGGCCGTGCAGGCCACCCGGCTGACCTTCCTCGCCCGCGAGGGCGACCCGCAGGTGTGGCACCTCCTCGACGCCCTGCCACGCAGCGGCGACAGCGCCGAGGTGATGCGCCAGAGCGCCCGCGCCCTCTACAACGCCGGCGAGATCTCCATCGAACTGGGACACGACGCCCGCGCCGCCCGCCTGCTGGAGGAGAGCCGGCAACTGTCCCGCCAGGCGGCCATCCCGTACCTGGAGTGCTACAGCCGCATCGCACTGCTGCGCCTGGAAGGCCTGGCCGGGCACTGGGACGGGCTGGAGGAACGGTTCGCCGCCCTCGGCGAGGAGTTCCCCGACCTCGCGATGGCCGGCGCCGAGCGGGCGCTGCTGCTGGGCCGTCTCGCCGCGGCCCGCGGGCGCCTCGCGGTGGCCCGCCGGGAGTTCACCGAGGCCGGCGGGTACGGGGAACGCGAGTCGCAGGTGACGGCCGGGATGCGGGCCGCGGCCGGCCTGGGCGCGCTGCAGCTCGCCGAGGGCGCCACCGACCAGGCGCTGGCCACGCTGGCGCCGGCCGTCGCGGACCTGCGCCGGGCCGGGGCCTGGGCCCGCTGCGCCGAACTGCTGCCCGTCGCCGTCGAGGCCCTCCTGGCCGCCGGCGACCGGCCGGGGGCCGAACGGCTCGTCACCGAGGCCGCGGCCGCCCTGCCCGGCCGGGACGCGCCGGCCGCGTTCGCGGCGCTCGCACTGGCCCGCGGCCTGGTGCTGGCCGAGGCGGACCCGGAGGCCGCGGTCGAGGCGTTCACGCAGGCACGCGACCAGTGGCGCGGGATCGGCCGCCCGCACGAGGCGGCCCGCGCCGAGGAACGGGCCGGCCGCTTCGGCGCGGCGTTCGACCTGGCGGCGGCCGAGGAACGGATCGCCGCCGCCCAGCAGGCATACCTGGACCTCGGGGCGGCCTCGGACGCGGCCCGCTGCCAGCGGGTCAGCCGCGACCTCGGCCTGGGCCGCACCGCCTCGCCCGGCCGGCGCGGCTACGGCGAACGGCTCTCGCCGAGGGAACGTCAGGTCGCGGCCCTGGCCGCCCAGGGTGCGGGCAACCAGGACATCGCCACCGCGCTGTTCCTGTCCCCGCGCACCGTCGAGCACCACGTGGCGAGCGCCCTGCGCAAGCTCGGCGTCGCCCGCGCCGGGCTGCGCGAGGCCCTGGCCGCCGCCGGCGAACCGGACGTGCCGTAGGCCGGGCACCCGGCCGGGCCCCGGCCGGCAGCGGTGGCGCCGGCCGGGTGTCCGGCCCGGCCGCCCGCGCCGGGGCTCCGGCCGGCCTGCGGTCAGCCGCGGTGGTGCGCGGCGCGCTCGGCGAGCCGGGACAGGCGGGCGAGCCGCGCCAGACGGGCCTGCCGTCCGGCGCCGCGGCGCGACGGCAGGACCAGCCCGGCCCCGTCGTCGTCGACGGCGGTGAAGTGCTCCTGGGCGTAGAGACGGAAGCGTTCGCGGCGGGTCATGCTGGCCTCCGGCGGCGTCGGGGTCGGCGTCTTGGCGGTGCTGCTGGCGGTACTGGTGAAGCTTCCTCCAGCAAACCCGCCCCGGCCGCGGGCAATCAATGCGTACCGGTACCCAACCCCCGCCCCCAACCTTGGGTACCGCCCCCCGCACCGCGCCCGGACCGTCACCGAACCCCGCCCCGGACCGTCACCGGGCAGCGCCCGGACAGCGTCACGGACCCCGCCCGCCCGGCGTCCGTGACCCGTCCCGGCGTCCGTGACTCGTTTCCGCGTCCGTGACCCGTCCCTGAGGGTGCGGCCGTCCCTGAGGCCGCGCCGGCCGCGCCGGCTGCGCGCCCGGCTACGGCTGCGTGCCCGGCTAGGGCCACACGACGACGCCGTCCCGCACGACCAGCGGCTCGACCTGGCAGGACTCCAGGAACCTGGTCCACCCCAGGGTGACGCTGCCGTCGGACTCCCGGTGCCGGTCGCCGGCCCTGGCGGCGAGCCAGCCGAGCAGCTCACCGGTGAGATCGAAATCGTTGGGGTGGATCTCCTGGCGGCTGGTCAGGGCCCATGCCCCGCACCAGGTGTCCTCCCGGCGCAGGAGTGCCGAGACGAGCGCGCCACCCACCCTGCGCGCCTCGCAGTGATCGCCCAGAAGGGGCCGGGGGAGGTCCTCGACGACGAGTACGCCGTCGTCGTCCAGGTCCGCGTACGGGAACCTGGGCACGATCCGCAGGACCTCCGGCCGGGGGCCGAGCCCGAGGTGCCAGCGGAGCTCGGCGAGCTCGTCCCCGGACAACTCGTCGCGCAGGTCCAGTGTGATCGTGAGTTCGAAGATGTCTCCCATGGCCGCACACGTTAGCGATCACGTCCGACAGCCCGGCCCGGGCCGGGCCCGCGCACCCCGCCCCGCCGCCGTGCGCCCGCCGCCGCCCCGCCGCCGCCAGCCCCGCGGCGGCGCCGCCCCGCCGTTGCCCGAACGTCCGTACCGGACCTGCCCTTTCG
>NZ_JAGIYX010000059.1:0-22672 GCF_017813315.1 Kitasatospora sp. RG8
CCAGGCCGCCCTGGGGCAGCGCGAGCACATCGCGGTGTACGGCGACGACTACCCGACCCCGGACGGCACCTGCATCCGCGACTACATCCACGTGGCGGACCTGGCCGAGGCGCACCTGCTGGCCCTGGACGCGGCCCGGCCGGGCGAGCACCTGATCTGCAACCTGGGCAACGGCAGCGGCTTCTCGGTGCGCGAGGTGATCGAGTCGGTCCGGCGCGTCACCGGCCGCGAGATCCCGGTGCGGACCGTCGGCCGCCGTGCGGGCGACCCGGCGGTCCTGGTGGCCTCCGCCGAGCGCGCCCACCAGGCGCTGGGCTGGACCCCGCGCCGCCCGAACCTGGACGACATCGTCGCCGACGCCTGGAAGTTCACCCTGGAGAAGAACGGCCTCTAGGCCCGGACGGCTCCGCGGAGCGCCGCCCCCGCCCGGCAGGGCCGGGGCGGCGCTCCCGCGTCCGGGGCACGCGGCCGCGCGAGGTCACCCGCGGGGCGCCGGGTAGGCGCGCAGGAAGGCCCGGACGCCCGCGACGACGATCTCCTCGGTCTCCGCCCGGGCGAGCGGGTAGGCGCCGAAGTACGAGCGCTGGGCGACCTCGGTCGTGGTCAGCAGCACGAAGTGGGCGGCCGCCCGCCCCGGGTCGGGCGCCTCCAGCCACCCCTGCCCGGCCAGTTCGCCGAACCGCTGCCCGAGCGCGGCGAGCACCCGGCGCGGCCCGGCCTCCTGCCAGGCGTCCAGGGCGGACTTGGGCAGGTGCCGGGCCTCGGCGTTGATCTGGCGGACCAGTCCGAAGTGGTCCGCGAACTCGGTCAGCGGGGTCAGCCAGGCCAGGGCGAAGGCGGTGAGGTCCGCCTCCAGGTCGGTGACCTTCCCGAGCCGGCGGTCGATGATGTCCAGCTGGGCTTCGCCGACCTGCGCCGAGCTCTCCCGGACGACGGTCCGGAAGAGCAGCTCCTTGCCCGCGAAGTGGTTGTAGATGGTCCGGGTGGACACCCCGGCCTCCGCCGCGATGGCGTCGATGCTGGCACGGGTGTAGCCGTCCCGCCCGAAGACCGTGCGGGCGGCCCGCATGATGGCCTGGCGCTTCTCGGCGAGGCCCCGCCGGGGGCGGTCCGGGGTTTCCTGCGGGCTGGTCATGGGGCCTCCCTCGAAAGCGGGGTACAGCGACCGTTGTACTAGTTGCCATACACGTTGTACTTTACCTGACGTGCCGTCCGATCCGGCGGTGACGAACAGCAGCGCATCCCTGGAGGCACGCATGTCCGAGACCCCGTTCCGCCTGGCCGTCATCATCGCCAGCACCCGGCAGGGCCGCTTCGCGCCCACCGTCGCCAACTGGTTCGTCCGCACCGCGGAGCAGCGCACGGACCTCGACATCGACGTCATCGACCTGGCCGAGCACCCGTTGGCCCACGTGGGCGAGGAGCCCACCGCCGAGCAGGCCGAGCGGCACGCCGCGCTCTCGCCCCGGCTGGCCGCCGCCGACGCCTTCGTGGTGATCACCCCCGAGTACAACCACAGCTTCCCGGCGGCCCTCAAGAACGCCATAGACCTGCACGGCGCCGAGTGGCGGGCCAAGCCCGTCGGCTTCGTCTCCTACGGCGGTCTCGGCGGCGGCCTGCGCGCCGTGGAGCAGCTCCGGCTGGTCTTCGCCGAACTGCACGCCACCACCGTCCGCGACACCGTCAGCTTCCACAGCGTCTGGAGCCTCTTCGGCGAGGACGGCGAGCCGGTCGACGCGACCATCCAGAACGGCGCCGCCAAGGGCATGCTCGACCAGCTCACCTGGTGGGCGCACGCGCTGCGGGACGCCCGCACCGCCCGCCCGTACGGTGTCTGAGCCACACCCGGGCGCCGTGCCGGCGGACCCCGCCGTCACGGGCGGCAACTAACGCCAACTACGCACCTCCTGACGAAACTTCACCAAACCCCCACCGGGCCGACCCCCACCCCCGTACGCTGATTTCGGTACCGGTGGGGGTCGGCGCCTTCGGTCCTCCCGGCAATCCGGGGGGTGGGCGGCGGACGAGTGCCCAGGCCAGGGCGGCGGAACCGGGCACTCCGCCCGGGGCCCGGCCCGGTCTGAGCAGGGGGGAGTGACGATGGGGCGGATCCGCGTCCTGGTGGTCGACGACCACCGGATCTTCGCCGAGGCACTGGCCGCGGCGCTCGCCGCCGAGTCCGACGTGGAGGTCGGCGCCGCCGGCAGCACCGCCGCCGCCGAGCGCGCGCTGGAACGCGCCGCCGTCGAGGGCCGCGCCTTCGACGTCATCCTGATCGACGCCGACCTCGGCGCCGAGTCCGCCGCCGCGGCCCGCAGAACGGCACGGCCCGCCGCGGACCCGCTGGACGCCGCCCGCCGCCGCCCCCCGGCCATCGTGCCCGCACCCCGCCGCCCGGCCCCCGCCCCCGCAGGGGCCCCGCCCGCAGCCGTGCACCCGGCCGCGCCGCCGCACCCGGCGACCCCGCAGTACGGCGCCGCCCCGGCCCCCGACGGCATCACTCTCCTCGCCCGCATCCGCCGCAACCACCCCGGGCTGCGGGCGGTCGTCCTGGCCACCGCCGACGACCCGCACCGCGCCGCCCGCGCGCTGCACGCCGGCGCCACCGGCTGGGTGGCCAAGGAGAGTTCGCTGGCCCGCCTGCTGTCCGTGATCCGCGGGGTCCTGCGCGACGAGACACACCTGCCGCCCGCACTGCTCACCGGCGTCATCCGGGAACTCACCACCGCCCGGCGGGACCGCACCGAGAGCGAGCGCCTCGTCGACACGCTCACCCCCCGGGAGAAGCAGATCCTGCGCTGCATGGTCGCCGGCCTCGGCCGGCAGGCCGTCGCCGAACGGCTCTACCTCTCCCCGCACACCGTGCGCACCCACATGCAGAACGTCCTCGGCAAACTCGGGGTGCACTCCACCCTGGCCGCCGTCGCGGTCGCGCGGCGGGCCGGCATCAGCCCGTCCGAACCGGCCGCGCCCACAGCCACGCCGTCCGCCGCCACCACCACAGCTCCCGGCGCCGGCTGATCCGCCCGTAACACCCAGGTGCCGGCTCAGGCCGGTCAGGTCGGGGATATCCGGAGGACAGATGTCGCCGCACAGCACTTCCGCACGCCCGCACACAGCCCAGAACAGCCCGGGAACGGGCCGGAGCGCACCGCCGACGGGCCTGCGCACCCTGGTCGTCGGCGCCGGCGCGGCCGGCACCGCCCTGGTCCGCGACCTCGGCCGGACACCCGACTTCGGCCTCGCACCGGTCGGCCTGCTCGACGACGACCCGGCCAAGGCCGGCCGGTCCGTCGACGCCGTCCCCGTCCTCGGCACCCTCGCCGAACTCACCGAACTCGCCGTCCGGCACCGAGCCCAGGTGGTCGCACTGGCCATCCCCGGCCTCGCCCCGCAGCGCGTCCGCGCCCTGGCCACCGGCGCCGCCGCGGCCGGCGCCGCCGTCCGCTACCTGCCGTCGTTCCTGGCCGCGCTGCGCCGCGAGGTGGTCGGCTCGGACATGCGCAGCCTCGACGTCAACCGGCTGATCGGCCGGCACGAGGTGCACGTGGTCTCGGCCGACGTCCGGGACGTGATCGAGGGCCGGCGCGTCCTGGTGACCGGCGCCGGCGGCTCGATCGGCAGCGAACTCTGCCGCCAGGTCCACGCGTTCAACCCCGGCGCGCTCTACATGCTGGACCACGACGAGTGGACGGCGGAGTCCGAGCCCGCCCCGGTGCCCGCGCTCAGCGCCCCCTACCCGGACGGCTTCTAGCGCGCGGCCGCCGCAGGGCCACAGGGCTCCGTGCCCGGCCCCGGGGCGTGGTTCAGCCCGGGATGTTGTCGAAGGGGGCGACCAGCTGCCGCAGCAGCCCGGCGAGCTCACCCTGCTGCGCACCGGTGAGCTGGGCGAGCAGCTCGCGCTCGTGCGCGAGCAGTCCGGCGAGTGCCTGGTCGGCGCGGTCGCGGCCGTCCTCGGTGAGCCGGACCAGTACGCCGCGCCGGTCGTCCGGATCGGGCAGGCGCTTCACCAGGCCCTTGCCGGTGAGGCGGTCGATCCGGTTGGTCATGGTGCCGGAGGTGACCAGCGTCTGGGTCAGCAGCTGACCGGGGGAGAGCTGGTACGGGGAGCCGGCCCGTCGCAGAGCCGTCAGCACGTCGAACTCCCAGGGCTCCAGACCGTGCTCGGCGAAGGCCGTCCGGCGGGCGCGGTCGAGGTGCCGGGCGAGCCGGCTGACCCGGCTGAGCACCTCAAGCGGTTCCACGTCGAGGTCGGGGCGCTCTCGGCGCCATGCTGCGACCAGGCGGTCGACCTCGTCCTCCATGACGATCAGTGTATCGGGGGATGTGTCGATGTGAAGTCTCTTGACGTCGAGAAATGTAACGTGGAAGCTGCGTCTAGATATCTTGATGTCGAGATACTTGTGAGGCCCACCATGACCACCCCCGTCTGGGACCCGGAACAGTACCTGCGCTTCGCCGACGAACGGACCCGCCCGCTCCGCGACCTGCTCGCCCGCGTCCCCGCCGTCCCGCACGAACCCGCCGCCACCGTCCTCGACATCGGCTGCGGCCCCGGCAACTCCACCGCCGTCCTGCGCGAGCGCTGGCCCGGCGCCCGGATCACCGGCATCGACAACTCCGCCGAGATGCTCGCCACCGCCCGCACCACCGGCGAGCCCACCGCCGGCTACCTGCTCGCCGACGCGGGCACGTACGACCCGGCCGACGCCAAGCCCGACCTCATCGTCTCGAACGCCACTCTGCAGTGGATCGACGGCCACATCGGACTGCTGCCGCGCTGGGCCGCCGCCCTGGAACCCGGCGGCGTGATCGCCTTCCAGGTGCCCGGCAACTTCGGCTCGCCCAGCCACACCGCGCTCGCCGAACTGCGCCGCAGCCCCCGCTGGCGCAGGGCCGTCGGCGAGGACACCGCCCGGGCCGGCGTCCACGAGCCCGGCGAGTACCTCCAGGCCCTCGCCGACGCCGGCTGCACCGCCGACGTCTGGGAGACCACCTACAGCACCCTGCTCACCGGACCCGACCCCGTCCTGGAATGGGTCAAGGGCACCGCACTGCGGCCCGTCCTCACCCGGCTCACCGACCCCGCCGACCGCGACGCCTTCCTCGCCGAGTACGGCGCCCTGCTCCGCGAGGCCTACCCGGCCGGGCCGCACGGCACCGTCTTCCCGTTCCGCCGGATCTTCGCCGTCGCGGTCAGGAAGGGGTAGGCCCGGCAGGGGAGCCCCCGGGCCGGGCCCGACGGGAAGGCCCGGGGCCTACGCCTTCCGCTCGCCGACCAGCTTCGGGTGCCGCTCCATCCCCTCCAGGCCGTGCCAGGCCAGATTGACCAGATGGGCGGCCACCTCGGCCTTCTGCGGCTTGCGCACCTCCAGCCACCACTGGCCGGTGAGCGCCACCATCCCGACCAGCATCTGCGAGTACATCGGGGCCAGCCGCGCGTCGAAGCCCCGCGCCTTGAACTCCAGGCCCAGGATGTCCTCGACCTGCGTCGCGATGTCGCTGATCAGCGAGGCGAAGGTACCCGTCGACTGGGCGACCGGCGAATCCCGGACCAGGATCTTGAAGCCGTCCGTCGACGTGTCGATGTAGTCCATCAACGCGAACGCCGCCTGCTCCAGCAGCTCCCGCGAGTGCCCGCCGGTCAGCGCCCCCGTCACCATGTCCAGCAGTAGCTGCATCTCGCGGTCCACCACCACCGCGTACAGCCCCTCCTTGCCCCCGAAGTGCTCGTACACCACCGGCTTGGAGACGCCCGCCCGCTCGGCGATCTCCTCCACCGACGTGCCGTCGTAGCCGCGCTCGGCGAACACCGACCGGCCGATCTCCAGCAGCTGCTCCCGCCGCTGCTTCCCGGTCATCCGCACCCGGCCGCCCCGCCGGCGCCCCGCCGGCGCAGCCCCGTCCACCGGGGCAGCGGCACGCGGACGGGCCTGCGCCGCACCGGACGCGGCCTCCGTCCGCGTGCTCTCGTGGCCGCCTGTGCTGTCTGCGCTGCTCCCGTTCACCCCTACATCATGCTGCAGGCGCGCCCTCATGCGGCGCGGCGGGCGGCGATCCGCTGTGCGTCCGGCCAGCGGACGTCCCGGGCCCAGCCGGCCAGCTCGAACCAGCGGATCAGCCGGGCCGAGGAGTCCACCTGCCCGCGCAGCACGCCGTGCCGGGCCGAGGTCGGGTCCGCGTGGTGCAGGTTGTGCCAGGACTCGCCGCAGGAGAGCACCGCCAGCCACCACACGTTGCCGGAGCGGTCCCGGGAGCGGAACGGGTGCGCGCCCACCGCGTGGCAGATCGAGTTGATCGACCAGGTGACGTGGTGCAGCAGCGCCACCCGGACCAGCGAGCCCCAGAAGAACGCGGAGAGCGCGCCCTGCCAGGAGAGCGTGACCAGCCCGCCGACCAGCGGCGGCACCAGCATCGAGAGCGTCGTCCAGAGCCAGAACAGCCGGGAGACCGCCCTTATGGCCGGGTCGCGCACCAGGTCCGGCGCGTACTTCAGCTGGGGGGTCTGCTCCTCGTCGAAGAGCCAGCCCATGTGCGCCCACCAGAGGCCCTTGAGCAGGGCGGGGACCGTCTCGCCGTAGCGCCAGGGCGAGTGCGGGTCGCCGTCCTTGTCGCTGTACCGGTGGTGCTTGCGGTGGTCGGCCACCCAGCGCACCAGCGGGCCCTCGATCGCTAGCGACCCGGCGATCGCGAGGGCGACCCGAAGGGTCCGGTTGGCCTTGAAGGCGCCATGGGTGAAGTAGCGGTGGTAGCCGACGGTGATCCCGTGGCAGGTGAGGAAGTACATGGCGCTGGCGATCGCGACGTCCGTCCAGCCCAGCCCCCACCCCCAGGCCACCGGTACGGCGGCCAGCAGCGCGGCGAACGGTACGGCGATGAACAACCCGAGCGCGACCCGCTCGGCGAGCCCCTGCTTCTCCCCGCCACGTGTGGCGGACAGTCGCGTCGGGGCGGGATCGATGGAGTGCGCGGTATCGGCGTGCGCCTCGCCGGCCTGGATGGTCATGGGCGTCCCTTGGGGGAGGGGGCGGAGGCTACGTTGGCGTAACCTACGGCATCGTAGGTTGTGCCCGGTTGCGGGGGGAATACGCCGACGGGGACGAGTAGGTGCATTTCACCCGACTGGGGGGACGGAGCTCCGGGAGGCCCGCGCGGGCGTGGCCGGTCGCGCAATGGTGGTGGAGGTCCGAGGCCGCAACCCGTAGTCTGTGTCGGAGCGCCTCGGGCGCTGCGAGTTGATGATCGATCCGCCGTGGTGTAATGGCAGCACAGGGCCCTTTGGAGGCCTTTGTCTGGGTTCGAATCCTAGCGGCGGAGCAACGGGCGCCCGTTTTTCGGGCCTTTCACCCCACCGCCGGTATTGTCGGGCCTGCTCGGCAGACTGTGCGAAGGCGACCGGCCTGGGTCCTGGCCGGGCTGCACTGCCCTCTCTGTGAACCGACTGAGGAGCCTCCACCAGTGAGTGCCAATTCGCCTGCCGCCGTTGTCGTGCTTGCCGCCGGTGGCGGGACCAGGATGAAGTCGAACAACCTGCCCAAGGTGCTGCACGAGGTGTGCGGACGGTCGCTGGTGGGCCACGCGGTGGCGGCGGCCGAGGAGTTGACGCCGCAGCACCTGGTCGTGGTGGTCGGGCACATGCGCGAGAAGGTGCAGGAGCACTTGGCGGCGCACCACCCGGCGGCGCGCGCCGTGGTGCAGGAGGAGCAGAAGGGCACCGGGCACGCCGTGCGGACGGCGCTGGAGGCGCTGGCGGCGGACGGTGTGGAGCTGGACGGCACGGTGATCGTCACCACCGGGGACGCGCCGCTGCTGACCGGGTCGACGCTGGCGGCGCTCGCCGGGGCCCATGCCGACCAGGGCAACGGTGTCACGGTGCTGACGGCCGTGGTGCCGGACCCGTTCGGTTACGGGCGGATCCTGCGGGACGGTGCGGACGGCGCGGTCGCGGCGATCGTCGAGGAGAAGGACGCCTCGGACGCCCAGCGGGCGATCGCCGAGATCAACTCCGGGGTCTTCGCCTTCGACGCCAAGCTGCTGGCTGAGGCGCTGTCCCGGGTGACCACCGACAACGTGCAGGGCGAGGAGTACCTCACCGACACCCTGGAGATCCTGCGGACGGCCGGCCACCGGGTCGGCGCGGTGGTGGCCGTGGACTACCGGGACATCCTGGGCATCAACGACCGGGTGCAGCTGGCGCAGGCCCGGCGGCTGCTGAACGACCGCCTGCTGGAGCGGGCGATGCGCGCGGGCGTCACCGTGGTGGACCCGGCGACCACCTGGATCGACGTCCAGGTGTCGTACGAGCCCGACGCGGTGGTGCTGCCGGGCACGCAGCTGCAGGGCCTCACCCACCTCGGCGAGGGCTGCGAGGTCGGCCCGAACTCGACGCTGAAGGACACCCGGATCGGTGCCGGCGCCCGTGTGAGCAACACCACGGCGGACCGCGCCGAGGTGGGCGACTTCGCGAGTGCGGGCCCGTACGCGTACCTGCGGCCGGGGGCGAAGCTGGCCCGCAAGGCGAAGGTCGGCACGTACGTCGAGGTGAAGAACTCGGAGCTGGGCGAGGGCGCCAAGGTGCCGCACCTCTCCTACATCGGGGACGCCACCATCGGTGAGGGCAGCAACATCGGTGCCGCGTCCGTCACGGTGAACTACGACGGGGTGAACAAGCACCGCACGGTGATCGGGGCGCACTGCCGTACCGGGTCCGACAACATGTTCATCGCCCCGGTCACCGTCGGTGATGGCGCCTACACCGCGGCCGGCTCGGTGATCGCCACCGACGTGCCGCCCGGTGCGCTGGGCGTGGCCCGGGCGCAGCAGCGCAACATCGAGGGCTGGGTGGAGCGCAAGCGCTCCGGGACCGCATCGGCGCAGGCTGCGGCCGCGGCGTCGGAAGGGGCTGCGGAGGCCTGACGGGGCCGGGCGGGAGTCCGAGGGGCGGTACCGGGGCGGACGGTTTCTGCGCGGGCGCGTAACCTTGGGGACATACGTGCGCCATTGGGCTTACCGCCCGTGTCCAGGCGTACCGACATTCCCCCGACCCCTATCGCCAGCGGGCTCGTGCCTGCCTGCGGTGCGGACGGGTTCAGCGTCAGCAACGCGAGGAGACGGTGCAGTGAGCGGGATCACGACGTCGGGTGAGAAGAAACTGAAGCTCTTCTCCGGCCGTGCCCATCCTGAGCTGGCGAGGGAGGTGGCTGCGGCGCTGGGGACCGAGCTGGTCCCGACCAAGGCCCTGGACTTCGCCAATGGTGAGATCTACGTCCGCTTCCTGGAGTCGGCGCGCGGCGCGGACTGCTTCGTGATGCAGAGCCACACGGCTCCCATCAACCAGTGGATCATGGAGCAGCTGATCATGATCGATGCTCTGAAGCGGGCTTCCGCCCGGAGCATCACCGCGATCCTGCCGTTCTACGGTTATGCGCGGCAGGACAAGAAGCACCTGGGCCGGGAGCCGATCTCCGCCCGTCTGATCGCGGACCTGCTGCGTCAGGCGGGCGCCGACCGCCTGATGGCGGTGGACCTGCACACCGCGCAGATCCAGGGCTTCTTCGACGGTCCGGTCGACCACCTGTTCGCGCTGCCGCTGCTGGCGGACTACCTGGGCGAGAAGGTCGACCGTGACCGGCTGACCATCGTCTCCCCGGACGCCGGCCGGGTGAAGGTCGCCGACCAGTGGTCGGACCGTCTGGGCGCGCCGCTGGCGATCATCCACAAGCGCCGCGACATGACGCAGGCCAACACCATCCTCTCCGCCGAGGTGGTCGGTGACGTCAAGGACCGGGTCTGCGTGCTGGTCGACGACATGATCGACACCGCGGGCACCATCTGCGCCGCGGCCGACGCGCTGTTCGAGAACGGTGCGGCGGACGTGATCGTGGCCGCGACCCACGGTGTGCTGTCGGGTCCGGCGGCCGACCGTCTGAAGAACTCCCGGGTCAGCGAGTTCGTGTTCACCAACACGCTGCCGACCCCGGCAGAGCTCCAGCTCGACAAGATCACGACGCTGTCGATCGCCCCGTCGATCGCGGCTGCGATCCGCGAGGTGTTCGAGGACGGTTCGGTCACCAGCCTCTTCGAGGGCGTGCACTGACGAAGTCCCGCGCAGGCGGCCCCGGTCCGGAACGGGCCGGGGCCGCCGCCGATTTCGCGGGAGGCCGCCGGTGCGGTTAGACTCGTGAAACTGCTCGGCGAGGGATGCCGTGTGCCTGCTCGACGGGTGCCCGCTCCGTGATCGACGCGCTGCCGTTGCCGGAACCCCGGCTGTCGGCAGAGGTCGTACGCCGCCGAGTGACCCCCGAACGTACTGAGGGTGTGGTCCCGGCGGTTTTTCGCGTTGCCTGCACCCCCGTGCCATCTTCACGAGGAGTGCAGTCGTGTCCGAGATCCGCCTTGCCGCTGAGAGCCGTACCGAGTTCGGCAAGGGTGCCGCCCGTCGCGCCCGCCGTGCCGGCTTCGTCCCCGGTGTCGTCTACGGCCACGGCCACGCCCCGGTTCACTTGAACCTGCCCGGCCACGACCTGATGATGGCCCTCAAGACCCCGAACGCCCTGCTGGTCGTCCCGATCGAGGGCAAGGACGAGTACGTCCTGCCGAAGGCCGTCCAGCGTGAGGCCATCAAGCGCACCATCGAGCACGTCGACCTGCTCCTCGTGAAGCGCGGCGAGAAGGTCACCGTCGAGATCCCGGTGCACACCGAGGGCGAGCTGGCCCCCGGCGGCAACCTGCTGGAGCACGTGCTCAACGCCCTGCCGATCGAGGCCGAGGCCACCCACCTGCCCGAGTCCGTGACCGTCTCGGTCGAGGGCCTGGAGGCCGGTGCCTCGATCACCGCCGGTGACATCGAGCTGCCCAAGGGCACCTCGCTGGCCGTCGACGCCGACGCCGTCGTGCTGCAGGTCATCGGCGCCCAGGCCGCCCCGGCCGAGGAGGAGGCCGCCGAGGCCGAGGCCGGCGCCGAGGCCTGAGCCCCGCGTACAGCCTGACCGCTGCCCCGGCCGCTCCCGTACTGGGAGCGGCCGGGGCAGCGGCATGTCCGGGATGATGACGACGAGGGTCGAGTACCAGGAGCGCGGGATGAGTGAGCGGAGCGAGGCGGGAGCATGAGCGAGGACGTGTACGAGGGCCCCTGGCTGGTGGTGGGCCTGGGCAACCCGGGCGAGCAGTACGCCCGGAACCGGCACAACATCGGGTTCATGGTGGTGGACCTGCTGGCCCAGCGGATGGGGGTGAAGTTCAAGGCGCACAAGAGCCGGGCCCAGACCGCCGAGGGCCGGCTGGCGGGGCGCCGGGTGGTGCTGGCCAAGCCGATGTCGTTCATGAACCTCTCCGGCGGCCCGGTGACGGCGCTGCGGGACTTCTACAAGGTGCCGGCCTCGGCGGTGGTGGCGGTCCACGACGAGCTGGACATCGACTACGCGGCGCTGCGGCTGAAGCTGGGCGGCGGGGACAACGGCCACAACGGGCTGAAGTCGATCACCAAGTCGCTGGGCCCGGACTACCACCGGGTGCGCTGCGGGATCGGCCGCCCGCCGGGCCGGATGGAGGTCGCGGACTTCGTCCTGAAGGACTTCTCCGGCGCCGAGCGCAAGGAGCTGGACTGGTTCGTGGACCGGTCGGCGGACGCGGTCGAGGCGCTGCTGACGGAGGGCCTGGAGCGGGCGCAGGGGACGTACAACTCCTGAGCCGGTGACTGGCCGTCAGGTGCCGGGCGGGTGTACGCAACAGTCGTACAACGCTTGGCCGTCCAAACCTGAATAGGTGTGAGAACCGTGTGCGGGATCCGATAGCGTCGGGCGAGTACGCGAACGGGTTCTGGGGAGTTCTCGATGCGGAGTTTTCGGCCGGTCCGGCGTCTTCGTCGGGTCCGGGTGGTCCGGCTGCGGCAGCTCGGACGACGGGTGGGTACGGCCGGTGCGCTGGGAGCGGCCGGGGTGCTGCTCACCGGTGGCGTGGCGCACGCCGACGCGGTGGCGGAGCCCGATCCGGGTGTGGTGTCCTCGGATCCGGCGTCGGCGCAGTTCGGCCCGGTGCTGGGCGGCTCGGTCGGCGGTGACGCGGGCCTGCTGGCCGTCGGCGGCGGTCTGGTCGTGGCGGCGGGCGGCGCGGCCCTGTGGGTGAAGCGCCGGCGCGCGGGCGACCTGGGGGAGTGACGAGGCCGCAGGGGCCGGGTCCGGGGTACCGGGCGCCGGCCCCTGCGGCGTTCTCCGGTGCCGGTTCTCCGCCCGGGAACGGGGGTCCTGCGCCCGGGAACGGGAAAGGGCCCCGCGGTGCGGGGCCCTTCCTGTGCGGTGGCCGGGATCAGCCGGTGTTGCGCAGGCCGGCCGCGATGCCGTTGACGGTCAGCAGCAGCGCGCGGGCGCGCAGCGGGTCCTCGTGGCGGCCGGAGGCGGCCTCCTCGCGCTGGCGGCGCAGCAGTGCCACCTGGAGGTAGGAGATCGGGTCGAGGTAGGCGTCGCGGACGGTGAAGGTCTGCTTGAGCACCGGGTTGTGCTCCAGCAGCTCGCTCTCGCCGGTGAGCCGGAGCACCTCGCGCAGGGTGCGGTCGTGCTCGGCGGTGATCTGGTCGAAGATGTGGTGCAGTTCGGCCGGCACCAGCTGCTCGACGTAGTGGCGGGCGATCCGCAGGTCGGTCTTGGCCAGCGTCATGGCGACGTTGGACAGGAAGTTCTGGAAGAAGTGCCAGGAGCCGTGCATCTCGTCGAGCACGTCGCCGAGGCCGGCCTCGCGGGCGGCGGCGAGGCCGGAGCCGACGCCGTACCAGCCGGGGACGATCTGGCGGGACTGGGTCCAACCGAAGACCCACGGGATGGCCCGCAGGCCGTCCAGGCCGGCGCCGGAGTCGGGGCGGCGGGACGGGCGGGAGCCCAGGTGCAGCGAGGCGAGCTGGTCGACCGGGGTGGCGGCGAAGAAGTACTTCGGCAGGTCCTCCTGCTCGACGAGGGCCCGGTAGGAGGTGTGGGCGGCCTCGGAGACCTGGTCCATGGCGGCGTCCCAGCGGGCCAGCTCCTCGGGGGCCTGGCGCGGGGCGGTGTGCAGCGCGGAGGCGGAGAGGGTGGCCGAGAGGGTCAGTTCGAGGTTCTCCCGGGCCAGCGAGGGCAGCAGGTACTTGTCGGAGATGACCTCGCCCTGCTCGGTGACCTTGATCTCGCCCTCCAGGGTGCCCCAGGGCTGGGCCAGGATGGCCTCGTGGGAGGGGCCGCCGCCGCGGCCGACGGTGCCGCCGCGGCCGTGGAAGAGGCGCAGCCGGATGCCGTAGCGGTGGGCGACGTCGCGCAGTCGGCGCTGGGCGCGGTGGATCTCCCACTGGGAGGTGGTGATGCCGCCGAACTTGGAGGAGTCGGAGTAGCCGAGCATGACCTCCTGGACGTCCCCGCGCAGCGACACGAGCAGCCGGTAGGAGGGGTCGGAGAGCATCTCGTCCAGGATCCGGTCGGCCTCCTGGAGCTCGTCGGTGGTCTCCAGCAGCGGCACGATGCCGATCTTGGCGATCCCGGCGTGCAGGTCGATCAGGCCGGCCTCGCGGGCGAGGACGGTGGCGGCGAAGACGTCGTCGGCGCCCTGGCACATCGAGATGATGTAGCTCTCGACGATCTCGTCGCCGAAGCGCTCGAAGCCCTCGCGGATGGTGTTGAAGACGCCGAGGGTCTTGGTGCCGGCGGCGTCCAGCGGGGCCGGGGTGGGGGCGAGCGGCCGGCGTGAGCGGAGTTCCTTGGCGAGCAGCTTCTGCCGGTACTCGCGGGGCATGTCGGCGTAGCGCCAGGCCTCCTCGCCGAGCCGGTCGAAGAGCTGGCCGAGCGCGTGGTGGTGGGCCTCGGCGTGCTCGCGGACGTCCATGGTGGCGAGCTGGAGGCCGAACGCCTCGATGGTGCGGATGGCGCGGGCGAGCCGGCCGTCGGCGATCAGGCCGCCGCGGTGGGCGCGCAGGGAGTCCTGGATGAGGCGCAGGTCGGCGATCAGCTCGCGGGTGCCGAGGTAGTCGCGGCCGGCGGTGTGCGGGGTGCCGTGGGCGAGCCGCTCGCGGGTGTTCTCCAGCTTGAGGCGGACGCAGGTGGCCTTGAGGCGGTAGGGCTCCTCGGCGTTCATCCGCTTGTAGCGCGGGCTGAGTTCGGGGAGCAGGTGCAGGTCGGTGTTGAGCGAGGCGAGCAGCTCGACCGAGGCGCCGGCCAGCCGCTCGGAGGTGGAGAGGGAGCTGCGCAGGTCGTCGACGGCGGCGAGGGCGTCCTTGATGCCGTACTCGTGCTGGAGGTTGAGGACGTCCCAGGTGACCTGCGGGGTGACGTTGGGGTTGCCGTCGCGGTCGCCGCCGATCCAGGTGCCGAAGGTGAGCGGGCGGACGCCGTCGGGCAGGGTGAGGCCGACCCGGGCGAGCTCCTCGTGGAGCTCCTCCAGGGCCTCGGGGACGGCCTCGCGGTACAGCTCGTCCAGGTAGTAGACGGCGTTGCGGGCCTCGTCGGTGGGCTCCGGGCGGGCGATCCGCAGTTCGTCGGTCTGCCAGAGCAGGTCGATGACCTCGGCGAGGCGGCGGTCGGCCTGGCGCTTGGCGGAGGTGGTCCGGGCGGGGTCGGCCGCGGCGAGGCCGGAGGCGAGCTGCTCGCGGTGGATCCGGTCGAGGAGCTCGCCGATGCGGCGGAGCTTGTTGAGGACGCTGCGGCGGGCGGCCTCGGTGGGGTGGGCCGTGAAGACCGGGCGGACGGCCAGGTGGGCGAGGGTGTCCGCGAGGTGCTTGGGGTCCGCGTCGGCCAGCTGGTCGGCGGTCTGCGCGAGCAGGGAGCCCTCGCGGGCCCGGCGGGTGGCGAACTCGCGTCCGCGGTGCACCTGTTCGGTGACGTTGGCGAGGTGGAAGTAGGTCGAGAAGGCGCGGACGAGCTTGGCGGCGGTCTCCAGGTCGATGTCGGAGAGCAGCTCGGCGGTGGCCTCGCCGTCGGTGCGGCTGAGCAGGCGGACCTGTTCGACCAGGCCGAGCAGCTGGGGGCCCTCCTGGCGGACGAGCGTCTCGCCGAGGAGGTCGCCGAGGCGGCGGATGTCCGCGCGCAGGGCTGTGTTGTCAGCCTCGGCGCCGGATGCGCTGACACGGCTGGGGTTGTCCGCCGGGTTGGGGACCGGAGCGGTCACGGCTGGCTCCCTGTGGTGGTGGGGTTCGGCAACGGCTCATCGCCACAGTTCCGCGCGCGTGTGGCGCGTGTGACGCGTGCGGACCGCGCTGTCCGACGCGACCAGCATAGGTGTCGGGAGGGGTGGTGTCCGCGAGGTGGCCGGATGGCGGACAAGATCACGTTCTTGATAAGTGGTCTGGACCACTTGGCCACCCGAAAGGGTGTCGGGACGACACCGGGTGGGGAGGGGGTGAGGTTGACGCTTAGGCTGTGGGGCTATGAGCAAGTCGCCTGGGGAGCGCGCGCAGGACCGGTCGTTCTGGTGGTGGGAGCGGCGCCGCAGCGCTCTCCTGGACATCGGGCTGGCCGCGCTGGCGGCCCTGGAGTGCGCGGCCAGCGCGGTCGCCTTCCTGGCGCCCCGGGTTCACATGGGGACGTTCGCGATCGTCGGCGTCGCGCTGTTCGGTGCGATGGCCGGGGCCAGCCTGGTGCTGAGGCGGCGTTGGCCGGCGGTCCCGGTGCTGGTGGCCCTGGTGGCGATGCCCGGGATGCTCGGCGTGGTGCTGCTGGTGGTGTCGCTGTACACGCTGGCGGAGACCTGGGAGTGGCCCTCCCGGCGGCGGCGGGTGGTGGCGCTGTCGGCGCTGGCCTTCGCCGAGGCGGTCGCCGTGATGCTGGTGTCGATGCTGACGCCCTCCGACACGTCGGTCGAGCAGCCGCCGCTCTGGGGCCAGGTGCTGCTGGCGGTGCTGGTGGCCGTCGGCCTGACCGTGCCGCCGGTGGTGACCGGCCTCTACATGGGCGCGCGGCGACGGCTGATCGAGTCGCTCAAGGACCGCGCGCACGGCCTGGAGACCGAGCTGGACCTGCTGGCCGAGCAGGCCCGCGAGCGCGCCCGCCGGGCCCGCCTGGAGGAGCGGACCCGGATCGCCCGGGAGATGCACGACGTGGTGGCGCACCGGGTGTCGCTGATGGTGGTGCACGCCGGGGCGCTGGAGCGGATCGTGGCCAAGGACCCGCAGAAGGCCGCGCAGAGCGCCAAGCTGATGGGCGAGGTCGGCCGGCAGGCGCTGAACGAGCTGCGCGAGATCCTCGGGGTGCTGCGGATGTCGGACGAGGCCGCGCCGGAGCCGGACTCGCTGACCGCGCTGCCCCGGCTGGTCGACCAGTCCCGGGCGGCGGGGATGGCCGTCACCCTCACCGTCAGCGGCAGCCGCCAGGAGTTCACCACCGAGGCCGAGCAGACCGCGTACCGGGTGGTGCAGGAGGGCCTGACCAACGCGCACAAGCACGCCGGCGGCGCGGAGGTGTCCGTGCTGCTGGCGTACGCGCCGAACGGCGTGCGGGTGAGCGTGGTGAACGCCTGCCCGGACGGCGAGCGCGGCGCGGCGGCGCTGCCCAGCGGCGGCAACGGGCTGGTCGGGATGCGCGAGCGGGTGGTCGCGCTGGGCGGCACCTTCTCGGCCGGGTCCGAGCGCGACGGCGGGTTCCGGGTGGAGGCCGTGCTGCCCTCCCGGCTGGCGGTCCGGACCGACCGGCTGGCCTGAACAGCCCGTCCGGGACCGCAGCCGGCAGGGACCGTGACCGGCCGGGACCGCCGGCCGCCCGGGGCCCGGGCGGCCCGGGGTGCGCGGCGGCTACGTCTCGTCGGCGGTGCGCAGCCGTTCGGGGGCGGTGCCGAGGACCAGCGCGGTGATCGCCTGGTCGATGCCGTGGCCGAGGAACCACTCGCCGGTGTGGTCGAGGCTGAAGACCCGGCCCTCCTCGTCGACGGCGAGCAGCGCCTGCCCGTACGCCTCCTCGCCGAGCGGGGCCAGCCGGGTGTCCAGGGCGCGGCCGAGGTCGGCCAGGGTGCGCGGCTGGTGGAGCCCGCGGAGCGGGTCGACCAGGAACGGCGTGCGGGCCTGCTGCCGCCCCGGGCCGGCGAGGTCGAAGGCGAGGCCGCCGAACTCGGCCCAGGCCTCCACCGCCGCCGGGAACACCGTGTGCTGGACGCCGGCCGGGCTGCCGTACCCCACCAGGGTGTCGGCCCACTCCTCGGCCTGCCGGATCTCCCAGCGGCCGGGGTGCCAGCCGGCCGCCTTCAGCTCGGCGGCGACGTCGGCGGGGAAGCGCGGGCGGGTCCGCAGGGCGGGCCCGCCGAGCGTGGTCGGCGGGGGCTGGGGCGGGCTGGGCGGGTTCAGGACGGGCTCCGGTGGGTCGGGGGCAGGGGGCGTGCGGGGGTGCCGGGTCAGCGCGGGCCGACGGCCACGCTCTGCACGGTGAAGTGCTCCAGCAGCGGCGCGCAGGAGCGGCAGGGCGGCGCGTGGGTGCCGTGGGCCGGGTCGTGCTCCTCGCGGATCCGGACGGTGGTCAGCCGGGAGCCCTTGAGCGCCTTGCGGGCGTCCTGGACGCTCATCGGCTTGCGGGAGGCGCGCTTGGAGCGCCGGGCGTCGACCGTGGCCAGGTACTGGGAGAGCAGGACGGCCTCCGGGCAGCGGCCGGTGAACCGCTCGCGGTGCTCCAGCGGCAGCGCGTCCAGGAAGTCGGCGACCAGCGGGTGCAGCAGCGGACGCCGGGCGGGCTTGTCACCGGCCAGCGTGTGCACCTCCCCGCCCTTCAGCGACAGGGCGGCGGCGACGGCGGGCAGCAGGCTGTCGCGGTGGTGGCGCAACAGGGGCGGCCCGGCCGGTTCCCCGGTGGTCATGCGTCGTCCTCCTCCTCTTCCTCTTCCCGTTCCTCTTCCCGCCGACGGCACGGCCGGCAGGGTTGGCCCGGGGCAAGACTGTCAAATGTCACCGACATCCGCACAACCGGGGTACGAGGGTGGACGATCGGTCCCGGCGGCAGGCCGGACGCGCACGGGACGCTGGCCGGATCCGCACGCCGTCGTCACGACCCGTCCTCCGGTTTCCCCGATCCGCCCCCGGTCGTGAGTGGTGGCCGGTAGCGTTCCAGCAGTGGGCCGAGGGGTGGCCGGCCGGATGGGGGGTTTCCGGCGTGACATGACAACTCCTTTGCCTGCTCTGGCCGTTGAGACCGCCGGGGCAAGGGGGCTCCGGGGTCGAGCAAGGGGGGTCTTGCGATGACGGGGACGGAAACCGCCAACGAGGCTCCCGGTGAGCACCCGCCTGTGGCGCCGGCACGGTGTACCGGGGTCGGCCGGCCGGCCGGCAGCACCGCCGGGATCGCCGTCTACTCCTTACCACCCGCGCAAGCTGCTCACCACCGGCGAGGGCGCATGGTCACCTGCCAGGACGGCGTACTCGCCGCCCGGCTGCGGCGGCCGCGCGAGCACGGGATGAGCGTCTCGGCGGCCGACCGGCACGCCGCGGCCGGCGGCGCGAGCCTGCTGGAGACCTATGACGAGATCGGCTTCAACTACCGGATGACCGACGTCCAGGCCGCCATCGGCGTGGTGCAGCTGCGCAAGCTGCCCGCCATGGTCGCCCGGCGGCGCGAACTCGCCGAACGGTACCGGGGGCTGGTCGCCGACCCGGCCCACGGCACCACCAACTACCAGTCCTGCTGGGTGCTGCCGCCCGACGGCGCCCCCGACCGGGCCGAGCTGCTCGCCCGGCTCGCCGCAGCCGGCGTCTCCGCCCGGCGCGGCATCATGGCCGCCCACCTGGAGGCCCCGTACAAGGGGACGGCGCGGGTGCCGCTGCCCGCCACCGAACTGCTCACCCGGCGCTCGCTGATCCTGCCGCTCTACCACGCGCTGACCGAGGAGCAGCAGGACCGGGTGGCCGCCGCCCTGCGCGCCGCGCTCGGCTGACCCGCCCGCGTCCGGCTGACCCGCCCGCGCCCGGCCGGGCCGCGCGCCCACCGGACCGACCCGGGACCGCCGTACGTCCGACCCGTCCGCCGAGACGCCCCAGGGGGAGACCAGGATGACCGCCGATCAGCCGCCCGTCCCGCTCGTCGACCTGAAGGCCGCCCACGCCGAGGTGGAGGCCGAGGTCCGGGCCGGGTTCGACCGGGTGCTGGCCACCGGCGGCTACATCCGCGGCCCCGAGGCGGACGGCTTCGAGCAGGAGTACGCCGCCTTCTCCGGCGCCCGGCACTGCGTGGGCGCCGCCAACGGCACCGACGCCCTCGAACTGGCCCTGCGCGCCCTCGACCTGCCGCCCGGCGGGGGAGTGGTGCTGCCCGCCAACACCTTCGTCGCCACCGCCGAGGCCGTGGTCCGGGCCGGCCTGCGCCCGGTGCTGGTCGACGCCGACCCCGACCACCTGCTGATCGATCCGGCGCGGGTCGCCGACGCCCTGCCGGACGCGGTGGCGCTGCTGCCCGTCCACCTCAACGGGCAGCTCGCCCCGATGGCGCCGCTGCTGGAACTGGCCGGCGACCGGCCCGTGGTGGAGGACGCCGCGCAGTCCCAGGGCGCCCGGCAGCACGACCGCGCCTTCCACGGCCCGATCTCCGCCACCAGCTTCTACCCCGGCAAGAACCTCGGCGCGTACGGCGACGCGGGCGCCGTCGTCACCGACGACGACGACCTGGCCACCGCCGTCCGGCTGATCGGCGACCACGGCTCCGGCTGCAAGTACGAGCACGAGCGGTTCGGCTTCAACTCCCGGCTGGACGCCCTCCAGGCCGTCGTCCTGCGGGCCAAGCTGCGCCGGCTGCCCGCCTGGAACGACGCCCGCCGGGCCGCCGCCGGCCGCTACGACCTCCTGCTGGCCGGGCTCGACGGCGTCACCACGCCCCGGACCGCGCCCGGCAACGAGCACGTCTGGCACCTGTACGCGGTCCGGATCGGGCCCGGCCGGGACCGGGACGCCCTGCACGCGGCCGGCGTCGGCGCGGGCGTCCACTACCCCGTGCCGGTCCACCTCCAGCCCGCGTTCCGTCACCTCGGCCACGGCGAGGGGACGTTCCCGGTCGCCGAGCAGGCCGCCCGGGAGCTGCTCACCCTGCCGCTCTACCCGCAGATCACCGAGGGCCAGCAGGAGCGCGTCGCCGAGGCCCTCGCCAAGGCGCTCGTCCAGGGCCCGTCCGCGGACCCCCGCCGGCCGGGCGGTGCCGGGAGTTCGGGGACGGACCCCCGGCCCCGATCCGGCCCCGCCCCCCGGGCGGGGGTCCGTGGCCAGGGCCGACCCCCTACGCTGGTAGCCAGCAAGCGCACCGGAGTATTTTGCAGCAGCCAGTGGGGGCTCCCAGATGACGACAGGTCGGCCCGGCGTCGCCGCCGCACCGAACGCGGCGTACGCAGGTCAGGTGGTGCAGTTCCCGGACCCGGTCCGCGCGGAGCGGCACCCGGCCGGGGTCCGGGTGGACGAGTACGGCTTCCCGGACTTCGGCCCCTACGCCGCCGCGGCGGCCGAGGTCGCGGACCCGCCGGAGGGCTTCGGCGTCGACGAGCTGCGCCTGACCGACTACGTCTCGGCCAACGCCGCGCAGTTCACCCAGGGCCACCCGCTCTGGGCCGACCTGGAGACCGCCGTCGCCACACCGCCCGGCTGGACCTGGCACCACGCGGTCGGCCGGGCCGCGCCCGGCTGGCGCCGGATGGAGCTGGTCCCGGTCGAGGTCAAGGCGCTGCTGCGGCACCACGGCGGCCTGGCCACCTCCAGCGCCGACCACGGCCGCCGCGGCACCCGCCCGCTGCAGGAACGCCGCCCCGTGCACTTCTCGCTCGCCAAGGACGGCGGCGACCCGATCGGCGTCACCGAGGACCTCGTGCAGCGCGCCGAGGAGCGCCTCGGCTACCGGCTGCCCGGCGCCTACCGGACCTTCCTCAAGCTCGGCGGCGGCCGCGCCCCCGTCGGCGTGGCGCTCGACCCCGAGCTCGGGATGCTGCTCGACCAGCCGTTCCTGACCCTCAGCGAGGAGTACGGCACCGAGGACGTCGTCTACGCCAACAAGTGCCTGCGCGACCACCTCACCAAGGACTTCCTGGGCATCGCCTACGCCCAGGGCGGCATCGTGGCGCTCAAGGTGCGCGGCGAACGGACCGGCTCGGTCTGGTTCTGCCTCTACGACGACGCCCGTGACGGCGGCGCGCCCGAGGCGCCCGAGGACCGCGTCGCCCGGCTGCTGCTGCCCTGCGGCGAGGACTTCGACGCCTTCCTGCTCCGGCTGGCCGGCAGCCCGCCGGAGCTGGAGACGGTGGCGGAACTGATGGTGGACGGCGGGTTCGCCCGCGTCGTTCCGGTGGGCTGACGTGGCCCCGACGGCGGTGGTCAAGGGTGCCCGAGAAGCCGGGACGAAGCAGCAGGCGGGGATGAAGGGGACAGGAGTGAACCGGGCGTGGTGACGTATGCGCAGGCGCAGGAGCTCGCCGACGAGTGGATCAACGGCGGGGTGCCGCGTTCACAGCAGCGCGAGGTGCGGGTCCGGGAGTTCGACCTGGGCTTCGTCTGCTGGGCGGTCCAGCCCGGCGACGGCGCCCAGACCCAGGGCGAGGCGGGTGCCGACGGCGTCGGCGGTCCGGCCGCTTCCGGGGGGTCGGCCGCTTCCGGGGGTTCGGCCGGTGAGGTGCGGCTGGTGATCGCCCGGGACTCCGGTGCCAGCACGCTCTGGCCCGCGCTGCCCGTCAACGAGGTGGTCCGCCAGTACGAGGAGGTCTACGGCCGACCGGTGGCGGCCAACCCGGCCGGGGCGGCGAGGCCCGCGCCCGGGCCGGTCGAGGCGACGTCCTTCCTGCTCAGCCCGCCGCAGTGGCTCCAGGAGGCCGGCGCCGCGGCGATCGCGGCCGAGGCCGAGCGGCTGGGGACGCCGGAGCCTGCTCCCGCCCCCGCGCCGGCCGCGCCCGCCCCCGCCGTTCCCGCCCCGGCCGCGGCCTCCGAGCCCGTGCCGGCGCCCGCCGTGCTGACCACGCCGCCGGTCTCCGAGCGCCCGGCCGGGGACGCGCCGACCATGCTCGCGCCGCCGCCCGGCCACGACGAGCCGGCCTTCCCCGTCCCGTCGCCCGCGCCCGTCGCGCCGGCCGGCCCGGCCGCTCCGCCGGCGCCGGCGGCCGGCTCCCCGGGGGTCGAGGCCGCGACCGTGCTGCTGCCCGACGGGCTGCGCACCAACGGGGCCGGCCTGCCCGGTGAGCCCCGGCCCGGCGCCGAGGCGGCCACCGAACTGCTGCCCGTGAGCGGCTACGACAGGCCTCCGGCCCCGGCCGAGGGGTCTGCCGCCGAGCCCGCGCGCACCCTGCTGGCACCGCCGGAGGGCCTGCCGGGTCTGGCCGGTCTGCCGGGTGCTCCGGGTGCTCCGGGGGGCCCGGGTGCTCCGGGTACGCCGGGTGTTCCTGCCGGGCCGGGTGCGCCTGGTGCTGCCGGTCCGGGTGCGCCCGTGGAGTACGCGGCGACC
Organism: Kitasatospora sp. RG8; assembly: GCF_017813315.1. Classification (NCBI taxonomy): domain Bacteria; kingdom Bacillati; phylum Actinomycetota; class Actinomycetes; order Kitasatosporales; family Streptomycetaceae; genus Kitasatospora; species Kitasatospora sp. RG8. The sequence goes on from NZ_JAGIYX010000059.1 coordinate 22,383, forward strand.
ATGCTGGCGCCGCCGGACGGTCTGCCGGGTCTGGCCGGCCTGCCGGGTGCGCCGGGTGGCCCGGGTGCGCCGGGTGTTCCTGCCGGGCCTGGTGCGCCGGGTACAGCCGGTCCGGGTGCGCCCGTGGAGTACGCGGCGACCATGCTGGCCTCGCCGGACGGTCTGCCGGGTCTGGCCGGCCTGCCGGGCGCTCCCGGCCCCGGCTCGCCCGCCGCCCCGCCCGCCGGTGACGCGCCGCAGGGCGCCCTCGGCCGCAGCGCGGGCGGTGCCCCGCCGCCCCCGCCCCCGGC
>NZ_JAGIYX010000006.1:0-309223 GCF_017813315.1 Kitasatospora sp. RG8
GACACCGGTCCGCACCCCCGGCGCGCGGACCGGTGTCCGGGCCCTCCGGTGCGCCCCGGCCGCCGGCTCCGGCCTCGGCCTCGGCCTCGGCCGCCGGCCAGGCGTCGACCGCGCTCGGCCGGGTGCCGACCCAGAGCCGCCGCCCGCCCGTCGCCGTCGAGCCGCCGTACACCGACCCGGCCCGCGAACAGCGCCCGGCGCTGCGGGTCGGCCGTGGCGACATCGCCGCCATCCGCGCCGTCGGGGACCTCTTCCGCGCCCTGGACCACGCCTACGGCGGCGGCCACGCCCGCCAGGCGCTGGTCCGCTACCTGGAGAGCGAGGCCGAGCCGATGCTGCGCGGCCGCTACGGCGAGCAGATCGGCCGGGCGCTGTTCGGCGCCGTCGCCGACCTGACCAGGCTGGCAGGCTGGACGTCCTTCGACATCGCCGCGCACGGCCTGGCCCAGCGCTACTTCGTCCAGGCGCTGCGGCTCTCCCAGGCCGCGGGGGACCGCCCGCTCGGCGGCTACGTCCTGGTGACGATGAGCCAGCAGGCGGTGCACCTCGGCCACGGCCGGGAGGCCGTCCAGCTGGCCCGGGTCGCCCAGCAGGGCGTCGGCACCGCGGTGCCGGCCACCGTGCAGGCGCTGCTGCACGCCGCCGAGGCGCGCGGGCACGGCCTGCTCGGCGACGTCCGGGCCTGCACCACCGCGCTGGTCCGCTCCGAACGGTCGCTGGCCGCGGCCCGGGGCGGTGACGAACTGCCCTCCTGGGCACGCTACTTCGACGAGGCGCAGCTCTCCGACGAGTTCGCCCACTGCTACCGGGACCTCCAGCAGTGGCGGACGTCCGCCCAGCACGCCGAGAAGTCGCTGCGGCTGCGCTCGCCCGCCTACGCCCGGAGCCGGATCTTCTGCCGGCTGGTCCTGGCCACCGCCCGGCTCGGCATGGGCGACCTCGACGAGGCGTGCACCATGGCCACCGACGCCCTGCGGGCCGCCGGCGAGATGCGCTCGGCCCGCTCGCTGGAGTACCTGCGGGACTTCCACCGCCGGCTGACCCCGTACCGGGGCAGCCCGGTGGCCCGCGCCTTCGAGGAGACGGCCCGCCAGGCGGGGGTGATCTGAGGCGGGCGCGGCGGTCCGACGGACGACTACCAGCTCTCGGCGTTCACCCGCGGCCGGTCGCCCTCGGCGGCCGGCGGGCGGACGTCGCCGCGCAGCCGCTGGGCCAGCAGCGGGAAGAACAGCACCGAGAGCATGCCCGCGCCGACCAGCGCCGCCGCGGTGGACGAGGGCAGGTGTCCGGCGTCCACCTCGATCGTGGTGATCACCACGACCAGCGGCAGCGCCGTCGCGGCGTAGAGGCCGAGCGCGCCCCGGTCGCGCCGGCCGAGCCCGGCCGGGGCGAGGAACGCGGCGGGCGCCCCGCGCACCGCGAGGAACAGCAGCAGGAAACCCGGGACGAGCAGCAGGGTGCCGGGGCCGCCCAGCAGCGCGTCCAGGTCGAACTTCATCCCGCTGACCACGAAGAACACCGGGACGAGGAAGCCGAAGCCGATGGCCTCCAGCTTGGCCTCGATCACCTCCTCCTCGGCCTCGGGCACACCGGAGAGCATCAGGTGGGCGACGATCCCCGCGGTGAAAGCGCCGAGCAGCATGTCGAGGTCGAGCCGGAGTGCGGCGGCCACCATCGTGCCCAGCACCAGGATCACGGTGCGGATGGCGAACTGGCCGGAGGTGCGCAGGGTCCGGCGCATCAGCCCGGTCACCCAGCCGGGCCGGGGCCGCCGGGCACAGGCCACGGCGACCGCCGTGATGACCGCGAACACGCCGAGGATCAGCGCACTCCTGGCCGGGGCGTTGCCGCTGAGCAGGAGGGCGATCGCGACGATCGGCGCGAACTCGCCGACCGCGCCGGTGGCCATCACCAGCGAGCCGAAGGGGGTCGGCAGTTCCCCCGCGTCCCGCAGGATCGGCAGGATGGTGCCGAGCGCGGTGGTGGTGAGCGCGAGCCCGGCGAAGGTGCCGTCCAGCGGGACGCGGTTGGCCAGCGAACCGATGCCCAGTGCCACCACCAGGGTCACCAGCCACGCGGCGCCCGCCCGTTTGAGCGGGCCGCCGCGCAGCTTGGCGAAGTCGATCTCGTACCCGGCCAGGAACATCAGCATGGCCAGGCCGAACCGGGAGATCGCGTCGACCAGGCCGTCGACGTGCACCCAGGCCAGGCTGTCCGGGCCGATCAGTACGCCGAGCAGGATCTCGAACACCACGGTGGGGACGGCGATCCATCGCAGCAGCCGGTCGGCGATCAGCGGTGCGGCCACCGCGGCGGCCGGGATGAGGACCAGGGAGAGCGGCTCGACCTGGAAGTCGGCGCTCACCGGGCGGCCGGCCCCTGGCGGGGGACGGAAACCCTCCGAATAGCGGTCATATCGGCATACTGGCACGCGTTCGGTCACCGTCGCGGCAGCCGGTCCGCGTGTTCACGCCCTCACGGGCCGCGCCCCGGGCGCCCCTGCGACGAGCCCGCGGCCCTTGCGGCGGCGACCTCGCGGCGCCCCGGGAGGGGCCCGCACGCCCGCCCCCACGAGGAGCCCGCGAGCGTCCGGCGTCAGGCGGCCGCCTCGGCCTCCCGGGCGCCGGACGGCAGTCCGAGGTCGCGCACGACGGCCTGCGCCGCCCGCCGGCCCGAGACCAGCGCGCCCTGGGCGGTGCTGGTGTCCCGGTGGTCCCCGCAGACGTACAGCCCGGCCAGCAGCCGCACCGGGCGCCGGCTGTTGTGCGGCGGCGGCATGGCCGGCACCGCGTCGGGGACGTGGCGCACGCTGAGGAACTGCCAGCCCCGGGTCGGCGCGCCGTACAGCTCCGCCAGCCGCGCACGCACCGCCGGTTCGAGCGCGGCCGGCCCGCCGGCGTCGAAGGAGCGCCGCCCGAGCACCGTGGTGGCGACCAGTGCCTGGCCGGCCGGGGCGTACGAGGGGTGCAGCTCGCTGAGCACCACCGAGTGCGAGACCAACGGCGGCTGCCCGCCCGGCAGGTCGCCGTCCAGCAGCAGGACGGCCTCGCCGATCGGTGCCCGGTCGGCCGCGTGGTAGAAGGTCGTGACGGGGTGGAAGCCGGGCAGCCGCAGGCCCGGCAGCAGTCCGGCGGCGGACCGCGCACCCGTCGCCACCACCACGGCCTGGGCACCGATCCGGCCGTGCCCGGCGGTCTCCACACCGTCGGCCGCGATCGAGGTGACCTGCACCCCGGTGCGTACGGTCCCGGCGGGCAGGCCGGCCGCCAGCTGGGCCGGCACGGCCGCGATCCCGCCGGCGGGCAGACAGAGCCGGCCGCGCGCGTAGCTGCGCAGCACCAGGTCGGCGATCCGGCTGGAGGTGCCCAGGGCCGGGTCGCTGAGCAGGGCGGCGAGCAGCGGCCGCAGGAAGCCGTCGACGGTGCGCGGGGCGAGGCCGCGTTCCGCGAGCGCACGGGCGGCGGTGGTCTCCGGCCGGGCCTGGAGCCGGCCGGCCGGGGTGGCGGCCAGCCGGCCGAGCCAGCTGCCCAGCCGGGCCTTGTCCAGCGGACTGCCCAGCGGTGCGCGGGTGGTGGCCTGCCGGGCGGTGGTCAGTTGTGGGTCCCCGGCGCGGTACCGGCGGCCGCCGCTGTGCACGAGTACGCCGGGCGCGAGCGGGCGCAGTTCGAGGCGGTCCAGGTCGAGGACGCGGCGCAGTTCGGGGTAGGCGGTGTTGAGCAGCTGGCTGCCGTGGTCGAGCCGGAAGCCGTCCAGTTCGCGGGTGGCCATCCGGCCGCCGATGCGGTCCGTGGCCTCCAGGACGTGGACGGTCAGTCCGTGGCCGGTCAGCACGCGGGCGGCGGTCAGGCCCGCGAGTCCGGCGCCGACCACGACGACGTCCGGGTCGGACTGCCGGCGGGCGCGGCGAGTGAAGTCGTACGTGGGCACTGGCGTGCTCCCTCCCTGGTCCCGGAGCTTCGGCCGACGTAGGCAGCGGGGTGCCGGGACACGGTCCGACGATGTGATGCCCAGTCAGTAAGAGCATCAGACAAGTGCATCGGGCCGTATCCGGGGCCCGGGGAGGGTGTGGCCGCACGGGGTGGGGCGCCGTCACGGACTGTGTGCCCCAGCGGCCGGGATCGGGGGTCGGCGGGCGCGTACGGTCACCGGGGGCGTGCGACGCGCCCGCTTCATGCTCCCGTGCGCCCCCTGTCGGAGCCCCGACCGCCCCCTGTTCGGCATATGCCCCTGGCCGGGGCCGTCGCCGGGGCGGGCGTACGCGGGCCCACAACGGCCCGCCGGCACAGCAGGACCGGCAGGACCGGCGGAGCCCTCAGGACCCGCAGGCCCCGCAGACCCCGCAGACCCGCGGATCCTCGCAGACCCGCAGGACCCGCCGATCCGTGCAGAGCCCTCAGGACCCGCGGACCCCGAAGGACCAGCCCCCGCCCCGCTACAGCGCCGCCCGTACCGCCGAGTCCACGTCCGGGTGCTCGAAGCGGAAGCCCGCCTCCAGCAGCCGCTTCGGCACCACCCGGTGGCTGCCCACCACCTCGATCGCCAGCTCGCCCAGCACCGCCTTCAGCACGGCCGTCGGCACCGGGAAGGGCGTCGGCCGCTTCAGCACCCGTCCGAGCGCCGCCGTCAGCTCGGCGTTGGTCACCGGGTCCGGCGCGCTGAGGTTGAACGCGCCGCTCAGGTCGTCACGGTCGATCAGGAACCGCAGCGCCGCGACCTCGTCCGCCAGCGAGATGAAGCTCCAGTACTGCCGGCCGTCGCCGAGCCGCCCGCCGAGGCCCAGTCTGAAGAGCGGGAACAGCCGCTCGCCGGCCCCGCCCTTGGCCGAGAGCACCAGCCCGGTGCGCGGGTGGACCACCCGGATCCCGGCCCGCTCGGCCGGCCGGGCGGCGGCCTCCCACTCGACGCAGACCTCGGCCAGGAAGTCGTCCCCGGCGGGGGAGGCCTCGTCGATCACCGCGTCCCCGGTCTGCCCGTACAGGCCGACGGCCGAGCCGCTGACGAGGACCCGCGGCGGCTCCTTCAGCCCGGCCAGTGCGACGGCCAGCGTCTCGGTGCCGAGCACCCGGCTCTCCCGGATCTCCCGCTTGTAGGCGTCCGTCCACCGGTGGTCGCCGACCCCGGCGCCCGCCAGGTGCACCACCGCCTCGACCCCGGCCAGCCCGTCCAAGTCCACCTGACCGAGCAGTGGGTTCCAGCCGATCGCCGTCGTCCCGTCCGGCTGCGGGCCTGTCCGGGAGCGGTGCCGGACCAGCCGGACCACCTCGTGGCCGTCCGCCAGCAGTGAGCGGACGAGTGCCGAGCCGATCAATCCCGTGGAGCCTGTGACCGCGATTCGCATGGGGTCATCCTCGCAGTTCCCGGCGGCTGCAACTCCGTGTACAGCCCGCAGGTCGCTGATTAGCATGACGCGCATGCCCGACGAAGATCTGATCATCCGTCCCGCGCAGTCCGAGGACGAGAAGGAGCTCTCCGAGCTCAACCGCGCGGCCTGGTCCTGGCTGAGCGAGGTCGCCCCGCAGCCGCCGGAGGGTGACGGGGTGTTCGACGAGCGCCACACCCCGGACCAGTTCACGCTCGCGCTGCTCGGCGGCCGGATCGTCGGCTACATCCGGGTGGTCCGGCCCACCCCGCTGGTCAGCAACCAGCACGTGCGCCAGATCCAGGGCCTGGCGGTCGACGCCTCGGTCCGCGGCCGGGGCCTCGGCCGGGCGCTGGTGGAGGCGGCCTGCACGGCCGCCCGGGAGCAGGGCGCCCGCCGGATCACCCTGCGCGTGCTCGGGCACAACACCCCGGCCCGCCGCCTCTACGAGGTCTGCGGCTTCGTCGTCGAGGGCTCGCTGACCGAGGAGTTCCTGATCGACGGCCAGTACGTGGACGACGTCTGGATGGCCCGCTCGCTCACGGCCTGAACCTCCCGGCCCCGGGCCGCCGGCCGGGCCCGGGGCGCCGCGCCGCCGGTCACGCGCAGGCCCGCCCCGGACGGCCCGCACGGGGCGATCCGCACCGTGCGCACCACCCGTGCCACGGCCCTGACGACCCGCCGGAACCCGGGTACGGGTGGTAGCAGAGTCGTGACACACCCAACCTGTCTGGAGTAGCGCCACGCCGGGTACCGTACGGCCGTGAGCAACTCGACGCCTCCCGGGTGGTACCCGGTACCGGGTGCGGACGGCACGGCCGGTCATGAGCGCTGGTGGGACGGCGCCGCCTGGACCAGCGACGTCCGCCCCGTTCAGGCGGGCGGCGGCGGGCTCGCCGACGCCCCGACGCAGGTCTCCTGGCAGACCCCGCAGCAGTCGGCCCCCGCGCAGCCGCCCGCGTACGGCTACGGCGCCCCGCAGCAGGGCACGCCCGGGTACGGCTACCCGGCGCAGAGCCAGCCCGGCTACGGCTATCCGCAGGGTGGCTACCCGCCGCCCCCGAGTCCCGGGGGGACCAAGCCCGGCGTGGTCATCGGGATCGTGGCCGGGGTGCTGGTCGTGGTCGGCATCGTGGTCGCGCTCGTGGTCGGCAGCGGCGACGACACCCCGCAGGCGGACCCGACGCCGACGCCGACGGTCACCGTCACGGACACCCCGACCCCGACCCCGACCAAGCGCCCGTCCACCCCGACGCCGACCCCGACGCCCCCGCCGAGCCTGCCTCCGGTGCCGGTGGTCAAGGACACCGCCGCCGACACCCAGCACTCCATCACCGTGCCGATATTCCAGGGCTGGGACGCGCAGACCGACACCTCGCACTCGACGGTGTTCCTGGGCAGCGGCCGGTACACCTGCCCGACCGGCGGCTCCTGCATCCGCGGCCAGTTCTCGGTCGAGAAGGACACCATCCCCGGGAGCACGGCCAGGGCCGCCGCCGAGGCGGCGATGCCCACCTACGCGGGTGCGATCTTCACGGGGATCACCTCGCACACCGACGCAGGCTCCTCCAACACCACGGTGGCGGGCGTCTCCGGGTACGCGGTCCGCTGGCACATCACCACCTCGGACGGCACCAAGGGCTACGTGCTGATGGTGGCCGTCCCGGCCAAGGGCGGCGGCTACGTGGCCTTCGAGGGCGGCGTGGACGACGCCGCGGGCGCGCCGGACCCGGGCGTCCTCGACCAGATCCTCAAGGGCATCAAGCAGGACGGCAGCGCCTCCGGCTCCGGCACCTGAGGCACGGCCGTCCCGGCCCGGGGGTCAGTCCCCGTAGCGCTCCCAGAGCTTGGGGAAGCGTTTCGCCATCGCGTCCGGGTCGTCGAAGTCCAGGGCCGCACCGGACGGCCGCGCGGGCTGCCGACCGCCCACCTCGGGCAGCGGCAGCCCGGTCAGCTGCTCGTACGCCTCGTCGGCGGCGTAGCCGAGGTCCTCCGCCTCGCCGTCCTCCTCCTCGTCGAAGTCGGGGAGCAGGTCGGCGAGGTCGTCCGGCTCGTGGAGCCCGCCCTCGAAGACGTCCCGTCCCTGGCCGATCAGCCAGCAGCGGAAGTAGTCGAAGCTGTCCTCGGAGGCGCCGTCCAGCAGCAGGTACGCCGCGGCCCAGAGGTCGGTGCGGTAGGCGCGCTGGAACCGCGCCTCGAAGAGCCGGGCGAAGTCGATGACGTCGTCCGGGGTCAGTTGGACGAGCCGCTCCACCAGCCGTTCCGCCTGCTCGTCCGGGTCGCCGTCGGCGGCCTCCCGGGTGTCGTCGATGATCTGCCAGAAGTCGGTCTCGTCCATCACGGCTCCAGCATCCCCGTTCGCCCGCGCCCGCGCATGCGATGGGCCCGCGAAACGCCCGTTCTTCCGAAGCCCGGACCGCCGGGCGGTGACCGCACCGCCCGTCCACCCGCGGCCCGGGCCCGCCGGCCCCACGTCGGGAAGCGGGACCCGCCCGTGTCGGGAGGCGCGGAACCCCCCGCGCCGGGAAGCGCGGAACCCCGCGCCGTCCGGGGACGACGCGGGGTTCCGGGGTGTTGCCGGTGTTGCCGGGAGCCTTACAGGCCGAGCTCGACCTCGAACTCGCCGGCCTCCAGGATCTCCTTCACGGCCACCAGGTAGCGGGCGGCGTCCGCGCCGTCCACCAGGCGGTGGTCGTAGGAGAGCGACAGGTAGGTCATGTCGCGGATGCCGATGGCGGTGCCGCCGTCGGACTCGATGACCACCGGGCGCTTGACGGTCGCGCCGATGCCCAGGATGGCGACCTGGTTCGGCGGAACGATCACGGTGTCGAACAGCGCACCGCGCGAACCGGTGTTGCTGATGGTGAAGGTGGCGCCGGACAGCTCGTCCGGGGTGATCTTGTTGCCGCGCACCTTGCTGGCCAGCTCCGCGGTCTTCTTGGAGATGCCGGCGATGTTGAGGTCGCCCGCACCCTTGATGACCGGGGTCATCAGACCCTTCTCGGAGTCCACCGCGATACCGATGTTCTCGGTGTCGAAGTAGGTGATGGTGCCCTCGGCCTCGTTGATCCGGGCGTTGACGACCGGGTTGGTCTTCAGCGCCTGGGCCGCGGCCTTGACGAAGAACGGCATCGGGGACAGCTTGACGCCCTCGCGGGCGAGGAAGGCGTCCTTGGCCTTGCCGCGCAGCGACATGATCTTGGTGACGTCCACCTCGACCACGCTGGTCAGCTGGGCCTGCTCGTGCAGGGCCTTCAGCATGTTGTCGCCGATGACCTTGCGCATGCGGGTCATCTTGACCGTCTCGCCGCGCAGCGGGGACGGCGCGGCGGCGGCCTTCGGCGCTGCGGCCGGGGCGGCGGCGACGGGGGCCGGCGCGGCCTTGGCGGCCTCGGCGGCGGCGATGACGTCCTGCTTGCGGATCCGGCCGCCGACACCGGTGCCGGTGACGGAGGCCAGGGCGACGCCCTGCTCGGCGGCGAGCTTGCGCACCAGCGGGGTGACGTAGGCGTCCCCGCTGTCGGCCACCGGGGCGGCCGGCGCGACCGGGGCCGGGGCAACCGGAGCGGCGACGGGGGCCGGGGCAGCGACCGGAGCCGGGGCGGCGACCGGAGCCGGAGCAGCCGGGGCCACCGGAGCGGCCGGGGCGACCGGAGCCGGAGCGGCCACCGGGGCGGCCGGGGCGACGGGGGCCGGAGCCGGGGCGGGAGTGGCCGGGGCGGCCGGAGCCGGGGCGGCGACCGGGGCCGGAGCGGCCACGACGGCGCCCGCGGCGCCGATCAGCGCGAGCTGGGCGCCGACCTCGGCGGTCTCGTCCTCGCCGACCAGGATCTTCACCACGGTGCCCGCGACCGGCGACGGGATCTCGGTGTCGACCTTGTCGGTGGAGACCTCGAGCAGCGGCTCGTCGACCTCGACGGTGTCACCCTCGGCCTTCAGCCAACGGGTGACGGTGCCCTCGGTGACGGACTCGCCGAGCGCGGGCAGCAGCACCGGGGTGGCGTCGCCGGCCGGGGCGGCAGCCGGCGCGGCCGGGGCCTCGGCGACCGGGGCGGCGGCGACGGGCGCCTCCACGACCGGGGCCGGGGCGGCGGCCGGGGCCGGGGCGGCCTCGACGGCCGGGGCCGGAGCGGCGACCGGGGCGCCCGAGCCGTCGTCGATGACCGCCAGCTCGGCGCCCACCTCGACGGTCTCGTCCTCGCCGACCTTGATCGAGGCCAGGATGCCCGAGGCCGGGGCCGGGATCTCGGTGTCGACCTTGTCGGTGGAGACCTCGAGCAGCGGCTCGTCGACCTCCACGCGCTCACCCTCGGCCTTCAGCCAACGGGTGACGGTGCCCTCGGAAACGCTCTCGCCCAGCGCGGGCAGTGTTACTGAGACCGCCATGGTTTCAGCGACTCCTATCAAGTCTTGCGTACTGGAATGGGGGAAGGTGGGGCGCGATCAGTCGTGCGCGTGCAGCGGCTTGCCGGCCAGCGCCAGGTGCGCCTCGCCCAGGGCCTCGGACTGGGTCGGGTGCGCGTGGATGAGCTGCGCGACCTCGGCGGGCAGCGCCTCCCAGTTGTAGATCAGCTGGGCTTCGCCGACCTGCTCGCCCATGCGGGCGCCGACCATGTGGACGCCGACCACGGCGCCGTCCTTGACCTGGACGAGCTTGATCTCGCCGGCGGTCTTCAGGATCTTGCTCTTGCCGTTGCCGGCCAGGTTGTACTTGAGGGTGACGACCTTCTCCTTGCCGTACAGCTCGACGGCCTTCGCCTCGGAGATGCCGACGGAGGCGACCTCGGGGTTGGAGTAGGTCACGCGCGGGACGCCGTCGTAGTCGATCGGCACCGGCTTGAGGCCGGCCAGGCGCTCGGCGACCAGGATGCCCTCGGCGAAGCCGACGTGGGCCAGCTGCAGGGTCGGGGCGAGGTCGCCGACGGCGGAGATGGTGGGCACGTTGGTGCGCATGTACTCGTCGACGAGCACGTAGCCGCGGTCCATCGCGACGCCGTTCTCCTCGTAGCCGAGGCCGGCCGAGACCGGGCCGCGGCCGATGGCGACGAGCAGCAGGTCGGCGTCGATCTGCTTGCCGTTCTCGGTGGAGACGCGGACACCGGTCTCGGTGTACTCGACGCCCGAGAAGCGGGCCTTCAGCTCGAACTTGATGCCGCGCTTGCGGAACGCGCGCTCCAGCAGCTTGGAGGAGTTCTCGTCCTCCAGCGGGACGAGGTGCGGCAGCGCCTCGACGATGGTGACCTCGACGCCGAAGGACTTCCAGACCGAGGCGAACTCGACGCCGATCACGCCGCCGCCGAGGATGACGGCCGACTTCGGGATGAAGCCGAGCTTGAGGGCGTGGTCCGAGGAGATCACGCGGTCGCCGTCGATCTCCAGGCCCGGGATCGAGCGCGGAACCGAGCCGGTCGCCAGGACGATGTGGCGGCCCTCGATGCGCTGGCCGTTGACGTCCACCGAGGTCTGCGAGGAGAGCTTGCCCTCGCCCTGGATGAAGGTCACCTTGCGGGAGGCCACCAGGCCCTGCAGGCCCTTGTACAGGCCGGCGATGACGTCGTCCTTGTACTTGTGGACGCCGTTGATGTCGATGCCCTGGAAGGTGGCCAGAACGCCGAACTCGGCGGCCTCCTTCGTCTCGTCCGCGATCTCGGCGGCGTGCAGCAGCGCCTTGGTCGGGATGCAGCCGCGGTGGAGGCAGGTGCCGCCCAGCTCACCCTTCTCGATCAGGGCGACGCTCAGGCCCAGCTGAGCGGCGCGGAGCGCCGCGGCGTAACCGCCGCTTCCGCCTCCGAGAATGACTACGTCGAAAACGGTGCTGGCGTCGTTCGCCACGTCACGTCCTCCATGCAATGGGGTGGGTCGCCGGGCCGGTCGCGGTCCGGTGGGTCGGAAGCCTTTGTGGGGCGCCCAGTCGTGCCGGAAATACATCTTCGCACTTGTTCAAGGCGGCTGATGTCCGGGTCCACCCCGGGGGTGTCCCACAGGGTGGTCACCGGGGCGGGAACACCCCCGACCGAAGGGCATCGTCGCAGCTCAGGGCGGGGTTGACAGCGGCGCCAAGGGTGCTCGCGACGGGCTTCGGGCAGGCTGGTTCCGCACAGTGGAACAAAGTTTCGCCCGCAGCGAACAAGGGTGCGGGGTGGGGTTCCGTTCCTTACTCGCAGGTAACAGGGCCGCGGGTGTCCGGTGGCGTCCCGCCGGAGGCGCCGGCCGGGCACCCGGGAACGAGGACGGGGCCCGGCGCACACACGCGCCGGGCCCCGTCCGTCCGTTCCGGATCCCGGATCAGGCCTTGCCGCCCGCAGCGGTCTGCTCGGCGAAGCGGACCAGGGTGCGCACCGCGCTCGCGGTGCCGCCCTTGGGGGTGTAGCCGAACGGCGCGCCCTCGTGGAAGGCCGGGCCGGCGATGTCCAGGTGGGCCCAGTCGATGCCCTCGGCCACGAACTCCTTCAGGAACAGGCCGGCCACCAGGCCGCCGCCCATCCGGTCGCCCATGTTGGCCAGGTCGGCGATGGTCGACTCGGTCATGCCCTTGCGCAGCTCGGCCGGCAGCGGCATCGGCCAGGACTGCTCGCCGGTCTCGCCCGCGACGGTGTGCAGCGTCTCGCGCAGCTCGTCGTTGTTGGCCATCACGCCGAAGGTGCGGCTGCCCAGCGCCATCATCATCGCGCCGGTCAGCGTCGCGACGTCGACGATCACGTCCGGGTTCTCCTCGCCGGCCCGCACGATGGCGTCGGCCAGCACCAGACGGCCCTCGGCGTCGGTGTTCAGCACCTCGACGGTCTTGCCGCCGTACATCCGCAGCACGTCACCCGGGCGGGTGGCCGAGCCGGACGGCATGTTCTCCGCCAGCGCCAGCCAGGCGGTGACGTTGACGACCAGGCCGAGCCGCTTGGCGGCGACCACGGCGGCGAACACGGCGGCGGCGCCGGCCATGTCGCACTTCATGGTCTCGTTGTGGCCGGCCGGCTTCAGCGAGATGCCGCCCGAGTCGTAGGTGATGCCCTTGCCGACGAACGCCAGGCTGGCCTTGGCCTTCGGGTGGGTGTAAGCCACCTTCACCAGCCGCGGCGGGTTCGCCGAGCCGTTGCCGACGCCCAGCAGGCCGCCGAAGCCGCCCTTGAGGAGCGCCTTCTCGTCCAGCACCTCGACCTTGAGGCCGTGCTCCTTGCCGGCCGCCTGGGCGATCGCGGCGAAGCCCTTCGGGTTCAGGTCGTTCGGGGCGGTGTTGACCAGGTCGCGGGCCCGGTTCATCTCCTCGCCGACGACCAGGGCGCGCTCGACGGCGGCCTTGGCCTCCTTGCTGCCCTTGCGGGCGGCCAGCAGGACCAGCTCGCCGACCGGCTCCTTGCCGTTGCCGTTGCCCTTGTAGGCGCCGAAGGCGTACGAGCCGAGCAGGCCGCCCAGCGCGACCGCCTCGATCTCGTCGGCGGACTCGGCCGGCAGCGCCAGCGCGGCCTTCTTGCTGCCGGCCAGGGCGCGGGCGGCGACACCGGCGGCGCGGCGCAGCGCCTCCAGCTCGTAGCCGGCGTCGGCGGCCTCGCCGAGGCCGACCGCGAGGACGAGCGCGGCCTTCAGGCCGGCGGCGGAGGGCACCTTGACGGTCTCGCCCTCGGCGCCGGTCGCGCCCAGGGTGGTGAGGACCTCGGCCAGCTTGCCGTCGAACGCCTCGCTCACGGCCTCGGCGCCGGGGGCCAGCACAATGCCCTTGGGGCCCTTCGCGACACCGATCACCAGGGCGTCCGCGCGCAGCGAGGCGGCGGAGGAGGTGCTCACAGACAATGCAGTCACGTAATGCGTCCTGTTCTTTCGCGGTCACGACCGGTCGCGGCGTGGCTGCCGCACCGGTGCAGCCGACGCCGGCGCGGCGGGCCGCCCGGCCGGGCGGGCCGGGTCCGGGGCCCCTGGCGCGTGCGCCCGCCGGTCGCGGCGGCCGCACACATCAGAAGCCCCGGCTCCTCGACGCGCGTCGGCCGGGCAGGACCTGCGACGGTGCAGGGCTGCGGTGCTCCACGCATGGTAGTCCGCATGCTGGGATCACGCGCCGCCCGGTGTCCCACCGTTCGGTACGGGTACCGCCGGTGTGCGTCAGCCCAGCAGGGCGAGCGTCACCAGAGTGCCGGTCGCGGCGGTCTCCGCCATCGCGCCGAGGACGTCCCCGGTGATCCCGTCCAGCCGCCGGACGCAGCGCCGGAGCAGCAGCCAGGCGCATCCGAGTCCGGCCGCAACGGCCAGCGGGAGACGCAGAGCTGACCATCCGTCCGCCCAGCCGAGGGCGGCCGTCAGCAGCATCGACCCGGCCGTGGCCGCGACCGCCGCGGCGGGCGGTACCGTGCCCGCGACCACCGCCCCGAGCCCGCCCGGCCGGGCGGCCGGCACCGACCGCAGGCACCCCCAGGCGAGCGCGCACCGCGCGGCCGTCGCCGAGGCCAGCACCGCGAGCGCTCCGCGCAGCACCGAGCCGTCGAACTGCCCGGCCAGCGCGGCGATCTGGGCCAGCAGCACGAGGACCAGGGTCAGCACGCCGAACGGCCCGATGTCCGACTGCTTCATGATGCGCAGCGCGTCCTCGGCCGGCTTGCCGCTGCCCAGGCCGTCGGCGACGTCGGCCAGTCCGTCCAGGTGCAGCCCCCGGGTCAGCGCGGCCAGTGCCCCGGCCGCGGCCACCGCGCCGAGCAGTCCGCCCGCACGCCACGCGACCAGCGCCCCCACGCCCGCCGCCACCGCGCCGAGCACCAGCCCGACCACCGGTGCGGCCGTCATCGCCCGCCCCGCCGCCGCCCGGTCCCACCGCTCGACCCGCACCCGCAGCACGGACAGCGTCCCGAACCCGAAGCGCAGCCCGTCCGCCCAGGACGCGGGCACGGTCGAAGGCCCCTCCTGCACCCGCCGCTCCTTCGTCCTGATCACCGAGGTGCCCGTCAGGGCACGGGCACCGTGTACTGCCGGGTTGCCGCCGCTGCCCGGCCCGGGGGCCCGTCCGGGCACCCCGTCGGGCCTGCGCTACACCCGGCCCAGCAGCTCCGCCGCGGACGGCAGCTTCGGCTGCTCCTTCGGCACCGGCGCCGCGGTCGGCGCGGGCTTGTGCTCGGCCAGGGAGTCCGCCGCGGCCTGGAGCAGCGGCAGGGCCATCAGCGCGCCGACGCCCTCGCCCATGGTGATCCCCTGCTCCTGGAGCGGCGTCAGGGTGAGCCGGTCGTAGGCCTTCGCCTGGGCCGGCTCGCCGCTGGACTGCCCGGCCCGCCACCACTCGGGCGCCCGGAACGCGATCCGCTGGGCGACCAGCGCGCAGGCCGAGGAGACCACTCCGTCCAGGACGACCGGCAGCCTGCGGACCGCGGCCTGGAGCAGGAAGCCGGTGATCGCCGCGAAGTCGGCCCCGCCGGTGGCGCCGAGCAGCGCCAGCTGGTCGCCGAGCACCGGCCGGGCCCGCCGCAGCGAGTCCCTGATGGTCGCGCACTTGACCATCCACACCTTGTCGTCGATGCCCGAGCCGCGCCCGGTCACCGCGGCCGCGTCCGTTCCGCAGAGCGCGCCGACCAGCACCGCGGCCACCGTGGTCGAGCCGACCCCGAGGTCACCCAGCACCACCAGGTCGGTGCCGGCGTCGGCCTCCTCGTCGGCGACGGCCATCCCGGCGCGGAAGGCCTTGACGGTCTCCTCCGGGGTCAGCGCGTCCTCGCGGTCGATCCGGCCGGAGCCGCGCCGCACGCGGTGCGCGACCACCTCGTCGGGGAAGTCGGACGGGTCCGCGTCCACCGCGACGTCCACCACCCGCACCCCGGCGCCGAAGCGCCGGGCGAGCAGCGCGACCGGCGCGGTGCCGTCCAGGACCGCCCGGACCCGGGCGGCCGTGCCGCCCTGGGCGGGCAGCCGGGACACGCCGAGGGCCGCCACCCCGTGGTCGGCGGCGAACAGCAGCACCTTGGGCGCCGACAGCGGCTGCACCGGGGAACACCCCTGAACGGACGACAGCCAGCTGCCGAGCTCCTCCAGCCGGCCGAGCCCGCCGCGCGGCCGGTCCAGTGTGCGCCAGCGCTCCTCGGCGGCCCGCCGGGCGCTCTCGTCGGGGCGCTCGACGAGCGAGGAGAACGTGTCGAGATCCACGGTCGTGTCCATTTATCCGTTTCTCGCTCACACCGCGGGGCGCGGCGTACATTCGAGGTCTGCCCCAGGCAGCGGTCAGGGCTTGGCCGTCATGGGACTGCGCAAGCGGTCGAGTGAGAAACCGCCTCATCACCGAGGCGGAGGAGTCACCGCTCGGAAGGCTACACGCCAACCGATTTGATGGTCAGGGCTTGCCCCGCCACGACCAGCAGCACACGCTCCGAGGCGTCCGCCACGGCCATGTTCAGCCTTCCGAGCGTGTCCCGGAAGCGACGCCCGGCGGCGGTCGCCGGGACGACGCCCATGCCGACCTCGTTGCTGACCGCGATCACCTGACGGCCCGTCCCGGCCCACGCGGCGGCGAGCGCCTCGCAGCGGGCCTGCACCGCCGCCTCGCCGCCGTCCGTCCACACCGCGTCGTCCCAGGCGCCGCACTCGTCCATCACGGCGGTCAGCCAGAGCGCCAGGCAGTCGATCAGCACCGGTGCCGGGTCGGCGTCGTCGGCCAGGACGGCCTCCAGCGCGCAGGTCTCGGCGGTGCGCCAGCCCGCCGGGCGCCGGTCGCGGTGCAGGGCGACCCGCTGCGCCCAGTCGCTGTCGCCGTCCCGGGTGCCGCTGGTGGCCACGTACAGCACGTCCTCGTACCGGGCGAGCAGCCGCTCGGCCGTAGTGGACTTGCCGGAGCGCGCACCGCCGAGGACCAGCGTGCGGGGGAGTGCGGGATCGGTTGCCATGCCGCTCATCCTGCCGGACGAGGCATACGGAAGATCCCACCGGGCAGGCTAAGGTGCGCAGCACACAGGGTCTTACCGGGCAGGGCAGCACACAGGAGGAGCCGGGCATGGTGTGGACGTGGCGGTACGAGAAGGCGGACGGCACCGTGGTGGCCCCGGCCGGTGGCCAGGAGGAGGAGTTCGCCGGCCAGGGGGACGCCGAGACCTGGATCGGGGAGTCCTGGAAGGAGCTGGCCGAGGGCGGGGTGGACACCGCGGTCCTGCTCGACGACGGCCGGGAGGTCTACTCGATGAGCCTGCACGAGGCCTGAGTCCGCGTGGTCCCGTCCGTGACGGGGCCGCGCGACGGGGCTACTTGGCCCCGAACACGTGCAGCAGCGCGGCGACCTGCCGGTACGGGTCGGTGCGGCCGGCCCGTTCCTCGGCCTCCAGCAGCTGGGCCAGCTGCCGCCCGTCCACCGGCGGCGCCGCGTCGTCGGGCGCGTTGTCGGTGAAGACCCGGACGCCGTACCAGTGCCGCAGCGGCACGGACACCTCGGAGAGGGTGACGGCGAGGTCGGCGATCCGGTCGGCGCGGGCGGCCAGCCCCAGCCGGTTGTAGTAGCGGTCGCTCTCGAAGGCGTGCAGGGCGGCCCGCCAGTCGTCGGCGGCGGCGGGCCGCAGGGCCAGCGAGTCGCGGTTGCGGACGAGCAGGGAGAGCAGTCCGCCGGGGGCCAGCAGCCGGGCCAGCGAGGCGATCATGGGATCCGGGTCCGGCAGGTACATCAGGACGCCGTGGCAGAGCACGACGTCGAAGCTGCGGGGCCCGAACCAGCGCCCGCACTGGTGGCCGTCGCCGCTGAGCAGCTGGAGCCTGCCGCGGACCTCGGGCGGCTCCTCGGCCAGCGCCCCCTGGGCGACGCCGAGCGCCACCGGGTCGGAGTCGATGCCGGTGACGTAGTGGCCGGCCCGGGCCAGGCGCAGCGCCTGGGTGCCCTGGCCGCAGCCGATGTCGAGTACGCGCTGGGCGCTGCGTCCGGTGAGCTGCTCGGCGAGCTGCCGGGCGACCAGCTCCTGCCGGACGAGGTTGCGCAGGCTGCCGAGGCGGTCGAGCCACGGGCCGGTGCCGCCGGCGAAGGAGCCGCTGCGCGAGGGCAGCCGGCGCTCCTGGGCGATCCGGTCGTGGCCGCCGTCCCCCTGGCCCGGAAGCGCGTACAGGCCGGGCCCCTCCCAGGACGGAGGGGCCCAGCCGGAGTCCACCGGCTCGGCGGTCAGGGCTTCTCCCCGCGCCGCACCTGCGGCTTGGGCAGCCGCAGCCGGCGCATCTGGAGGATGCGCATCAGGCCGTAGGCGACCGCGCCGCGGGTGTTCTGGCCGGCGAAGCGCTCGCCGAGCTGCTTGCGCAGACCGAGGCCGAGGCGGACGAAGTCCAGGATCACCAGCACGAAGAAGAGCAGGAACAGCACGGTGGAGAGCAGCTGGAGGGCCGGCACCTTCACGATGCTGAGCACCAGGATGACCACCGCGGCGGGGAGGAAGAACTCGGCGAGCGACCAGCGGGCGTCCACGTAGTCGCGGGCGAACTTGCGCACCGGGCCCTTGTCACGGGCCGGGAGGTGGCGCTCGTCGCCCTCGAGCAGCGCGGTGCGCTGCTTCTCGCGCTCGGCCCGCATGCGCTCGCGCGCCTGCCGGGAGGCCTCCTTGCGGTCCTTGGGCACGGTCACCCGGGTACGCCGGTTGGCCTCGGCCTCACTGCGCTTGGGCGTGGGGCGGCCCTTCTTCGCCTGCGGGTCGCGGGCCTGGGTCGTCTCGTCCTGCTTCTCCAGCACAGCGGCGGAGGCGGCGGCATCATCTGAACGGCGTCGGAACACACCACCAGCGTACGGGGTGCGCGACCGCTTCTTCGGGTGTCCTTGGACCCAAACGCATATCGATCGCGTGCGGCCGGGCCGGTGCCGGGCTCCCGGGGGTCTTCCCGTAGGGGATCACCGCGGGGAACCGTGGAGGGGATGAGGGCCGGATCCACCCCGGGGATGAGGCAGTCGGGGGTGTCGCTGTAGCAGTCTTGTTGCAGGCAGGTGCACTGCGGCGAAGGGCTCGCTGCACATACACTCGTCGTGTCTGGTAACGAGATAGAGACCGCAGGCCGGAGAAGGGGGCACCCGAGGCCCATGAGCGACGGAATCATGAAGCGTATGGGGCTGATCTTCCGCTCCAAGGCGAACAAGGCCTTGGACCGGGCGGAGGATCCGCGTGAGACGCTGGACTATTCGTACCAGAAGCAGCTCGAACTGCTGCAGAAGGTACGTCGCGGTGTCGCGGACGTGGCCACCTCGCGCAAGCGGCTGGAACTCCAGCTGACCCAGCTCCAGCAGCAGTCCGCGAAGTACGAGGACCAGGGCCGCAAGGCGCTCTCGCTCGGCCGGGAGGACCTCGCGCGCGAGGCGCTGACCCGCAAGGCGAACATGCAGTCCCAGATCACCGACCTGGAGACGCAGTACCAGCAGCTCCAGGCCGAGGAGGAGAAGCTCACGCTCGCCTCCCAGCGGCTGCAGGCCAAGGTGGACGCCTTCCGCACCAAGAAGGAGACCATCAAGGCCACCTACACCGCGGCCCAGGCGCAGACCCGGATCGCCGAATCGTTCTCCGGCATCTCGGAGGAGATGGGCGACGTCGGTCTGGCGATCCAGCGGGCCGAGGACAAGACCGCGCAGATGCAGGCCCGGGCCGGTGCGATCGACGAGCTGCTGGCCTCCGGCGCGCTCGACGACGCCAGCGGGCTCGGCCGCAAGGACGACATCGAGGCCGAGCTGGAGCGCGTGGCGGGCGGCTCGGACGTCGAGTTGGAGCTGGCCCGGATGAAGGCCGAGCTGACGGGCGGTTCGCCGTCCTCCGGCCCGCAGGCGATCGAGCAGGGCGGTGCGCAGCCGCACGACGCCTCGCAGCAGGACACCCCGCGCATCAACTACAACAAGTGATCTGAGCTTCACCCCACCAACCAGGGAGACGCACGGCATGATCATGAGGGTCATGGGGGAGGGCCAGTTCGAGGTGGGCGAAGCCCATCTGAACCGGCTCAACGAGCTGGACGAGGAGCTCCTCGCCGCACTGGAGTCGGGGGACGACGATCACTTCAGGCGGGCGCTCGGTGAGCTGCTGGGCGCCGTCAAGAAGTTCGGGACCCCGCTGGCGGACGACTCGCTGGAGCCGTCCGACCTGATCCTCCCGGATGCCGACGCGACGATCGACGAGGTCCGGCAGCTGCTGCGGGCCGAGGGTGACGGCCTGATCCCCGGCATCCCGGAGTAGCCACCGTCTCGCGCCGGACGCCAGACGCGACAAGGGCGGGCCCCCTCCACTGCGGAGGGGGCCCGCCCTTTCGCGTCCGTGCGGTGCCGGCTACGGCAGGGCGAGCATCCGGTCCAGCGCCGCCTTGGCGTACTTCTCGGTCTCCGGGTCGACGCTGATCACGTTCGGCACCCGGCCCTCGACCAGCGACTCCAGCGCCCAGACCAGGTGCGGCAGGTCGATCCGGTTCATGGTGGAGCAGAAGCAGACCGCCCGGTCCAGGAAGACGATCTCCTTGTCCGGGTGCGCCTTGGCCAGTCGGCGGACGAGGTTCAGCTCGGTGCCGATGGCCCACTTGGAGCCGGGCTCGGCGGCGTCCAGCGCCTTGATGATGTACTCGGTCGAGCCCACCATGTCGGCGGCCGCGACGACCTCGTGGCGGCACTCGGGGTGCACCAGCACGGTGACGCCGGGGATGCGCGCGCGGACGTCGTTCACCGAGTCCAGCGAGAACCGCCCGTGCACCGAGCAGTGGCCGCGCCAGAGGATCATCTTGGCGTTGCGCAGCTCCTCGGCGGTCAGCCCGCCGTTCGGCTTGTGCGGGTTGTAGAGCACGCAGTCGTCGAGCGAGAAGCCCATCTCGCGCACCGCGGTGTTGCGGCCCAGGTGCTGGTCCGGCAGGAAGAGCACCTTCTGGCCCTGCTCGAAGGCCCACTCCAGCGCCCGCTTGGCGTTGGACGAGGTGCAGATGGTGCCGCCGTGCCGGCCGGTGAAGGCCTTGATGTCGGCGGAGGAGTTCATGTACGAGACCGGGACGGTCACGTCGGCTATGCCGGCGTCGGTCAGCACGTCCCAGCACTCGGCGACCTGCTCGGCGGTGGCCATGTCGGCCATCGAACAGCCGGCCGCGAGGTCCGGGAGGACGACCTGCTGGGCGTCGGTGGTGAGGATGTCCGCGGACTCGGCCATGAAGTGCACGCCGCAGAAGACGATGTACTCGGCCTCCGGGCGGGCGGCCGCGTCGCGGGCGAGCTTGAAGGAGTCGCCGGTGACGTCGGCGAACTCGATCACCTCGTCACGCTGGTAGTGGTGGCCGAGGATGAAGACGCGGTCGCCGAGTGCGGCCTTGGCCGCCCGTGCGCGCTCGACGAGGTCCGGGTCCGAGGCGGCCGGGAGGTCGCCGGGGCACTCGACGCCACGCTCGCTGTTCGGGTCGGCCTCACGGCCGAGCAGCAGCAGAGCGAGCGGCGTCGGGGTGGGGTCGACGCCGTAGGTCTCGGTGATGGTGGTGGTCACGGGCGGGTGCCCTTCTGTGCGGCCGATCAGTCGGTGCAGCCTTCTCGTCTATCTGACGCTATCTATGATAACCGGTTAGCGTCACAGTGACGATGGCCGTCCTGTCGATGTGACGAGAACCGCTCGCCGGTTCGGACGCTTCCCTGCGTGGCCGAATCGATATCCGGGGGCGTCCGGGTGAGGCTGGGCGCATGAAGGCAATCGCGATCCGCCGTTACGGCGGCCCCGAGGTGGTCGAGTACACCGAGCTGCCGGACCCGAAGGTCGGGCCGGACTCCGTACTGGTGCAGGTCCGGGCGGCGGGGGTGAACCCGGTGGACCGGCACCTCCGGGAGGGGCACCTGGACGGGCTGCTGGACGCCCGCTTCCCGCTGGTGATGGGCTGGGACGTGGCCGGCTTGGTCCGGGCGGTCGGCGGCGGCGTCACCGAGTTCGCCCCCGGGGACGAGGTCTTCGGCTACGTCCGCAAGGACTGGGCCGAGCACGGCACCTACGCCGAACTCGTCGCCGCGCCCGTGCGCACACTGGCCCGCAGGCCGGCCGCGCTGGACTGGACGCAGAGCGGCGGGCTGCCGCTGGCCGGGCTGACCGCGCTCCAGGGCCTGAAGGCGCTGCGGATCCGCCCGGGCGACACCGTGCTGGTGCACGCCGCGGCCGGCGGGGTCGGCCACCTGGCCGTCCAGCTCGCCAGGGCCTTCGGGGCCCGGGTGATCGGCACCGCGGGGGAGCGCAACCACGACTACCTGCGGGGGCTGGGCGCCGAGCCGGTGCGGTACGGCGACGGCCTGGCCGAGCGGGTCCGGGCGCTGGCCCCCGACGGGGTGGACGCCGCCCTGGACCTGGTCGGCGGCGGCGCCGCCGAGCTCTCGGCCGCGCTGGTCGCGGACCCGGGCCGGATCGTCTCGGTCGCCGACTACCGGGTGAAGGAGCTCGGCGGCCGCTACCTCTGGGCCCGTCCGGACGCCGCCGGACTGGCCGAGCTGGCCGCCCTGGCCGACGCCGGCCGGCTCACCGTCACCGTCGCCTCCACCTTCCCGCTCGCCCAGGCCGCGTCCGCGCAGGAGCTGAGCGCCGAGGGCCGCACCCGCGGCAAGATCGTCCTGCTCGTGGAGTGACGCCGCGGCGCCCGGCGGGCAGGTGACCCGCGCCGTACCCCGGGCCGTCATCCGCCAGAGGTGGACTCGGTCCTGTCATCCGCCAGAATGGAGCCGAACCGTTTCGGCGGCCGCCGCCTCCCCGCTGCCCGCCCGCCGATCCCGTACGACCCGTGGAGCCCCGCACCGATGAGCACCAGCCGAGCGCACGAGACGGTCGGGGCCGACCTGGACGAGACCGACCGTCTGCTGCTCGCCCGGCTGGCCAGCGACGGCCGCGCCTCCTACGCCGAGATCGGCCTCCAGGTGAACCTCTCCGCCACCGCCGTCCGCCGCCGGATCGACCGGCTGCGGGCGCGCGGGGTGGTCCGCGGCTTCACCGTCGTCCTCGACCCGTCCGTGCTCGGCTGGCAGACCGAGGCCTTCGTCGAGGTCTACTGCCGGGAGCGGACCGCCCCCGAGGAGATCCTGGCCAGCCTGCGGCAGTTCCCCGAGGTGGTGGCCGCCTGGACGGTCACCGGGGACCCGGACGCCCTGGTCCACCTGCGCGCCACCGACATGCACCACCTCCAGGCGGTGATCGAGCGGATCCGCAAGGAGCCCGGCGTCCAGCGCAGCCGCTCGTCCGTCGTCCTTTCCCAGCTCATCGGCTGATCGCCCGGAGGGCCCAACCCGGCCGACGGGCTCCACCGGGCCCGATCACGGGGCCCGGCCGGGGCAGGCGCAGGATTCCTGCGCGGACCGGGCCGAAGACGCCCGAATCCTGCCTCGCCGGCCGCGTTCCGACGCGCGGCGCCGGCCCCCCGCTGCCTAGGCTGATGAGGTCCGGCAACGCGGTGAGACGCCCCGCGCCGCCGGTCCTCCCCCCGACACCCCACAGCCGAGAGGGACCCCCGTGTCCGCAGCCCCCGACCGCATGCACCGGCCCGACAACGAGCTGGTCGACCTGGTATTCGACTACATGCGGGAGCGGCTGCAGTACGACCCAGTCCCGCTCGACCACCCCGGTGACGGCGAGCACCTGCGCGCCCAGCTGGCCGGCCTGCTCAACCCGGACGGCAACAACCCGGCCGACGTGCTCAAGCTCTACGACCACGAGCTGTCCCGCGCGGTGATCTCCGCCGACAGCCCGCGCTACCTGTCGTTCATCCCGTGCGCCCCCACCAAGGCCGCGCTCCTCTTCGACATGGTCGTCTCCTGCGCCTCGCTCCAGGGCATCTCCTGGCTGGAGGCGGCCGGCGCCATCGCCGCCGAGAACCAGGTGCTGCGCCTGATCGCGGACCGCGCCGGCCTGCCCGCCTCGGCCGGCGGCACCTTCGTCTCCGGCGGCTCGGCCGGCAACCTCTCCGCGCTCGTCGTCGCCCGCGACACCGCCCGCCGCAGGCTCGGCGTCGGCCCGGAGGCCCGGCTGCGGATAGCCGTCGCCGACCAGGTGCACTCCTCGGTCAAGAACACCTTCAACATCATCGGGGTCGAGGCCTTCAAGGTCCCGACCGTCGACCGCCGCTTCACCGGCGAGGCGCTGCGCGCCGCCCTGGCCGCCGATCCCCACCCGGAGACGGTGATCGCCGTCGTCGGCACCGCCGGCACCACCAACGAGGGCATCGTCGACGACCTCCAGGGCCTCTCCGAGGTCGCCCGCGAGCGCGACATGTGGTTCCACGTGGACGGCGCCTACGGCGGCGCCGGCCTCTTCGCCCCCTCGGTGCGCGAGCGCTACAACGGCATCGAGCACGCCGACTCGTTCGTGGTGGACCCGCACAAGTGGCTGTTCGCCCCGTTCGACTGCGCCGCGCTGGTCTACCGCAACCCCCAGCTGGCCCGCGCCGTGCACACCCAGGACGCCTCCTACCTGGACGTGCTGCACACCGAGGGCGACGAGTGGAACCCCACCGACTACGCCTACCACCTGACCCGGCGCGCCCGCGGCCTGCCGCTCTGGTTCTCGCTGGCCGTGCAC
Organism: Kitasatospora sp. RG8; assembly: GCF_017813315.1. Taxonomy (NCBI): domain Bacteria; kingdom Bacillati; phylum Actinomycetota; class Actinomycetes; order Kitasatosporales; family Streptomycetaceae; genus Kitasatospora; species Kitasatospora sp. RG8. The sequence goes on from NZ_JAGIYX010000006.1 coordinate 23,818, forward strand.
GGCACCCAGGCGTACACCGACGCCATCGAGACCGGCCTCCAGCTGGCCCGCGACACCGCGCAGCTGATCCGCGACACCGAGCACCTGGAGCTGCTGTTCGACCCGCAGCTCTCCGCGGTCTGCTTCAAGCGCACCGGCTGGACCAACGAGGACTACTACCGCTGGTCGCAGCAGCTGCTCGCGGACCAGATCGGCTTCGTCACCCCGACCGGGTGGGACGGCGAGACGGTCGCCCGCTTCGCCTTCCTGCACCCGGGCACCACCATGGAGATGGTCAGGGAGATCCTCGACACCATGGTGTGACCGGTACGCCGAGGACCCCGCCGGAACCGCCCGGCGGGGTCCTCCGCCGTTCCTACAGCAGCCCGCCGTTCGGCACGTACGGCGCGGGCGGGCGCATCCCGCGCAGTCCCAGGTAGCCGCGGGTCTCCACGGTCAGGCCGACCTCCAGCCCGACGTCCAGCGCCCACTCCTGCTCCGCGGTCAGGGCCTCCACCCGTGCCTCCGTGCCCTCCGGGACCCGGGCCAGCGCCTCGCGCAGCAGCCGGGCGGCGATCCGCTTGGAGGTGGCGGCCAGCAGCTTCACCTCCCCGCCGTCCCGGTAGCAGTAGCCGCTGCCGGCCAGCGCGTCCGCGATCAGCAGTTCCTCGCAGTGGGCGAGCATCAGCTCGTGGTCCGGCCCGTGCGCGGCGCCGCGCAGCCGCCGGTCCACCGAGTCCAGCAGGTGCCGGTGGGTGGCGTTGCCCGGGTGGACCGGGATGTCCCCCGGATCGACCAGCCCGGCCCGGACCACCTGCCCGGTCAGCTGCATCGCCGGGTACAGGGTGAACCCGGCCAGCCGGTAGCGGCGGACGGCCGCGGGCGAAGGCGAGGCGCAGAGCATCCCGCGCAGGCACCCCCGCCCGTACGCGGTGGCCCGCTCCAGCAGCAGCCGCCCGACGCCCTTGCCCTGCACCCGGGGCAGCACCACGAGCAGCGCCAGCACCCAGGTGCCCTCACGGCGCAGCGAGAGCACCGCGCCGACCGGCTCGCCGTCCAGCTCGGCCAGCCAGCAGCCCTGCGGGTCGGTGCGCGCCAGGTGCCTCGTGCGGGCCAGCTGGTAGACGGGCGGCCGGGGCGGACCGGCGGGGGGCCGGGCGTCGGGGAGCGAGGCGAACGCGTCGCGGGCGATGAGCTGGACGGCCTCCGCATCGGCGGCGGAGTCCCTGACCTGTCGCAGGATCATGCCCTCCATCCTGGCCGCCGAGGGGCCCGCGCGAGGCCGGTTCGTCCGGATCGGCGGGCCGCGGCGGTGCCCGACCCGCGCCGGTTGTGCGAGCATGGGGAGCGTAGGGGAGCGGGTGGTACACCCGGCCCACGGAAATTCCGCCGCAGAAGACCGCCGAAACACAACGCCGTACCGGAAATGAAACCGGACGGCCGTCGGTTGGCACTGGCGGCAGACCGTCGTCAAGACCGGGAGAAAGCAGATGACCGTCCAGGACGAGACCACCGTCGAGAGTGGCATCCTCCTTACCGATGCCGCCGCGGCCAAGGTCAAGGGCCTGCTGGAGCAGGAGGGCCGCGAAGACCTCGCTCTGCGCGTCGCCGTCCAGCCCGGTGGCTGCTCGGGCCTGCGTTACCAGCTGTTCTTCGACGAGCGTTCGCTCGACGGCGACGTGATCAAGGACTTCGACGGTGTGAAGGTCGTCACCGACCGGATGAGCGCCCCGTACCTCGGTGGCGCCACCGTCGACTTCGTGGACACCATCGAGAAGCAGGGCTTCACGATCGACAACCCGAACGCCACCGGCTCCTGCGCCTGCGGCGACTCGTTCAGCTAGTCGGCAGACGGCGAAGGCGGCCCCGGGAGTTCCCGGGGCCGCCTTCGCCGTTTCCGCGGGCGTGCCCGCCGGCCGCTACCGGCCGCTGACGTCCGGGGTCGCCGGGTCGGGCCCGACGTGCGGGTCCGTCTCCAGCGGCACCTCCTGGCCGGTCGCGAGGTCGCTCACTCCCCGGCCCGCCAGCGGCTGCTTCAGGTCCACGGACACCGTCTGCCGCTTGGCCAGCTCGGCGCAGGCCTGCCCGGCCGGAACCGGCGCCGCCAGCGTGACCCGGACGTCCACCCGGCCCGGCTTGGACTCGTCGGCCTTCAGCGCGTACCGCTCGCAGACCCCGCCGTAGAACCAGACCGTCAGCTTGTTGCCGTCCGCCCGGTAGGAGATCGCGGGGCGGACCGCCTTCCCGGCCCCCTGCCCGTTCGGGTCCGGCTCACCGACCGCGATGCCGTTGCCCTGGGGACTGGCCGAGGGCGGCTGCGGGTCGGCCGGCTGCGCGGTCGACGAGGGCCCGGGGCCGGGCGTGAACGTCGACGGGCCGGACGACGGGGGCGTGGCCGGCGTGGTGGCGGCGGCGGAGGGCGCCGCGGGGGAGGACGGCGAGGACGGGCTGCCGGAGGACGGCGTCACAGCCGCCGCCGCGGGCTGCGCCGACCCGGTGGCCGAGTCGGAGGCCGACTTGCCGCTCCCGTCGCACCCGGCCACCGTGACCGCCGCCGCCAGCACCAGACCCGCCAGGGCCGCCGCCCGCCGCCCGCGCGACCGGACGGCGGGTGCACCGCCGGTGCGCCGGGGCGTCGGCTCCAGATCCAACAGATCCATCTGAACATCCTCCCGAGGGCTCAGCGGCACCGCCTCCTCGGCCGTACCGCGCGGATGTGACGTGCCCCGGACCAATCCGGTTCCCGTCCGTCCGCCGCTCCGTTCCGGCCCTTGCGCCGGCCCGTCCACGGGGCCGCCCCCCGGGGCGGTTCAGATGCCGTATTCGGCCATCCCGGCGACCAGCCGCTGCGCCCCGGAGGAGACCCGGAAGCCGGCCCGGGCGGGGGCGATCGGCTCGGGACCGGTGGCCAGCAGCGGCCAGAACCGCCGCAGCTGCCGGGAGGAGTCCACCAGCGCGTCCAGGGTCTCGCCGTCCGCGTCGCCCTTCAGGGCAGGCGGAACGCGCAGGTGGGAGTGGCCGGGCTGCAAGTGGTCACTGGGCATCATCGGCGATCGCTCCGATCCACGTGCCGCGGCCGCACTGCCACGGCTCGGACAGGGCCGGACCCGGCCCCTGGCAGCGACCCTAGGCCGACCACCCGGCCCCCACCAGAGCTACCCGGGGGTAGTACACGTTCGACGGTGGCCGGTGCCAATCCCGCCGGTCTTGCCGCCGCCCGCCCCCAGCCGGGTACCGTGGGTGGGTTCACCCCCTGCTTTCCGTGGCCACGCCGCCATCCTGAGGAGACCTTCCGTGCGTATCGCCGTCGCCGGCTCGATCGCCACCGACCACCTGATGACGTTCCCCGGCCGGTTCGCCGAGCAGCTCGTCGCCGAGCAGCTGCACACCGTGTCGCTGTCGTTCCTGGTCGACACCCTCGACATCCGCCGGGGCGGTGTCGCACCGAACATCGCCTTCGGCATGGGTGTGCTCGGGCTGCGTCCGATCCTGGTCGGGGCCGCCGGTGCGGACTTCGCCGAGTACCGCAGCTGGCTGGAGCGCAACAACGTCGACTGCCAGTCGGTCCACATCTCCGAGACGCGGCACACCGCCCGTTTCATGTGCACCACGGACGAGGACCACAACCAGATCGCCTCGTTCTACACCGGGGCGATGGCCGAGGCCCGCAACATCGAGCTGAAGCCGATCGCCGACCGCGTCGGCGGCCTGGACCTCGTGCTGATCGGTGCCGACGACCCGCAGGGCATGGTCCGCCACACCCAGGAGTGCCGCACCCGCGGCTACGCCTTCGCGGCCGACCCCTCCCAGCAGCTGGCCCGCCTGGACGGCGAGGACATCCGGGAGATCGTCGACGGCGCCGCCTACCTCTTCACCAACGAGTACGAGGCCGCGCTGATCGAGAGCAAGACCGGCTGGGACGCCGACGAGCTGCTCACCCGGGTCGGCACCCGGGTCACCACCCTCGGCAGCAAGGGCGTGCGGATCGACCGCAAGGGCGAGCCCCCGGTGATCGTCGGCTGCGCCCCCGAGGACTCCAAGGTCGACCCGACCGGTGTCGGCGACGCCTTCCGCGCCGGCTTCCTCGCGGGCCTCTCCTGGGAGCTGGACCTGGAGCGCTCGGCCCAGCTCGGCTGCATGCTCGCCACCCTGGTGATCGAGACCGTCGGCACCCAGGAGTACGAGCTGCGCCCCGCCACCTTCCTGGAGCGCTTCGAGGGCGCCTACGGCGCCGAGGCCGCCGCCGAGATCCGCGCGCACCTGGTCAAGTAGTCCGCGGGCCCGTGCGGCAGGCCGGCCGGCAGGCTCAGGCCGTGCGCCGCACCAGGTAGGCCGAGCCCCGGTCGCCGCCGTACCCGGCGGCCGGGGCCTCGCCCAGGTACTCCTGCCCGCGCATCCCGCACCAGGCCGGGATGTCCAGCCGGGCGGCCTCGTCGTCCGCCAGCACGGCGACCGTCCCGCCCGGCGGCACCTCGCCGATCCGCCTGGCCAGCTCGATGACGGGCAGCGGGCACCGCTTGCCGAGCGCGTCGACGACGAGCGTCGGCGCCTCCTCCTCCTCCGGCCGTGCGGCCGCCGCCGGGGCGGACAGGTCCAGCCCGAGCGGGGCGCGGACCCGGGCCACCACGTCCGGCAGGACGGCGAGGAAGCGCTCGACGTCCGCCTCGGCCGCGCCGAACGGCAGCGAGACCCGGACGTTGCCCTCGGTGAGGACGCCCATCGCCGCCAGCACATGGCTCGGCGTCAGGGTGGAGGAGGTGCAGGACGAGCCCGAGGAGACCGCGAAGCCGGCCCTGTCCAGCTCGGTCAGCAGCACCTCGCCGTCCACGTACAGGCAGGAGAAGGTGACGAGGTGCGGCAGCCGCCGTACCGGGTCGCCGACCACCTCCACCTCCGGCACCAGCCGGGGCACCCGGGCCCGGATCCGTTCGACGAGGGCGTGCAGCCGGGCGTTCTCCCGGTCGGCCTCGGCCCGGACGGCCCGCAGCGAGGCGGCCGCGGCCACGATCGCCGGGACGTTGACGTAGCCCGGTACCCGGCCGCTCTCGCGCTCGTCGGCCGGCAGCGGCGAGGCGTACCGGACGCCCTTGCGCACCGCCAGCACCCCGACCCCGGCGGGCCCGCCCCACTTGTGGGCACTGGCCGTCAGCACGGACCAGCCCGCCGGGACGTCCAGCCGCCCGGCGCTCTGCGCGGCGTCGACCAGCAGCGGCACGTCGCCGCAGAGCGCGGCCGTCTCGGCCACCGGCTGAACCGTGCCGACCTCGTGGTTGGCCGACTGCAGCACGGCGAGCGCGGTGTCCGGCCGCAGCGCCGCCGCGAACTCCCCGGGGGTGACCCGCCCGTGGCGGTCCACCGGGACCACCGAGACGGTGCCGCCGGCGGCCTCGTGCCGCTCGGCGGTGTGCAGCACGCTGGAGTGCTCGACGGCGGAGTGCACCAGGTGCCCGCCCCGCCGCCGGTGCCCGGCCAGCGCGCCGAGCACGCCCAGCTGCACCGCCTGCGTGCCGCTCGCCGTGAACGCGATCTCGTCCGGCCGGGCGCCGAGCACCCCGGCGACCGTCTCGCGGGCGGCGTCCAGCAGCATCCGGGCCTGCCGGCCGGAGCGGTAGAGCCGTGCGGGGTCGGCCCAGCCCTCGTCCAGGGCGGCGGTCAGCGCCTGCCGTGCGACGGGGTGGAGCGGTGCGGTGGAGGCCACATCGAAGTACACGGTCACATTTAACGACACACCCGGGTGTATTCCAGGCGCCTTCCCGCGCTCACCGGCCGTCAGTCGATCAACCCGAATGTCCGATTCGTCCGCATCCGACGGACCGTCACCCACGTTGCCCGAGGTCATCCCCCGGTCGGGTGTACGGACCTCGAATGCCTACGATGACCTGCGGCGCAGCCCTTGCCGGGCCTGATCGGGCGACCGGGCGGCGCGTTACCGGGACCTGCCCGTCAGCAGCGCATAAGGCTGGAGTAGGGTTTGGCCCGCATAAGCATTCAAACCGTGCCCGTGGACGGGTCGCCGGGGAGGCTCACAATCCTCCGCGGGGCGACGCGAAGGCGGGCGAGACTTCGGGAAGGCGCTACGTGAGTCCCAACGGCTCCGACCGCTCGCCGCGGCGCACGATGCGGCGGAAGCTGCCTCAGGCGCTGGCACTGGGCCTCGTCATCGCGACCGCCACCGGCTGCTCGGCCAACGACCTCCCCAGGCTTGGCATGCCAAGCCCCGTCACCGTGGAAGGACCCCTGGTCCTCCACATGTGGCAGGGGTCCTGGATCGCGGCACTGGTGGTCGGCGCACTGATGTGGGGTCTGATCATCTGGAGCGTGATCTTCCACCGGCGCAGCCGCACCGGCGTGGAGATCCCCCCGCAGACCCGGTACAACGTGCCCATCGAGGCGCTTTACACCGCGGTCCCCATCATCATCGTCTCGGTTCTGTTCTACTTCGTCGCCCGCGACGAGTCGAGGCTGACCTCCGTCTCCGAGAAGCCCCAGCACACGGTCAACGTGGTGGGCTTCCAGTGGAGCTGGGCGTTCAACTACGAGAACACCGAGAACCCCGACCCGGCCAACAAGGACGCCGCGTACGACGTGGGCACTCCCGCGGAGATGCCGACGCTGTGGCTGCCGGTCAACGAGTCGGTGCAGTTCCGGCTGACCTCGCGTGATGTCATCCACGACTTCTGGCCCATCAACTTCCTGATGAAGATGGACGTCGTGCCGGGCGTGGTGAACACGTTCGAGGTCACCCCGAACGTCAAGGGCGAGTACGACGGCAAGTGCGCCGAGCTCTGCGGCGTCGACCACTCGCGCATGCTGTTCAAGGTCAAGGTCGTCGACCGCGCCGACTACGACAAGCACCTGGCGGACCTGCGGGCCAAGGGCCAGACCGGCGCGTTGCCCTCCGGCATCACGACCATGGGAAGTGAAGAGAAGTGACCATCCTCAACGAGCCCGCCGCGGCCGGCGGGGGCGCCGGGGCCGTCACGGTCGGGGCGCAGCGGACCCGGAAGCCGGGTTCGACCATCATCAAGTGGCTGACCACCACTGACCACAAGACGATCGGCACGCTCTACCTGGGCACGTCGTTCGCCTTCTTCCTGATCGGCGGCATCCTCGCGCTGGTCATGCGCGCCGAGCTGGCTCGTCCCGGGACCCAGATCCTGTCGAACGAGCAGTTCAACCAGGCGTTCACGATGCACGGCACGATCATGCTGCTGATGTTCGCGACGCCGCTCTTCGCCGGCTTCGCGAACTGGATCATGCCGCTTCAGATCGGCGCCCCGGACGTGGCGTTCCCGCGTCTGAACATGTTCGCGTACTGGCTGTACCTCTTCGGCTCGACCATCGCGGTGGCCGGCTTCGTCACCCCGCAGGGTGCGGCCGACTTCGGCTGGTTCGCCTACTCCCCGCTGTCGGACGCCGTCCGCTCGCCGGGTGTCGGCGCCGACATGTGGATCATGGGTCTGGCCTTCTCCGGCTTCGGCACGATCCTCGGTGCGGTCAACTTCATCACCACGATCATCTGCATGCGCGCGCCCGGCATGACGATGTTCCGGATGTCGATCTTCGTCTGGAACGTCCTGCTGACCGCCGTGCTGGTCCTGCTGGCCTTCCCGGTGCTGGCCGCCGCGCTGTTCGCCCTGGAGGCGGACCGCAAATTCGGGGCACACGTCTTCGACCCGGCCAACGGAGGGGCGCTGCTCTGGCAGCACCTGTTCTGGTTCTTCGGCCACCCCGAGGTGTACATCATCGCGCTGCCGTTCTTCGGCATCGTGTCGGAGATCATCCCGGTCTTCAGCCGCAAGCCGATGTTCGGTTACTCCGGCCTGATCGCGGCCACCATCGCGATCGCCGGTCTGTCCGTCACCGTGTGGGCCCACCACATGTACGTGACCGGACAGGTGCTGCTGCCGTTCTTCTCCTTCATGACCTTCCTGATCGCGGTCCCGACCGGTGTGAAGTTCTTCAACTGGGTCGGCACCATGTGGAAGGGCTCGCTGAGCTTCGAGACGCCGATGCTGTGGACGGTCGGCTTCCTGGTCACCTTCCTCTTCGGTGGTCTGACGGGTGTTCTGCTCGCCTCCCCGCCGATCGACTTCCACGTCTCGGACTCGTACTTCGTCGTCGCCCACTTCCACTACGTGGTCTTCGGCACCGTCGTCTTCGCGATGTTCGCCGGCTTCCACTTCTGGTGGCCGAAGATGACCGGCAAGCTGCTGGACGAGCGCCTCGGCAAGATCACCTTCTGGACGCTGTTCATCGGCTTCCACACCACCTTCCTGGTGCAGCACTGGCTCGGCGCGGAGGGCATGCCCCGCCGCTACGCCGACTACCTGGCCGCCGACGGTTTCACCACCCTGAACACCGTCTCGACCATCGGCTCGTTCCTGCTCGGCCTGTCGATCCTGCCGTTCCTCTACAACGTCTGGAAGACCGCCAAGTACGGCGAGAAGGTCGAGGTCGACGACCCGTGGGGCTACGGCCGCTCGCTGGAGTGGGCGACCTCCTGCCCGCCGCCGCGGCACAACTTCCTCACGCTGCCCCGGATCCGCTCCGAATCCCCGGCCTTCGACCTCCACTACCCGGAGATCGCCGCGCTGGACTACCTGGAGAACCACGGTGAGCCGGCCAAGCACCTCGCCGGCGTGACCCCGGCCAAGTACGACGCCCCGAAGCTGGGCAAGGGCAAGAAGGAAGGCGACGCCTGATGAAGGAACAGGGCAAGATCTTCCTCGGCTTCGCGGTCTTCATCCTCGTGATGGCGATCACCTACGGCCTCTGGACGAACCACTCCGAGCACGGGATCGAGGCGGCCGGCACCACCGCGCTGTTCCTCGCCTTCGGGCTCTGCGCCTTCATCGGGTACTACCTCGCCTTCACCGCCCGCCGGGTGGACAGCGGCGCCGGTGACAACCCCGAGGCCGAGGTCGCGGACGACTCCGGTGAGCTGGGCTTCTTCGCCCCGCACAGCTGGCAGCCGCTCTCGCTCGCCATCGGTGGCGCGCTCGCCTTCATGGGCGTGATCTTCGGCTGGTGGCTGCTGTACTGGTCGATCCCGGTCATCCTGATCGGCCTCTTCGGCTGGGTCTTCGAGTTCTACCGGGGCGAGAACCAGAACCAGTAGTTCCCCCCTCTCGCACAGGGCCGGGCTTCCCGCACGGGATGCCCGGCCCTGTTGCGTCCCCGGAGTGAGGCCCTCACTCCGGTGGGTCAACGGCGGGTCCCCCGGATGTCGCTCTTCCGCCCCTCGTTCCTACGATCTGATCAATCGTGCGAACCCTCGGAGGCGGTCATGGCCGACAGGCGCGGAATCGCAGGCATAGGCAGCATCTCGCTGGCCCTCGCAGTGCTGGCCCCGCTGGCCGCCTGCACATCCGGCGGGGACGGCGCCGTGGGCACCGTCCACAAGGTCGACGCGGCCCCGCTGGTGCACCTCTCCGCCGAGGGCAAGGTGGACCCGTCCCAGCCCGTCACGGTGACCGCCGTGCCCGGCAGCCGGCTCACCGACGTCACGGTGCTCGGCCCGGACGGCCGGGTGGTGGCCGGGAAGCTCTCGGAGGACCAGCGCAGCTGGCAGACCACCGGGCGCCTCAAGGCGGCCACCGACTACACCGTCAGGATCGCCGCCGACGACGGCAACGGCGGCCGCGGCGAGACCACCGCGGGCTTCTCCACCCTCGCCGCCCAGCGGCTGCTCACGGCCAAGCTCGGCCCGGACTCCTCCGGCAGCGGCCTCTACGGTGTCGGCCAGCCGCTCACCGTGCAGCTCTCCGAGGCGGTGAAGGACCCGCAGGCCCGCCAGGAGGTCGAGCGCGCGCTGACCGTCACCTCGCAGCCCGCCGTCACCGGCGGCTGGTACTGGGTGGACGACAAGAACGTGCACTTCCGCCCCGAGGAGTACTGGCCGGCCGGGACGACGGTCAGCCTGGCCTTCGACGCCACCGGCAGCCGGATATCCGACGGCCTGTACGGCGGCGACCGTGCCGCCCTGGCGCTGCGGATCGGCGAGCGGGTCGAGTCGGTGGTGGACGCCGCCGCCCACGAGCTCACCCTGAAGCGCGCCGGCGAGGTCGTCCGGACGATCCCGGTGACCACCGGCAAGCCCGGCTTCGACACCCGCAACGGCATCAAGGTGGTGCTCGGCCAGGAGCGCCAGGTGCGGATGAGCGGCGAGACGATCGGCATAGCCGCCGGCAGCTCGGAGTCCTACGACCTCAACGTGGAGTGGGCCACCCGGGTGACCTGGAGCGGCGAGTACGTGCACGCCGCGCCCTGGTCGGTGGGTTCGCAGGGCGTCGCGAACGTCAGCCACGGGTGTACCGGCATGAGCACCGAGAACGCCAAGTGGTTCTACGACAACACCCGGGTCGGTGACCTGGTGACGGTGGTCAACAGCCAGGGCGCGAGCATGGAGCCGTTCGGCAACGGCTTCGGGGACTGGAACGTCACCTGGACCGACTGGGTCAAGCACAGCGCCCTCGGACAGCCCGTCAGCACGACCCCGCCGGCCTCCCGGGCCCCCGCCAGCGGGATCATCCGCCCGGAGATCTGACGGCCCCCGCGGGGGCGTTCAGCCCTCCCGGCCCGGCGCCTCCTGGTAGGCCAGTCGCAGCGCGGTCTCCACGGCCGCCAGGGCGTCCGCGTACGGCACCCCGAGGCGCCGGGTCCGCCCGGCGTACTCGGCGGCGGCCGCGGCGGCCAGCCGGTGGCCCGTGTCGCCGACGGCGGCGATCAGGGTGCCGCGCCGGCCGTGGGTCTCCACCACCCCGTCGCCCTCCAGCTCCCGGTAGGCCTTGGCGACCGTCCCCGCCGCCAGCCCCAGCTGCTCGGCCAGGGCCCGGACGGTGGGCAGCCGCAGCCCGGTCGGCAGCTCACCACTGCGGGCCTGCTCGGCGATCTGGGCCCGGATCTGCTCGAACGGGGGAGTGGCGGAGGCGGGGTCGACGAACAGCTCCACGAGGGCTCCTGACGATGGGGTGAGGGACGGGACGGATACGGCAAAGCCCGAGGGCCGCCGACCAGAACGGATTCTGGTCGGCGGCCCTCGGGGTGACGCGGGGTGCGTACGGGATCAGTGGTGGCCGTGGCCGCTGGTGATCTCGTGGTGCTCCTCGGCGGTCGGCTTGGGGATCTGGCTGCCCTCGCCGAAGTAGCCGCGGGAGAGCTTCGCCCGGGTGCGGGTGAGGACGCCGGCCTTGCGGGCCACGCCGTTCTCGTCCGTCTCGGACGGCAGCTCGAACGGCTGCTGCTGCTCGTGCGAGGTGAGCTTGTGCAGGTCGCCCTGCGGCAGCTGCGCGTGCACCTCGATGAACTCGCCGTGCGGCAGGCGCTTGATGACGCCGGTCTCGCGGCCGTGCAGCACCTTCTCCTTGTCACGGCGCTGGAGGCCGAGGCACCAGCGCTTGGTGATGATGAAGGTGAGGACCGGCACCACGAAGAAGCCGACCCGGACGAAGTACGTGACGTCGTTGAGCGACAGGTGCAGGTGGGTCGCGAAGAGGTCGTTGCCACCGGCGACCAGCAGCACCAGGTACAGGCTGATCCAGGCGGCACCCAGCGCGGTGCGGACCGGGGCGTTGCGCGGGCGGTCCAGGATGTGGTGCTCGCGCTTGTCGCCGGTGATCCAGCCCTCGATGAAGGGGTAGGCGGCGATCGAGACCAGGACCAGCGGGAAGACCACCATCAGCGGGATGAAGACACCCAGGTTCAGGGTGTGGCCCCAGAGGCTGATCTCCCAGCCCGGCATGATGCGGATCAGGCCCTCGGAGAAGCCCATGTACCAGTCCGGCTGGGCGTCCGTGGACACCTGGTCGGGGCGGTACGGGCCGTACGCCCAGATCGGGTTGATCGAGCAGACGGCCGAGATGACCGCGATCAGACCGAAGACCAGGAAGAAGAAGCCACCGGCCTTGGCCATGTAGACCGGCATCAGCGGCATGCCGACGACGTTCTTCTCGGTCTTGCCCGGGCCCGCCCACTGGGTGTGCTTGTGGTAGAAGACCAGGATCAGGTGCGCGACCAGCAGGCCGAGCATGATGCCCGGGATCAGCAGGACGTGGATGGTGAAGAACCGCGGCACGATGTCGTGGCCGGGGAACTCGCCCCCGAACAGGAACATCTGGATGTAGGTGCCGATCAGCGGGGTCGCCAGGACGGCGCCCTCCATGAACCGGATGCCGGTGCCGGAGAGCAGGTCGTCGGGCAGCGAGTAGCCGAAGAAGCCGTCGAACATGCCCAGGACCAGCAGCAGGAAGCCGAAGACCCAGTTGATCTCACGCGGCTTGCGGAACGCGCCGGTGAAGAAGACGCGCAGCATGTGCACGAGCATCGCGGCCACGAAGACCAGCGCGGCCCAGTGGTGGATCTGACGGACCAGCAGACCGCCGCGGACCTCGAAGCTGATGTCCATCGTCGACGCGTACGCCTCGGACATCGGGATGCCCTTGAGCGGGACGTACGAGCCGTCGTAGATGACCTCGCCCATCGAGGGCTTGAAGAAGAGCGTCAGGTAGACGCCCGTCAGGATGATGATGATGAACGTGTAGAGGCAGATCTCGCCCAGCATGAAGGACCAGTGGTCCGGGAAGATCTTCCGCAGGTTGGCCTTGGCGAGGGAGTAGATCCCCAGCCGGCCGTCCGTCCAGTCAGCGGCCTGCTCCCACTTGTTGGCGGGCTTGGCGCGCGTGCTGGCCGGCTTGGAGGCACCGGAGGTGGTGCTGCTCGCGCTACTCATCGAGCACGCTCCCAGTAGCTCGGGCCGACGGGCTCGTCGAAGTCGCCGTTGGCGACCAGGAAGCCCTTCTCGTCAGTGGTGATCTTCAGCTGCGGCAGCGGGTGGCCCGCCGGGCCGAAGATGACGCGCGCGCCGTCCGCCAGGTCGAAGGTCGACTGGTGGCAGGGGCAGAGCGCGTGGTGGGTCTGCTGCTCGTAGAGGCTGATCGGGCAGCCGACGTGGGTGCAGATCTTCGAGTAGGCGAGGATGCCCTCGAAGCCCAGCTCCGCGGACTTCTCGTCCTTGATGTCCTCCGGCGCGATGCGCACCAGCATCAGGGCGTCCTTGGCGATGCGCTGCTGGAAGTCCTCGTCGTGGGTGTGCAGGCCCTCCGGCATCGCGAAGGTCAGCGACCCCTGGATGACGTCCTCGGCCTTCATCGGCAGGTTGGTGTTCATGTTGATCAGCTGCAGCGGCTTGGCCGGGGTGGCCTCGATCCAGCCGGTGTGCTCCAGCTTGTCCTCGGGCAGCGGGCCCAGGTCGCGCAGCAGCACGACGCCGGAGAGCGGCACCAGGGCCATCGAGCCGATCAGGGTGTTGCGGATCATCTTGCGGCGGCCGAAGCCGGACTCGGCGGCACCGGTCTTGAACTGCTCGATGACGTCGTTGCGGACCTCGTCGTCGGCCTCGATCGGGTGGCGCTCGGCCGGGATCTCGTGGTCCGACATCAGGGTGCGGGCCCAGTGGACCGCGCCCGCGCCGATCATGAACAGCGCCACGCCCAGGGTCAGGCCCAGCGCGAAGTTCATCGCGCTGATGTGACCCAGCGGGAAGACGTAGATGATCTTGTCCGGGTCGATGGCCACGTAGGAGGCGATGAAGCCGATCGTGGCGAGCATCGAGACCACGAACATCAGCGAGACCTGGCGCTCCGCGCGCTTGGCGGCCCGCTCGTCGATGTCGGTGCGACGCGGTTCGTGGGCCGGCAGGCCCGGGTCGGCGAACGGATCGCCGTGGGCGGCCACCTCGTGGTGCCCTGCGGAGCCGTGCGACTCCGGGAGGTTCTCTGACATGTCGTGGCTCATGACTTCTTGGCCTTGGTGGTGTGGGCGGCGACCCAGATCGCGACCGCGATGAGCGCGCCGAGACCGAAGATCCAGCCGAACAGGCCCTCGGTCACCGGACCGAGGCTGCCGAGCGTGAGACCACCGGGGTTCGGCTCATCGTTGGTGGTGTGGCGGACGAAGGCCACGATCTGCTTCTTCTGCTCCTCGGGCATGGTGGTGTCCGGGAACGACGGCATGTTCTGCGGGCCGGTCTGCATGGCCTCGTAGATGTGCTTGGCGTCCACACCCTCCAGCGACGGGGCGTACTTGCCCTTGGTCAGGGCACCGCCCTGGCCGGCGAAGTTGTGGCACTGGGCGCAGTTGGTGCGGAACAGCTCGCCACCCTTGGACAGGTCCTCGGGGTTGGTCGAGGTGTACTGCTCCTCCCTCGGAATCACCGGGCCGGGGCCGAGCGAGGCCACGAAGGCGGCGAGCTGGTCGATCTCCGCCTGCGAGTAGATGTCCTTCTTGCGCGGCACCTGGGCGCCGGGCTGCTGGGCCGGCATGCGGCCGGTGCCGACCTGGAAGTCGACCGCGGCGGAGCCGACGCCGACCAGGCTGGGACCGTCGCTGCTGCCCTGGCCGTTCAGGCCGTGGCAGGAGGAGCAGCCCACGGCGAAGAGCTTCTTGCCCTCATCGATCGCGAGCGACTGCGCGGCGACGTCGGCCTGCGCCTTGTCGGCGGGCGCGAACGCGGCGTACAGCCCCCCGGTTGCCGCCAGGGCGAGAAGTAGGACGACCAGCGCCGCCAATGGGTGGCGCCGTCGTGCGGAGAGCTTTTTCACGGAATAACCCCGGTGTCAGGATCTGGTCGACTGGTGGGTGCACCCGGCGGCCGGTCTGGCCGGCACGAGGCTGCCTGTCTAGGGCTGCGCGCGCGGTCGGTCGGTGGGAGCGTCGGCACCGGCAAAGAGGCCCGTCGCCGGTGAGGGCGGGGGCCCGGCCGGTGGCCAGCGACCTGATCAGCTGGTTACTTGATCAGGTAGATGGTCGCGAACAGGCCGATCCACACGACGTCGACGAAGTGCCAGTAGTACGACACCACGATCGCGGCGGTGGCCTGCTCGTGAGTGAAGCGCTTGGCTGCGTACGTCCGTCCCAGGACCAGCAGGAAGGCGATCAGACCACCCGTCACGTGCATACCGTGGAAGCCGGTGGTGAGGTAGAACACCGTGCCGTACGGGTCGGAGGACAGCGAGAGGCCGTCCTTCTTGACCAGCTCGGTGTACTCGAAGATCTGGCCGCCGATGAAGATCGCGCCCATCACGAACGTGATGACGAACCACGAGCGGAGCTTCTTCACGTCCCCGCGCTCGGCGGCGAAGACGCCGAGCTGGCAGGTGAGCGAGGAGAGCACCAGGATCGTGGTGTTGACCGAGGAGAAGGGCACGTTGAGGGCGTGCGCCTTCTCGCTCCAGAACTCGGCTCCCTTGACGGAGCGGAGCGTGAAGTACATCGCGAAGAGGGCCGCGAAGAACATCAACTCGGAACTGAGCCAGACGATCGTTCCGACGCTGACCATGTTCGGCCGGTTGACCGATCCGTGCGCGTGCCCGGTTTCTACTGCTGTTGCTGTCGCCACGACGGACATTATGTCGGTCCCTTATTCCGTCTTCACGCCGGGGGGTGTCCCTCGGAGTGTCCGGTGCGTGCGGTATGCCCCAGTGGGACCCGACGGGGCGTCCGGATGGGGGCTGAGCAGCGGCGTGTCCCTTTTCTGACGGTTCCTCGAAGGCCCCTTCGACCCCGTTGCCCTGCGTGTCGCTGCACGGCCGCCGGGGCCGCGGGGGGTAAGGGGACCGGCCGTTGCGTCGGCCGTACGGGTGGACTGCACCGTCGGGGGTGACGCGAGGTCCTCCGGGCGGGTGAGTCCTGGGCGCGGCGGCTTGAGAACGATCGCGCGGGACGGCCTCGGCGGCCGGTGATCGGGAGTAGCATCCGGTGCAGGCGAACGTGGTCCGGATCACACTTTGAGGGAGCAGGGCCCATGGCGTACACGACCGACGAGACGCTGACCGTTCTCGTTTACAGCCACGACCGCAACACGCGCGAGCAGGTGCTGACGGCGCTCGGCCGCCGGCCCGCCGCGGATCTGCCGGAACTGACCTACCTGGAGTGCGCGACGACCCCCGCGGTGCTGAAGGCGCTGGAGAAGGGGGGCGTGGACCTCTGCGTGCTGGACGGCGAGGCGGTGCCGGCCGGCGGGCTGGGACTCGGACGGCAGCTGAAGGACGAGATCTACGGCTGCCCGCCGGTGCTGGTGCTGATCGGCCGGCCGCAGGACTCCTGGCTGGCCGCCTGGAGCCGGGCCGATGCGGCGATCTCCCGCCCGGTGGATCCGGTGGCGCTGGCCGAGGCCGCCGCCACACTGCTCCGGGCCCGGCTGGCGAAGCGGGCGCCGGCCACCCGGTAGCGACGGCCGACCCGCCGGCTCCGGCCACCCGTAAGAGGGGTCGCGGCACGGCGCGCATCTCACCAGGAGAGAAGAAGGGTCGCGGCGGGACGGCGGCGTCCCGCCGCTCGATAGGCTGGCTCCAACCCTACGGAGATCCCTTTCCGGGAAGCGACGAGAGCTGGAGTCAGCCATGGTGAACGTGAACCCTGCGAACGGCGGCAAGGACCCCGTGCAGGTGGTCCGCACCTGGCCGGACATCCTGTCCGCACTGCTGCGGGGCGAGGACCTGGCCCAGGCGGACGCCGCCTGGGCGATGGACCGGATCATGAGCGGCGAGGCCTCCCCGGCCCAGGTGGCCGGCTTCATGGTCGCGCTGCGGGCCAAGGGCGAGACGGTCGGCGAGATCGCCGGTCTGGTGGACGCGATGTACGCGCACGCCGAGCCGCTCTCCATCCCCGGCCCGGCGGTGGACGTCGTCGGCACCGGTGGCGACCGCGCCAAGACCGTCAACATCTCGACCATGTCGGCGATCGTCGCGGCGGCGGCCGGCGCCAAGGTGGTCAAGCACGGCAACCGGGCCGCCTCCTCGGCGAGCGGCTCCTCCGACGTGCTGGAGAAGCTGGGCATCGCCCTCGACCTGTCCGCCCGGCGGGTGGCCGAGGTGGCCGAGGAGATCGGGCTCACCTTCTGTTCCGCCGCCATGTTCCACCCGTCGATGCGGCACGCCGCGACGGCCCGGCGCGACCTCGGGGTACCGACCGCGTTCAACATCCTCGGTCCGCTGACCAACCCCGCCAGAGTGACGGCCCACGCGATCGGCTGCTTCGACACCCGGCTGGCCGGGCTGATCGCCGGCGTGCTGGCCCGGCGCGGCTCCAGCGCGCTGGTCTTCCGCGGCGACGACGGCCTCGACGAGCTGACCATCACCACCACCTCGCGGGTCTGGATCGTGCGCGGCGGCGAGGTCACCGAGACCACCTTCGACCCGCGCGAGCTCGGCATCGAGCTGGTCGGCATCGAGGCGCTGCGCGGAGCGGACCCGGCGTACAACGCGGACGTCGCCCGCCGGCTGCTGGCCGGGGAGCGCGGGCCGGTGCGGGACGCCGTCCTGCTGAACACGGCGGCGGCGCTGGTCGCGTTGGAGCTCACCGACGCGCCGCTCGCCGGGCAGCTGGCGGCGGGCATGGAGCGGGCCGCGGCGGCCGTCGACTCGGGCGCCGCGCTGGAGCTGCTCAAGCGCTGGTCGGAGGCGACCGGCAAGGCCTGACGGGTTGTCGGGGGCCCGCGGGAGGCTGCTCCCGCGGGCCCCTTCGCACGCTCCCGGCACCCGGGAACGGCGCTGTCCGGATGGTGGAACCCTGTTTGACCCCCCGACGGACGCGACCTAGAGTCGTCGCCAGGTCATGAGTGACAGCGTCAAGCCCCAGCTTGCTGTCCGGCAACCCTCCGTCCGTGGCGGGGTGCCCTGGGTGAGGACCGGGTCCCGCGGCAATCCGTCCGCGTGACAAGCGCGGACGCCGGCTGACACGCACTCCCGGGGTCCTCTCCCCAGAAGGAGTGCATCCTCATGTCCCTCGCCACCGAGATCTGCGCCCCCCTCGCCGTCCTGGGCCACGACGTCCAGGTCCCGCTCGCCAGCGGCGAGAAGGTCGGCTACGCGGCCCTCGACTACGCCGCCAGCTCCCCGGCGCTCCAGCGGGTCTGGGACGACGTCGCCGCCTACGCCCCCTACTACGGCAGCGTGCACCGCGGCGCCGGCTACCTCTCGCAGCTCTCCACCGACCTGTTCGAGCAGAGCCGCCGCACCGTCGCCGAGTTCCTCGACCTGCGCGAGGGCGACCAGGTGGTCTTCACCCGGGCCACCACCGACTCGCTGAACCTGCTGGCCGGCGCCGTCCCGGCCGGCACCCGGGTCTTCGCCTTCGAGACCGAGCACCACGCCTCGCTGCTGCCCTGGGCGCACGCCGGGCTGGACGTCACCTACCTGCGCGCCCCGCGGTCGCGGGCGGAGGCCGTCGCCGCCCTGGACGCCGCGCTCGCCGGGGCCCCCGAGGGCCCCAGGCTGCTCTGCGTCACGGGTGCCTCCAACGTCACCGGTGAGCTCTGGCCGGTCGCCGAACTGACCGCGACCGCCCACCGCCACGGCGCCCGGGTGGTGCTGGACGCCGCCCAGCTCGCCCCGCACCACCGGGTCTCGGTGCGCGAGCTGGACGTGGACTGGATCGCCTTCTCCGGGCACAAGATCTACGCGCCCTTCGGCGCCGGGGTGCTGGCCGGGCGCGCCGACTGGCTGGACGCGGCCGAGCCGTACCTGGCCGGCGGCGGCGCCACCCGTACGGTGGCCCGGGAGACCGACGGCTCGGTGGCCGTCCAGTGGCACACCGGCCCGGCGCGGCACGAGGCGGGCTCGCCGAACGTGATCGGCGCCTACGCCGTCGCCTCGGCCTGCCGGGCGCTGACCGAGGCCGGCTTCGACGCGCTGGAGGCCCGCGAGCAGCAGCTGATCGCGCGGCTGACGGCCGGCCTGGCGGAGGTCCCGCAGGTCAAGGTGCTGAACCTGTTCGGCGCCGGCTCCGCCCGGGTGGGCGTTCTCTCCTTCGTCGTCCAGGGCTGGAACAGCTCGCACTTCTCGGCCGCGCTCTCCGCCGAGTACGGCATCGGGGTGCGCGACGGCCTGTTCTGCGCGCACCCGCTGGTGCGCACCCTGCTCGGCGAGGAGTCCGGCGTTGCTCCCGGTCCGGTTTCCGCGTGCGGTGCGCCCGAGCCGTCGCTGCCGGGCGAGCGGAGCCTGAACGCGATCCGGGTCAGCTTCGGTGCCGGTACCCCGGACGAGCACATCGAGCGCTTCCTGACCGCAGTCCGCGAGCTGGTCACGGACGGCGCGGCCTGGAACTACCGCAACGAGGGCGGCCGGTGCGTCGTGGACACCCGCCGGGAGGGCTGAGGACCCGTCGGGAGGGGCTGAGCACCCGTCGGCCGGCCGGGCCCTACTCGTCGAGGCCGAGCGCGAAGGCGGCCTCCAGGTCGTGCTGGGAGTAGGTGCGGAAGGCGATCTGGGTCTCGGTGTGGGCCACGCCCGGGACCTTGTTCAGCCGGCCGGGGATCACCTCGGCCAGGTCGTCGTGCCGGCGCACCCGCACCATCGCCACCAGGTCGTAGCCGCCGGTGACCGAGTAGACCTCGCTGACGCCCTCGATGGCCGCGATCGCCTCGGCGATCTCCGGGATGCGGTCGACGCTGGTCTTGATGAGGACGATGGCGGTGATCACTGTTCGCGCTCCTTTGTGAGGTGCGGCCAGGGTATCGGGCGTCAGCCGGGCGGGCGCGGGGGGCGGGTGGCCAGCGTGCAGGCGTAGAGGAAGCCGGCCGAGAAGCCGATCACGTGGACCAGGTAGGCCACGCCCGGCCCGGCCGAGTGCACCGACCACCACTGCAGGGCGAACCAGAGGCCGAGCACCAGCCAGGCCGGGAACCGCAGCGGAAGGAGGAGCAGGAGCGGGACGAGCGTGGTGACCCGGGCGCGCGGGTGCAGCCGCAGGTAGGCGCCGAGGACGGCCGAGATCGCCCCCGAGGCGCCGATCAGCACCCGGGTCGCGTCCGGCGAGTGCGCCTCGGCCAGCGCGAAGCCGTACGTCGCCAGTGAGCCGGCGGCCAGGTAGAAGAGGGCGAAGCGGGCCCGGCCGAACCGTTCCTCGACGGTGGGTCCGAACACGTACAGGAAGAGCAGGTTGCCCAGCAGGTGCAGCCAGCCGGCGTGCAGGAACAGCGCGCTGAGCACGGTGAGCGCCGGGTGCTTGCCGGGGGTCGGGCGGGCCGGGCATCCGGGCACCGGGTCGGGGGCCTCGGCGAGCTGTCCGGCGGTCAGCGGGCGCCCGGCCAGCAGCTCGGCCGGGACGGCGCCCCAGCGCTGCTCGTACCGCTGCTCCGCGCAGACCCGGTCCTGGCCGCGCCCGTACAGCGGGTTGAGCCCGGCGGCCGGGCCGAGCAGGAACACCAGGGTGTTGAGCGCGATCAGCGCGTAGCAGACGGCCGGGACGGCGGCGGCCGGGCGCTCGCCCGGCGCACCGGTGTGGTCGAGGACCGGGATCGCCATGCAGCCAAGCATCCCTCCGCCCGGCCCGGGCGGCACGGGGCTTACGGCAGGTGGGCTAGGGGGTGTCCGGTACCCGCCGGGCAGGGGGTTCGCGGTCCTGCCGAGGGGGTCCAATGGTCGAAACCGGTGGCCGGGACGGTTGCCCCAGGCAATAGGCTTGGGGCGGGCATTCCCGCCTCCCGCCGCCGATGCCGGGGCTCCGGGGGGAGCGCCTGAGCCCACCCAGGGACCACCCGAGAGGACCCCCGATGACCGTCCCCGCCCTGACCGCCGAGACGCGCTGGCGCTGCACCCTGTGCGGCAACCTGACCCGCTTCGACGTGACCCGTTCCGCCCGGCTGACCGAGTTCCTCCACTTCGACCTGGCCGGCGAGTCCAAGGTCGAGGAGACCGAGGTGCTCAGCGAGACCATCGAGTCGGTGCGCTGCCGCTGGTGCAACGCGGTGGACCAGGTCGAGTTGGTGGCCCGCCCGGGGGCCGAGGAGAACGAGGCCTCGGAGCAGGGTTGATGCCCGGCCCGTGCGGCGGGCGGCGGTGCGGGGCACGGCCGCCCGCCGCACGGGACAATACAGACAGAGCGCACGGAGCGTGACGACGAGGACGGCCGCCGTTGGCCGTGCCGATGGACCAGGATCGGAGCCGAGGACGTGGTGGACGCAGCGAAGGAGCCCGCCGGGCCGCAGGGGCGGCAGCCCGCTGTGGACGCGCAGGCGCCGGACGCGGCCGAGACAGCCCCGGCAGGCGCCCCGGTGTCGGACGGGACGGCCGGTGCCGAGGAGCCCGGCGGCGACGAGCCGGCGGCAGAGCAGGCCGACGGGGGGGTCGCGGAGCGGGCGGCGGAGCGGCTCGACCGGCCGCTGCCCGAGGGCGTGCGCCGCCGGGTGGTCGGCCTCGCCGCGGACGCGCTCGGCGGGCTGCCGCCCGGCGAGCTGCCGCAGACGCTGCGCCAGTACGCCAAGTTCACCCCGGCCCGGCGGGCCAAGTACGCGGCCACCGCGCTGGCCGCCGCCCTGGAGTCCGAGCCGGCCTTCCGGGTGCGGATAGCGGAGCGGCTGCGGCTGGGCCAGCCCGATCTGGTCAAGGCGCTGGAGTCGGGCAGCGTGCCCGGGGCCGCCGATCCGCTGGACGTCGCCGCCGCCGCCTACCTGGTGCGCTCCGCGGGCTGGAGCCGGCTGGTCGCCGAGGCCGGCGAGGAGGCGGAACGGGCCGGTGCCGAGGGCGCCGCCGCCGAGGCGGCCCGGCTGGTGGAGAAGCTGCAGGCGGAGCTGGCCGAGGTGCGCTCCGCCGCCCGGGCCGATCTGGACCGGCAGCGGACCGAGTCCGAGGACGTCCGCAAGGAGGCGGACTCGCTGCGCCGCAAGCTCCGCTCGCTGGAGAGCGACACCCGCCGCGCGCAGGCCGAGACCCGCCGGCTCGGCGCCGAACTGGAGGCGCTGAAGGCGCAGTCCGCCGCCGAGCGCAGCGCGGGCGAGAGCGAGGCGCGCCGGCTGCGGCACCGGATCTCCGAGCTGGAGAACGCCGTCGAGCAGGGCCGCCGGTCCGCCCGCGAGGGGCGCAGCGTCGAGGACATGCGGCTGCGGCTGCTGCTGGACACGGTGCTGCAGTCGGCGCAGGGCATCCAGCGGGAGCTGGCGCTGCCGGTGTCACAGATCCGCCCGGCCGACCTGGTGGAGGCCGTGGTGCCGGGGTCGGCGTCGCCGCACGACGTGGCCCGGCGCGGGCTGGCGGAGGACGATCCGGCGCTGCTGGACCAGCTGCTGGCGATCCCGCAGGTCCACCTGGTGGTGGACGGCTACAACGTGACCAAGACCGGCTATCCGGCACTGCCGCTGGAGCAGCAGCGGATCCGGCTGCTGGGCGGGCTGGCGATGCTGGCCCAGCGCACCCAGGCGGAGGTCACCTGCGTGTTCGACGGGCAGGACCTGGACGTGCCGGTGATCATGGCGCCGCCGCGCGGGGTCCGGGTCCGCTTCAGCCGGACCGGGGAGACCGCGGACGAGCTGATCCGCCGCCTGGTGCGGGCCGAGCCGCAGGGCCGTCCGGTCGTGGTGGTCTCCACGGACCGGGAGGTCGCCGACGGCGTGCGGAAGGCGGGCGCGCGCCCCGTGGCCTCGATTCTGCTGCTGAACCGGCTGGCCCGGCCGTAGGCTGTTGCAGGCCCTTCGCGACGGGGATGACGCCTGGTCAGCGCCCGGTTTGCGGTGGTGTGGGGATCTTGTGAAGTCAGGGCGGCGGGCCGGAGTTCACGCCATCGGGGGAGTGGCGCAAAGCCTGGATCTTCACTAGGGTCTGGCGTCAAACCTATTTTCCGGATTCTCACTCGATCGGGTGAGTCCGTTGGAAGAAGGAGCCGGTCCTTGGCCTCCCACCGCCGTCCCAAGCAGCCGAGCCGCGCGCGGGTCTCCGTGCTCACCGCTGCCGCGGCGACCGCGGTCGCCCTGTCCGCCCAGGTCGCCGCCCACGCGGCGCCCAGCCCGTCCCCCAAGAAGGAGGACGTGAAGGCGCAGATCGACCAGCTCCAGGAAGAGGCGGAGCAGGCGACCGAGAAGTACAACGGCGCCAAGGAGCGGGCCGACCAGCTCCGCAAGCAGTCCGACCAGCTCCAGGACCAGGTGGCACGCGGCCAGGACCAGATGACCCAGCTTCAGGGCGGTCTGGCGGCGGTGGCCGGCGAGCAGTACCGCTCCGGCGGCATCGACCCGTCCGTGCAGCTGATGCTCACCTCCGACCCGTCCGGCTACCTGGACAAGGCCTCCAGCGTGGAGCAGGCCAGCTCCAGCCAGGCCGACGCGCTCAAGGGCCTCCAGGACCAGCAGCGCCGGCTGGACCAGCAGAAGGCCGAGGCGGCCGCGATCCTCGCCTCGCTGGACAGCACGACCAAGGACCTCAACCAGTCCAAGGCCGACGTCAACCAGAAGCTCAAGGCCGCCCAGGACCTGCTGAACTCGCTCAGCGCGGCGGACCGGGCCGCCCTGAAGGCCGCCCAGCAGCAGGAGGACCGGGCCTCGCGCGGCAGCGAGCGGGCCGACCTGGGCAGCCTGCCGCAGGGCAGCGGCATGGCCGGTGCCGCCGTCGCCAACGCGATGAGCAAGCAGGGTTCGCCGTATGTCTGGGGTGCCACGGGGCCGAGCGGCTTCGACTGCTCCGGCCTGATGGTCTGGGCGTACGGGAAGGCCGGCGTCTCGCTGCCGCGCACCTCGCAGGCCCAGGGCAACTACGGCACCCGGGTGCCCTCGCTCGCCGAGGCCCAGCCCGGCGACCTGATCATCTACCGCGACGACCGCAGCCACGTCGGGATGTACATCGGCAACGGCATGGTCGTGCACGCCCCGCACACCGGCGACGTGGTGAAGGTGATGAAGGCCGACGCGATGAAGATCAACACCATCCGCCGGGTCTGACGGACCGGCACGCCCGAGGGCCGGGATGCGGCCCTGTGATCCGCGCCACCTCCGGACGGGGGTGGCGTCGGCGTTTCCGGCCGCACGGTGACAAGCGATCAGCTCCGTGTGCGGCGCTGGTCACGCCCGGTCATATTCACAAATGAACTTGGGTATTCTCCCGTCTTTTTTCTGACAAGGATTTGAACGGATCACGGTTCTGTTACTAGGGTCGTGTCTCGAACCACCGCACAGTCGATCACCCAGCCTGGGTGGCGGCGGGGGTTTACCGCCGAGTTCGTCGAAGCAGCGGGACGGGTCGCACGACTCGTCCGACGGGGAGCCCCGTAGTCGGGGCGCTGTGGAGCGGAGCCGGGGAACCATGTTCCTCCGGGGTGAATCGGCGCCAGGTCGGCCGCTGGAGCGGCCGGTGAGGCGTCGTAGGGCATGCTTCCGGCCCGAACCCGTCAGCTCACCCGGTAGGCGGGCGTTGGAAGAAGGAGTCCGCCTTCGTGGCGTCCCATCGTCGTCCCAAGCCTGCCGGCCGCGCCCGGGTCTCGATCATGACCGGTGTCGCCGCGGCAGCCGTCGCCCTCTCCGCGCAGTCCGGCGCCCACGCCGACCCGACGCCGACCAAGGACCAGGTCAAGGAGCAGGTCGACCAGCTCAACGAGCAGGCCGAGCAGGCGACCGAGAAGTACAACGGCGCGCAGGCCAAGCAGCAGGAGCTGCAGAAGCAGGTCGGCGAGCTCCAGGACAAGGTGGCCCGTCAGCAGGCGTCGGTGATCGAGGCCCAGGGCGGCCTCGCCGAGATCGCGGGCGAGCAGTACCGCAACGGCGGCATATCGTCCACCGTCCAGCTGATGCTCTCGTCCAGCCCCGACAACTTCCTGAACCAGGCCGGCGCCCTGACCCAGGCCAGCAGCACCCAGTCCGGCGCGCTGAAGGACCTCCAGGAGCAGCAGCGCAAGCTCGACCAGGACCGCAACGAGGCCCAGGCGAAGCTCGGCGAGCTGGAGTCGACGACCCAGCAGCTGAAGGCGTCCAAGGAGGACGTCCAGGCGAAGCTGGCCAAGGCCCAGGACCTGCTCAACACGCTGACCGAGCAGGAGCGCCAGGCGCTGCGCGCGGCCGAGGAGAAGGCCGCCGCCGAGGCGAAGGCGAAGGCGGACGCCGCGAAGGCCGACGCCAAGGCCAAGGCCGACGCCGACCGCGCCTCCCGCGACAACGCCCGCACCGACCTCAGCGGTTCGTCGTCCTCGACGCCGGCGGCGAGCAAGCCCGCCGCGCCGTCCGCGCCCGCCGCCAACGGCTCGCGCGCCGCCGCCGCGATCGCCGCCGCCGAGAGCAAGCTCGGTGCGCCGTACGTCTACGGTGCCACCGGCCCGAGCTCCTTCGACTGCTCCGGCCTGACCGGCTGGGCCTACGCCCAGGCGGGCGTGTCGCTGCCGCGCACCTCGCAGCAGCAGGCCGGCGCCGGGACCAACATCGGCACCAACATCGCCAACGCCCAGCCCGGCGACCTCATCATCTACCGCGCGGACGCCAGCCACGTCGCCCTGTACGTGGGCGGCGGGCAGGTCATCCACGCGCCGAAGCCCGGCGCGGTGGTCCGGTACGAGACCGCCACCATGCTGCCGATCTCGGCCATCGTGCGCGTCTGATCCGCATCAGCCCCGGCAGGCCCGGTCTCCCTTCGCGGGAGGCCGGGCCTGCGGCTTTTCCGGTGGATCGGCCAAATATCCGATTGGGAGTCAAATATTCGGGTTGGGAGGGGTTTGGACTCGATCGCCCGGACTCGCTAACGTCTGCCACCGGACTCCCGCTCCAGAGCCGCCCGCCCCCGGTGCGGCGGCGGGGCCGGGCCGCAGGACAGGAGCCACCGTCGCATGGCCGTGCACCGCCGTTCCCCGCTGTCAGGTGCGCACGCGCTCGCCCGTGCGCTGGTGCTGACCGCGGCGGCCACCACCGTGCTCGGCATGGCCACCGGCGGCACGGCCCAGGCCGCGCCGGGCTCGCCCGACGCACCGTCCGGCCTCAAGGACGTCAGGACACAGGTCGAGCAGCTCTACGACGAGGCCGAACAGGCCTCGGAGCGGTACAACGCTGCGCTCGACGCACAGCAGCGGCTCCAGCACCAGACCGGCGACCTCCAGCAGCAGGTCGCCGTCGCCCAGGACGAGCTCAACCAGCTGCGCGGCGACCTCGCCACGGTGGCCGGAGCCGAGTACCGCGGCGGCGGCATGGCGCAGACCGCCCAGCTGATGCTCTCCGCCGACCCCGAGGGCTACCTCTCCAAGGCCCGCACGCTGGACCAGGCGGCCGAGCGGCAGAACGAGACGCTGCACGAGGTGGTGGCCCGTCAGCGCCGGCTCGACCAGCGCCGCGCCGAGACCTCCGCCAGGCTCGTCGAACTGGACCAGACCCGCCGCGCCCTCGCCGAGAGCAAGCAGCAGATCCAGCAGCGGCTGGCCAAGGCGCAGAAGCTGCTCAACAGCCTGGGCGCCGGCGAACGGGCCCGGATGGCCGCCCAGGACGCCCGCGAGGCCGAGCAGCGTGCCACCCGGGGCACCGACCGGCTCGACCTGGGCACCGCCCCGCCCGCGTCCGAACGCGGCGCCGCCGCGCTGGCCGCCGCCGTGAGGATGATCGGCTCGCCCTATGTGTACGGATCCACCGGGCCCCGCGCGTTCGACTGTTCCGGTCTGATGTACTGGAGCTGGCGGCAGGCCGGAGTGACCCTGCCGCGCACCTCGCAGGCCCAGGCGTACGCCGGCCGGCGGGTCGGCATCTCCGACGCACGACCGGGAGACCTGGTGATCTTCTACCGGGACATGCACCACGTCGGCATGTACGCCGGCGGCGGGGTGATCGTGCACGCCCCGTACCCGGGGGCGAAGGTCCGGTACGAGAGCGTCAACGCGATGCCCGTCGCGGGGGTGATCCGGCTCTGAGCCGGTCCGGCCCGACCCCCTCCTCCGCCGACGCCGGGGCACGCCGCTGCGCGCTGTCCCGGCGCGGTGCGCTGCTGCTCGCCGCCGGCGGGCTGGCGCAGCTCTCGCTGCCCGGGGCCGCCCCGGCGGCACCCGCCCGGGTGGCGGACCACCGGGCCGAGGTGGAGGCGCTGCTGGCCGCACGGGCCCGGGCGCTGGCCGCCGGGCCGCCCGCGCTGCCGCTGGCCGAGGCGGTCTACCGCAACCTCGTGCTCGGCCCGGCCGGCACGCCGGACCGGCTCACCGTCACCGCCGAGCTCGCCGTGCGGGTGGCCGGGTACGACGAGTACCCCGTGGTCCACCCCCGCCGGCTCACGCTGCTGCGCGCCGCCGACGGCTGGCGGGTCGAGCGGGAGGAGGGCGCGGGCGGACCGCCGCCGCTCTGGGACCTCGGCACCGTCACGGCGGTCCGCGGCGAGCGCGCCCTGGTGCTCGGCGTGGCCGGCGGGCCGGACCCGGCCGGCCCGGCCGCCGTCGCCGACCGGGCCGTCGTGGCCGTCGCCGGGCTCTGGGGCACGGGCTGGGCGAACCGGCTGCTGCTGGAGGTGCCCGCCACCGAGGCGCAGTTCGCCCGGCTGCTGGAGGCCGAACCGGCCGCCTGGAGCGCCATGGCGGCCGTCACCACCGCGGCGCCGGGCGCGCCCTGGCACACCCCGGCCGATCGGGTCGTGCTCAACCCGCAGGCGTACGGCGGGCTCAGCGACTTCGGCCGCCAGGTGGTGATCACCCACGAGGCCGTGCACGTGGCGACCCGGGCCGACACCCGCGCCTGGACGCCGCTCTGGCTCTCCGAGGGCGTCGCCGACTGGACCGGCTACCGGGGCTCCGGCCGCTCCCCGCGGCAGATCGCCCCCGAGCTGGCCCGCGACGTCTCCGCCGGGAGGCTGCCCTCGGCGCTGCCCGCCGACCAGGACTTCACGGCGGGGGCGGCCGGCATCGCCCAGGCCTACGAGCAGGCCTGGCTGGCCTGTGAGCTGATCGCCCGCCGGTACGGGCCCGAGCGGCTGGCCGCCCTCTACCGCGCGGTCGGGGCGGCGGGCCGGGGCGCCGACCGGGAGCAGCTGCTGGACCGTGTGTTCCGGGCCGAACTGGGCCTCGGCCTGGCCGAGTTCACCGGCCTCTGGCTCGCCGAGGTCCGGCGGCTGGGGGAGTAGGGTCCGTCTTCAGACTCCCGCCTGCCTGGCGGGCGGACGACGGGAGTTTGAAGACGGACCCTAGCGGCGCTCGCCGGCCGTCGGCCGGTCGATGCCGTCGAGGAGGTCCTGCTCGTACGCGATCCCGGGTCGCACCGGGTAGGAGGAGGCCGGCTCGGGGCGGGCCAGCACCACGGTGGGCGGCAGCTGCTCGGACCCGCGGGTGGAGCGCCAGAGCCGGACGCAGGACACCGCGGTGGCCGCCACCAGCAGCAGGTTGCGCAGGGTCAGCCAGGTGATCGCCCACGGCTCGCTGCCGACCACCTCGCTGAACATCAGCGGGAACTCCACCAGGGTCAGCGGCGTCGCCGCGAGGATCAGCAGCGCCACCGGCCGCTGGCTGCTCCCGCGCACGGTCAGGCAGACCGCCGCCACGCCGACCAGCCACACCAGGTACTGCGGGCTGATCACCCGGCTGGTCACGGTGAAGATCAGCAGCGCGGTCAGCGCCGCGTCGTACATGGTGGCGGCGTTGCGGCGCTTGGCGGTGAAGCGCCACAGCAGCAGCCAGCCGAAGCCCAGCAGGGTGCCGGCCATCATCACCTTGCCGACCACGTCGACCCACGGCCCGAGCATCTCCACCGAGCCGTAGTTCATCATCACCTTGCCGTCCCAGGACCCGGCGATCCGGGCGAAGTGCAGCGGCAGCGCGCCGACCGACTCCACCTCGACGCCGCGGTCCTTCTGGAAGGTCAGGAACTCGAACGCGCCGTTCATCCCGGCCGCGAGCAGGAAGCCGACCGAGACGGCGGTGGCCGCCGCCGACGTCCAGGCGCGGCGGGTGCGCCGGCCGGACGGGGTGCCGATGAGGCCGAGCAGCGGCCAGATCTTGATGATCCCGCCCAGGCCCAGCAGCAGCCCGCCGATCGCCGGGCGGCGGATCAGCGCCAGCAGGCCCGCCACCGCGACCGCGGTGACGATGACGTCGTACCGGTTGTAGATCATCGGGCCGAGCAGCGGGACGCCGGCCACCCAGACCCAGGCACCGGTCAGCGCCCGGCCCTTGCGCAGCCCGGTCCGCACCAGCAGGGCCATCGCGGCGGCGTCCGCGATCCCGCAGATCACCCAGAAGGAGACCAGGTAGGACCAGGGCAGCAGGCCCGGCAGCATGATGACCAGGGCGGCGCCGGGCGGGTACTGCCAGGTGACGTCGTCCAGCGGGAAGGTGCCGGTCTGCAGGACGCCGTACCAGCCGTGGTAGATCAGCCAGACGTCGGTGGTGACGTCCCCGCCGGGCATCCGCAGCACGCCGGTCACCAGCAGCAGCAGCAGGGCCCGGGTGGCCAGCCAGGTCCCGCCGAGGGCACAGAGCGCCCCGGTGCGCCCGGAGGGGCGGGCGGGGGCCTGGACGGGCTCCTGGCGGACGGCCAGTGCCGTGCCGGGGCCGTCGGCGCCGACGGGGTTACCGGACTCGGTGGCCGGGGCCAACTCCACTGCGCTCCCTCGTTCGTCTCGGACGTCCCACCGGAGGCGTCGCGGGACGGACGCCCGGGCGGTCGGTGTCGGCCACTGCGCCGTCGATCGGGCGGGCCCCACCGGCTGCCTAGGTACTAGGACAGACCCGGGGGTGAAACGGTTGCCGTGCACGGATCCGTTCCCTGCGGGTCGTGGTGTTGACCTATCGTACGGATCACCCAGCGGTACACCGAGCACCCCCCGACCGAGCGAGCCGTGGCCTGATGCACAAGACCTTGATCGTCACCAACGACTTCCCGCCGCGCCCCGGCGGCATCCAGGCCTTCGTCCACAACATGGCTGTCCGTCAGCCCGCCGGGAGCATCGTGGTGTACGCCTCGACCTGGCGCGACGGCACCGAGGTGGCCCGGTTCGACGCCGAGCAGCCGTTCCCGGTGATCCGGGACCGGACGAAGGTGATGGTTCCCACACCGCGGGTCACCCGGCGGGCCGCCGAGATCCTCCGCGCCGAGAAGTGCGACTCCGTCTGGTTCGGCGCGGCCGCCCCGCTCGGGCTGATGGCGCCCGCGCTGCGGCGCGCCGGGGCCAGCCGGCTGCTCGGCATGACGCACGGGCACGAGGCCGCCTGGGCCCAGCTCCCGGCGGCCCGGCAGCTGCTGCGCCGGATCGGCGCGGGCACCGACACCCTCACCTACCTGGGCGAGTACACCCGCTCCCGGATCGCGGACGCGGTCGGCCCGGAGGCGGCCGCGCGGATGGTGCAGCTGCCGCCGGGCGTGGACGAGCAGACCTTCCACCCGGAGTCGGGCGGCGCCGAGCTGCGCCGGCGGCTCGGCCTGGCGGACCGGCCGGTGGTGGTCTGCGTCTCCCGGCTGGTGCCGCGCAAGGGCCAGGACACCCTGATCGAGGCGATGCCGCAGATCCTCGCGGACGTGCCGGACGCCGTGCTGCTGATCGTCGGCGGCGGCCCGTACCGGGCGGACCTGGAGAAGCTCGCCGACGCCCGGGGCGTGCGCGCCTCGGTGCGCTTCACCGGCTCGGTGCCGTGGGAGGAGCTGCCCGCGCACTACGGCGCCGGGGACGTCTTCGCGATGCCCTGCCGCACCCGCCGGGGCGGGCTGGACGTCGAGGGCCTGGGCATCGTCTACCTGGAGGCCTCGGCGACCGGGCTGCCGGTGGTGGCCGGCGACTCCGGCGGAGCACCGGACGCGGTTCTGGAGGGCGAGACCGGGTACGTGGTGCCGGGCGGCTCGCCGGCCGCGGCGGCCGAGCGGATCGTCCGGCTGCTGAACGACGAGGAGCTGCGCCGGCGGATGGGCGAGGCCGGGCGGCGCTGGGTGGACCGCTCCTGGCGGTGGGACCTGCTGGCCGGCCGGCTCACCTCGCTGCTGGCCGGCTGATGGCCAGTGCGGCCCGCCCCGGCGTGCAGGGGGCGGGCCGTACAAGGCCTCAGCGCTGGTAGATGGCCTCGACGTCGGCCGCGAAGTCCTTCAGCACGACGTTGCGCTTGAGCTTGAGCGAGGGCGTGAGGTGCCCGCTCTCCTCGGAGAAGACGGTGTCCAGCAGGCGGAACTTCTTGACCGCCTCGGCGTGCGAGACGGCGGCGTTGCCGTCGTCCACCGCGGTCTGGACCGCGGCGAGCAGGTCCGCGTCCTCGCGCAGCTCGGCGATGGTGGCGGTGGCCGGCTTGCCGTTCAGCTCCTTCCACTTGGGGAAGAAGTCCTCGTCGATGGTGACCAGGCAGCCGATGAACGGCTTGCGGTCGCCGACCACCATCACCTCGCCGATCAGGGCGTGCGCCCGGATGCGGTCCTCGATCACCGCCGGGGCGACGTTCTTGCCGCCGGCGGTGACGATGATCTCCTTCTTCCGGCCGGTGATGGTGAGGTAGCCCTCGTCGTCCAGCGAGCCGAGGTCGCCGGTGGCGAACCAGCCGTCCCGCAGGGCGTCCTCGGTGGCCTGCGGGTTGTTCCAGTAGCCGGTGAAGATCTGCGGGCCCTTCAGGAGCACCTCGCCGTCCTCGGCGATCCGCACGGCCGAGCCGGGCAGCGGCTGGCCGACGGTGCCGATCTTCGGCTTGTCGTTCGGGTTGAACGCGGTGGCCGCGCAGGTCTCGGTCAGGCCGTAGCCCTCCAGGACGGTGAAGCCGATACCCCGGTAGAAGTGGCCGAGGCGCTCGCCGAGCGGCGCGCCGCCGGAGATCGCGTGGGTGGCCCGTCCGCCGAGGGCGGCGCGCAGCTTGCTGTAGACCAGCTTGTCGAAGACGGCGTGCTTGATCCGCAGGACCAGGCCCGCGCCGCCGGCGTCCAGCGCCCGGCTGTACGCGATCGCGGTGTCGGCGGCCTTGTCGAAGATCTTGCCCTTGCCGTCGGCCTGGGCCTTGGCACGGGCGGTGTTGTAGACCTTCTCGAAGACTCTGGGCACGCCCAGGATCAGCGTGGGCCGGAACGACGCGAGCTCGGCCGTGACGTCCTTGATGTCCGACACGTGGCCGAGCTTGATGGGCGCGATCGCGGCGGCGATCTCGGCGATCCGGCCGAGCACGTGCGCGAGCGGGAGGAACAGCAGGACGGAGCCCTCGCCGGTCCGGAACAGCGACTCCATGCGGGCCGTCACGTTGCCGAGCTCGGCGAGGAAGTTGCCGTGGGTGAGCTGACAGCCCTTGGGGCGGCCGGTGGTGCCCGAGGTGTAGACGATGGTCGCGACCGAGTCGGAGCCGGCCGTCGAGCGGCGCTCGTCGACGGTGGCGTCGGAGACCTGCTGCCCGGCCTCGGCCAGCGCGGCCAGGGCGCCGGCCTCGATCTGCCAGGTGTGCTTCAGCTCCGGCAGGCGCTCGCGGACCTGCTCGACCACCTCGGCGTGCCGGTCGGTCTCGGTGAGGACGGCGACCGCGCCGGAGTCGCCGAGGATCCACTCGACCTGCTCGGGGGAGGAGGTCTCGTACACCGGCACGGTGATCGCGCCGGCCGTCCAGATCGCGAAGTCCAGCAGCGTCCACTCGTACCGGGTGCGGGACATGATGCCCACCCGGTCGCCGGGGCCGATGCCGGCGGCGATCAGGCCCTTCGCGGCGGAGTGCACCTCCGCCAGGAACTGGGTGGCGGTCAACTCCTGCCACTGGCCGTCCACCTTACGGCTGAGCACCGCGACGTTCGGGTGCCGCTCGGCGTTCTGGTGCACGAGGTCGGAGAGGTTACCGCCGCTCGGTACCTGGTAGAGGGCCGGAAGGCTGAAGTCGAGCAAGACTGCTCCTCGTTCGCGACGCTGCGGGACGGCAGGACGTTACTGCCCGGTAGGCAGCTTCGACCAGGGGGGTCGGCTCCGGTGTTCGAAGTGTCACACCTTTACCCGGTCCGACCAGGCCGTGACCGGGTCGTTCGAATGGCACCCTACGGCAGCGCCGGGGTGACCGACCGGTAGCCCGTCACGGCACCGGAGCGCGGGCCCCGGTGCCGCGGCGGCCCACCGAGCCCCGGGCCTGACGGCGTCCCCGGGCGCGATAGCCTGCTCCGGGCGCACCCGACCGAGCAGGCTCGGCCGGGCCGGCAGCAAGGGACGACGCGGAGGGCCATTTCCATGGCGGAGCACACCAGGTCGAGCATCACCATCGACGCGACCCCGGAGACGGTCATGGCCGTGATCGCCGACTTCGCCGCCTACCCGGCCTGGACCGGTGAGGTCAAGGAGATCGAGGTGCTGGAGACCGCCGGGGACGGCCGCGCCTCCCAGGTGCGCCTGCTGCTCGACGCCGGCGCCATCCGCGACGAGCACGTCCTCGCCTACACCTGGGACGACGACCGCGAGGTCAGCTGGACGCTGGTGCGCAGTCAGATGCTCCGCTCGCTGGACGGCTCCTACGCGCTCGCCCCGCTCGGCGGCGGCCGGACCGAGGTCACCTACCAGCTCGCCGTCGACGTCAAGATCCCGATGCTCGGCATGATCAAGCGCAAGGCCGAGAAGGTCATCATCGACCGGGCGCTGGCCGGCCTGAAGAAGCGCGTCGAGGGCTGACGCCCGGAAAGCGGGGGCAGGACGGCATGACGGCCACACGCACCATCCTGGTCAGCGGCGATGCCGCGGCGCCCGTGGTGGCCGCCGCCACCGCGCTGCACGCCGCCCGGCAGGGCCGCCGCACCCTGCTGCTGGCCGCCGACGACCCCCACCGCGCCCTCGACGCCGTCCTCGGCACCCGGCTGGAACCCGGACCGGCCGTCTACGAGCCGGGGCTGACCGTGGCCCGGATCGACGAGCAGGCCGCCTTCCGGCGCGCGCTCGGCGAGATCGGCGGCAGGCTGGCGCCCGCCCTCGACCTGCTCGGCGCCGAGCCGCTCGACCCCGAGGAGCTCACCGCCCTCCCCGGCACCGCCCGGCTCGCCCTGCTGCGCGCCCTGCCCGCCGCCGAGGCCGACGTCCTGGTGGTGCTCGCCCCTGCGCCCGCCGAGCTGATCGGCACGCTCGCCCTGCCCGAGCAGCTGGAGCGCTACCTGGCACGCCTCGTGCCCGGGCAGCGCCAGGCCGCCCGGGCGCTGCGCCCGCTGCTGGCCGGCCTGGCCGGCGTCCCGATGCCCGCCGACTGGCTCTACGAGGGCCGGGCCAAGGCGGCCGCCGCGCTCGCCGAGGCCCGCGCCGCGATCACCGCGCCCGGCACCAGCGTCCGCCTGGTGACCGCCGCCGACGGCCACCCCTTCGACGAACTGGGCCGGATCCGCGCCGGGCTGGCGCTGCACGGGCACCGGCCGGACGCCGTGGTGGTGCACGGGGCGCTGCCGGACGCGGCCGCCGACTCGCCCGACCCGTGGCTGGCCGGGCTGGCCCGCCGCCGGCAGGAGGAGCTGGCCGCCCTGGCCGCCGCCGGCGACGTGCCGGTGCTGGTCACCGGCCTCGCCGAGGTCACCCTGGAGGCCGTCGCCGACCGCCTCTACGGCACCGGGCCGGGCCCGGCACCGCTCGCCGCCGGGCCGTGGCCGGTCGAGGACCGGCTGGCCGAGGACGGCCTCCTGGTCTGGCACCTCGCCCTGCCCGGTGCCGACCGGGCCGACCTGGACCTGGTGCGCCGCGGGGACGAGCTGGTGGTCGGCCTCGGTGCCCACCGGCGGGTGCTCACCCTGCCGTCGGCGCTGCGCCGCTGCACCGTCGCGGGCGCCGCCCTGCACGACGGGGTGCTCGCCGTCCGTTTCGCGCCGGACCCGGCGCTCTGGCCGCGCGGCTGAGCCGCCCGGACGCCTCCGGGACCGCGTCCCGGGTCGGGTAGCGTCGGGTCCAGTGGCCGCAGGGGCGGCCGGAGCCGAGGAGACGCCCGCGATGAGCACTGCCGACGACCGCACCGAGCAGGCCGCCGAGCACCCCTTCGGCCCGGAGCTGGGCCCCCTGGTGGACGAGGTACGCCGGTTCGCCACCGCCGCCGGCCGGAAGGCCCAGGAGGCCGGCGCCGAAACCCTGATCTCGCTGGCCGGCCTCGCCGACCGCCTCCGCGAGAACCAGCCCGACGTGTACGGGCACCTGGCCAACGCGGGCAGCGGGCTGGCCGCGGCCGGTGGCGAGCTGCTGGCCGCCTACCGGGCCGCCGTGGCCGGTCACGAGCGCCGCTGGACCGCCGGCGAGAGCGCCCGCAGCGAGCGGATCGACCTCGACACGCCTGACGGACCGTCCGACAAGCAGTGAAGCCCTGATCCCGAGAGAGTGACGGTCTGGCTCCATGCTGCGACGGAGCGGGTAGGAATGTACGACTTTTGAAGGGGATCGGCGAGCTCGGCCACAAATTGTCTTCGGTTAATGTATGCGACGGTGTGTACGGGGGCCGGGTTGGGCGGTACGGTTCCGTCCAGCGGGAACGAGTGAATAGCTGAGGGACACATGGCTCTGACCATCGGCGTCGACGTCGGCGGGACCAAGATCGCGGCAGGCGTGGTCAACGAGGCGGGCGAGATCCTGGCCCGGACCAGGGTGCCCACCCCGGCCGACCCGCAGTGGGCGGTCGACGCCATCGCGCAGGCCGTCCGCGAGCTCAAGGAGCAGTACCCCGACGTGGTCGCGGCCGGCGTCGGTGCTCCCGGGTTCGTCGACCGCAACCGCTCCACGGTGATCTTCGCCCCCAACATCGACTGGGAGGACGAGCCGCTGCGCACCCGGATCGAGGAGCTCACCGGCCTGGATACCGTGGTCGAGAACGACGCCAACTGCGCGGCCTGGGCCGAGTTCCGCTTCGGCGCGGCCGCCGAGTACGAGGACATGGTGCTGATCACCGTCGGCACCGGCATCGGCGGAGGGATCGTCCTGGACGGCCGGCTGCACCGCGGCCGGTTCGGCGTGGCCGGCGAGATCGGCCACCTCAACATGGTCCCCGACGGCCTCGCCTGCGGCTGCGGCGGCAAGGGCTGCTGGGAGCAGTACGGCTCGGGCCGGGCGCTGCGCCGCTACGGCCGGGAGAAGGCCGCCGCCAACCCGATCCACGGCAAGCGGATGCTGGAGCTCAACGACGGCGTCGCCGAGACCATCCGCGGCATCCACATCACCCAGGCCGCCGAGGAGGGCGACCCGCTCGCCCTGGAGTGCTACGCCGAGCTGGCCGACTGGCTGGGCCGGGGCATGGCCGACCTCGCCGCGCTCTTCGATCCGGGCGTCTTCGTGCTCGGCGGCGGCGTCTCCGACTCCGGCCGGCTGCTGCTCGACCCGGTCGCCAAGGCCTTCGAGCACTACCTCACCGGCGGGGTGCACCGCCCGCGCGCCGAGGTGGTGCTCGCCTCGATGGGCTCGGCGGCCGGCATCTCCGGCGCGGCCGACCTGGCCCGCACCATCTGATCCCCACCACGCGCACGCCGGCGGCGGCGCGGCCAGGGCCTGCGGGCCCCGGCCGCGCCGCCGTCGTGTTCCCCCGCCGCGCGGCGGC
The DNA here is from genome assembly GCF_017813315.1 of Kitasatospora sp. RG8. NCBI lineage: Bacteria > Bacillati > Actinomycetota > Actinomycetes > Kitasatosporales > Streptomycetaceae > Kitasatospora > Kitasatospora sp. RG8. The sequence continues at coordinate 59,968 of NZ_JAGIYX010000006.1, forward strand.
CCCGCTGCCGTACGGTCGTCAGCGGAGCACCACCGGACGCAGGGGAGGACCGCCATGACCAGTGGACCGGCGAACGCCGGACCGGCCGAGCTGCCGCCGCCCGGGCCGGGGCGGCTGCGGCTGCTCGGCTACAACGTCCGCTCGCTGCGCGACGACCGGCACGCCCTGGTCCGGGTGATCCGGGCCTGCGCGCCGGACGTGGTCTGCGTCCAGGAGTCGCCGCGGTACTGGCGCCCGGAGGGCCAGGCCGCCTGGCTCGCCCGGCGGACCGGCACCGTCGTCCTGGCCGGCGGCGGCCGGACCGCCGCCGGCCCGCTGCTGCTCGGCCGGCCCGGGGTGGAGGTGCTCGCCGTCCACGACCGGCTGCTGCCCAAGACCCGCGGCCTGCACGCCCGCGGCTTCGCCAGTGCCGTCGTCAGGGTGGCCGGCTCGGTGCCGTTCTCCGTCACCGCCTGCCACCTGAGCCTGGACCCGGCGGAGCGGTACGGGCAGTTCGAGCTGCTGCTCGACCAGCTGCGGATCGCCGGACCCGGCGTGGTCGCGGGGGACTTCAACGAGCACCCGGACGGCCCGGGCTGGCGGCTGCTGGCGGGCCGGCTCCAGGACGGGTACGTGGCCGCGCCCTGGGGCGGCGAGTTCACGTCCGTCCCGGAGAACCCCTACCAGCGGATCGACGCCGTCTTCGCCACCCCCGGCGTGCGCGTCCTCGCCTGCGGCGTCCCGCACGGGCTGCCCGGCGTCACCGAGGCCGACCTGCGGGCCGCCACCGACCACCTGCCGGTGCTCGCCGTCCTGGAACTCCCGACCGGTTGACGAGGGGTCAGACGACCGCGCCGCCGTGCGGGTCCTCGGGCTCGTCCTCGTCACGGTCCTTCATCCGGACCACCAGGGTCACGAAGCCGCCGAGGAAGGCCGACACCCCGATCCAGGCCGGCCAGCCGGAGACCTCGCGCCAGACCACCGCGTCGAACAGCAGCAGCGCCGGGCCGCCGAGGACGGCCAGCCAGGCGAACTTGGCGGTGACGTCGGCGGCGGGCAGCGGCGGCGGCTCCGGCGGGACGAAATGGCCCTCGTCGGCCTCCTCGGCCAGCTCGAAGTCGCGCGGGCCGGGGGAGGCGGCCGGCATCACCGGCCTGCCGGAGCGCGGTCGCGGCTGCGGCGCGAGGTCCGAGAGGTCGTCCGGGCCGTCGCGGCGCTCGGCGGCGTCCTTGAACCCGCCCTTCAGCCCGCCGCGCGCCCGGAGGTCCTCGATCTCCGGCCAGTCCGGGTTGTTGAGGTCGACGGGGTCGTCGAACTGGGCGACCAGCGCGGCGAAGATCTCGTCCTGTTCGGCCTGGCTGCGCTCGGGCGCGCGCCGCACCCGGGGCGGCTCGGCGGCGGCCTCCTTGCGGACGTCCGCGCCGGGGCCGGAGCCCGCGCCGTCGCCCCCGTTCCCCGCGGCGTCGTCGGCCTCGGGACCCTCGGTCCCGGCCTCGGCGGCCTTCGTGTTCTCCGCGTCCTCGCGGGGCGCCTCGTCCTCGCCGCCCGCCGTGCTGCTCTCGTGCACTTCCGGCCCTTCAGCCTTGGTGATCGTCGGATTCGACCCGGGTGACGCCCGCCGTGTGCGCGGGAGCCAGCCGTCGGATGAAGTCCTGGCTGGCCGCGAATATTTCCGGCGCGTCGTGGTCCAGCGTCGCGACGTGGTAGCTGCGCTGGCACAGCCGCTCCGTCACGTCGGTCGAGGATATCCGCGCCAGCACCAGCTCCGAGTTGGCCGCGGAGACGACGTGGTCCTGCGGGCTGCGGAAGAGCAGCACCGGCTGGGTCACCTGCGGCAGCCGGCCCTGGACGTCCTTCCAGAGCCTGGTCAGAGACCAGGCGGCGTGCAGCGGAGTCCGGTCGTAGCCGAGCTCCACCGAGCCCGGCCGGGCGATGTCGTCGGCGATCCCCGGCAGGCTCGGCACCAGGTGACGCAGTACCGGCAGCAGCACGCTCGCGGGGTTGTCGGAGCGCACCGACGGGTTGACCAGCACCAGCCCGGAGACGGCCAGCCCGTGCAGCGCGGCCAGCCGCAGCGCCAGCGAGGAGCCCATCGACAGGGCGAGGACGAAGACCTGCTCGCACTCGGCGGACAGCGCGAGCAGCTCGCGCTCCACCTCGGCGTACCAGTCCTCCCAGCGCGTCACCTGCATGTCCTGCCAACGGGTTCCGTGCCCCGGCAGCAACGGCAGCGAGACGGTGAATCCGGCCGCCGCGAGGTCCTCGGCCCACGGCCGCAGCGACTGCGGCGAGCCGGTGAAGCCGTGGCAGAGCAGGACGCCCACCGGACCGCCCCGGTGGCGGTAGGGTTCGGCACCGGGCAGCGGCGGCATGACGGGCTCCTTCGCGGGCGGGGACGCTGGAGGACGAGGACGCGGGGCCCGACGGGGTCGGCCGGGGGCGGCGCAGGAACGGCAGGCTGCGGGAACCCGATCGTCCCACGGGCCCGCCCACGTCGTACAGCCCCACCGGACGCCCCGCCGGGGCGGGGCGGGGCGCGGGCGGCCGCCGCGGGGCATTAGGATCGACCGGTCCGCATAACAGGAGGCCCGGGTTGTTCTACCGACTGATGAAGATGATCGTCGCGCCACTGCTTCGGATCTTCTTCCGGCCGTGGATCGAGGGTGAGGAGAACATCCCCGCCGAGGGTGCCGCGATCATCGCGAGCAACCACCTCTCCTTCTCGGACTCCTTCTTCTTCCCCGCGCTGATCAAGCGCCGGGTGACCTTCATCGCCAAGGCCGAGTACTTCAACACGCCCGGCGTGAAGGGCAAGCTGACGGCCGCCTTCTTCAAGGGCGTCGGCCAGCTGCCGGTGGACCGCTCCGGCGTGCGCGGCGCCGGTGAGGCGGCGATCCGCTCCGCGATCGCGGTGCTGGACCGCGGCGAGCTCTTCGGCGTCTACCCGGAGGGCACCCGCTCGCCCGACGGCAAGCTGTACCGCGGCAAGGTCGGCGGCCTGGCCCGCGTCGCGCTGGCCACCGGTGCGCCGGTGATCCCGGTCGCGATGATCGACACCGAGAAGGTGCAGCCGCCCGGCCAGGTGATCCCCAACTTCGGCATCCGCCCGGGCATCCGGATCGGCCGGCCGCTGGACTTCTCCCGCTACCACGGCATGGAGAACGACCGCTTCATCCTCCGTTCGGTGACGGACGAGGTGATGTACGAGATCATGCGGCTCTCCGGCCAGGAGTACGTCGACATCTACGCGACCGCCGCCAAGCGGCAGATCGCCGACGACAAGAAGCGCGCGGACGCCGAGCGCAAGGCGGTCCAGAAGGCCGAACAGGCCGCCGCCAAGGCCGAGAAGGCCGAGGCGGAGAAGGCCCAGAAGGCCCTGGAGCAGGAGCAGAAGGCCGCGGAGCAGGAACAGAAGGACAACGGGCCGGCCTGAGGCCCGCCGCCGGGGGAGGGGCAGGGACGATGACGGACGGCAGTAGGACCGGCGCGGTGGGCGGGGCGGTCGCGGCCGGCGGCATGTCCGTCGAACTGCCGCTCTGGCGCGCCATCTCCTTCTTCCGGGTCCTGGCGCTCGGCTACGCCCTGCTGCGCTTCCTCAACTCCTACCTGGAGTTCCTGCACCCCGTCGCGGGCTGGATCTACCTCGGTGCGCTGACGCTCTGGACGCTGGCCAGCACCCGCGCCTTCGCCGGGCCGCAGCGCTGCACCTGGTACGTGCTCGGCACCGACCTCACGCTCGTCGTCACCGGCATCGTGATGAGCGGCCTCACCGACTCCCCGGCCAGAATCAGCCACGGCGCGCCCACCCTGCCCACCATCTGGGCGGCCGGCACCGTGCTCGGCTTCGCGGGCAAGGGCGGCTGGCGCTGGGCGGCGGCGGCCGGTTCGGTGATCGGGGTGGCCAACATCCTCGGCCACGGCGGTCCGACCGGCGACAACATCCACAACATCGTGCTGCTGATGGTGACCGGCTGCGCGATCGGCTACGTGATCGAGCTCGCCCGGGCCAGTGAGGCGACCCTCACCCGGGCCCTCCAGGTGGAGGCGGCCACCCGGGAGCGCGAGCGGCTCTCCCGGGACATCCACGACGGCGTGCTCCAGGTGCTGGCGCTGGTCCAGCGCCGGGGCGGCGAGCAGGGCGCGGGCCGGGGCGGCGACTTCGCCGAGCTCGGCCGGCTGGCCGGCGAGCAGGAGCGCGCGCTGCGGGCGCTGATGAGCGGCGGCCCGCTGCCGGCCCAGCGCGCGGCCCTGGAGCCGCAGGACCTGCGAACCCTGCTCGGCCCGTACACGGACGAGCGGATCACGCTCTCCGCCCCCGGCACGCCGGTGCTGCTGCCCGCCCCGGCCGCCGGTGAGCTGGCCGCCGCCGTCGGTGCCGCCGTGGACAACGTCCGCAAGCACGCCGGCGCCGGGGCCCGCGCCTGGATCCTGGTCGAGGACGAGCCGGAGGCCGTGACGGTGAGCATCCGCGACGACGGCCCGGGCTTCGTCCCCGGGCGGCTCGGCGAGGCGGAGCAGGCCGGCCGGCTCGGCGTCTCCCAGTCCATCCGCGGCCGGCTGCTGGACCTCGGCGGCACGGCCGAGCTGTACTCGGTGCCCGGGGAGGGCGTCGAGGTGGAACTCCGCGTCCCGCGTCCCGAGGAAGGCCCCCGATGACCGACCAGCCGATGACCGACCAGCCGACGACCGGCACGCAGGCCGAGCAGCCGGTGCGCGTCATGGTCGTCGACGACCACCCGATGTGGCGCGACGCCGTCTCCCGCGACCTCGCCGAGGCCGGGCTGGACGTGGTGGCGACCGCGGGCGACGGCGAGGAGGCCGTCCGCCGGGCCCGCGCCTGCGCCCCGCAGGTGGTCGTGCTGGACCTCAACCTGCCCGGGCTCTCCGGCGCCGAGGCCTGCCGTCAGGTGGTGGCCCAGGACCCGTCGGTGCGCGTCCTGGTGCTCTCGGCGAGCGGCGAGCACGCGGACGTGCTGGAGGCGGTGAAGTCCGGCGCGACCGGGTACCTGGTGAAGTCGGCCGGCCGGGACGAGCTGCTGGACGCGGTGCGCCGCACCGCCGTCGGCGACGCCGTCTTCACCCCCGGCCTGGCCGGCCTGGTGCTCGGCGAGTTCCGCCGGCTGGCCGCCGAGCCCGCCGCGCCGACCGCCCCCGCCGTCCCGCAGCTGACCGCGCGGGAGACCGAGGTGCTGCGGCTGGTCGCCAAGGGCCTGTCCTACCGGCAGATCGCCGACCGGCTGGTGCTCTCCCACCGCACGGTGCAGAACCACGTCCAGAACACCCTGGGCAAGCTCCAGCTGCACAACCGGGTCGAGCTGGTCCGGTACGCGATCGAGCAGGGGCTGGACGACGAGATCTGAGCGGTGCGCCGCCGCCCGGGCGGCGGCGCACCGGCCGGGGGGCCTCAGCCGCGTACCGCCGCCGCCTCCCGGAGCAGCCCGGCGACGATGTCCACCCCGTCCCGGGTGAGGACCGACTCCGGGTGGAACTGCAGTCCGGCGAAGCCCGGGCCGCGCAGTGCGTGGACGTCGCCGGTCAGCGGGTCGCGGGAGACCTCGACGCCCCCGGCGGCCAGTTGGGCGGCGTCCTCGTCCGAGCAGCGCGCGGTGAACGTGTTGTAGAAGCCGACGGTGCGCTTCGTCCCGAACAGGTCGACGCTCTCCTGGGCGCCCTGGAACGGCACGGCCTTGCGGGCCAGCGGCAGCCCGAGGGCGTCCGAGAGCAGCTGGTGGCTGAGGCAGACGGCCAGCAGCGGCGCGGTGCGGGCGCCGGAGCGGACGGCGGCCAGCGCGTCGGCGACGACCGGGCGGAGCACGGCCATCTTGGGGTCGTCCGCCGCGGCCGGGTCGCCCGGGCCGGGGCCGAGCACCAGCGGGCCGCGGTGGGCGGTGACGCGCTCCCGCAGGCCGGGCTCGTCGAAGCGGGCGACCGTGACCCGGTGGCCGAGCGAGGTCAGCAGGTGGGCGAGCATCGAGGTGAAGGTGTCCTCGCCGTCCACGACCAGGGTCGGCTCGGCCTCGGTGACCCGGGCCGGCTCCTGCATCCGCAGCCAGAACGGGGCCAGGTTGGCGCGCCGGGCGTCCAGCGCCGCCTGGACGCGGTGGTCGTCGGCGAGCCGCGGGCCGGACCGCTGCGGGTGCCGGGCGGGCGCCGGCCGGGCGCCGATCGCGGTGAGCACCCCGGCGGCCTTGGCGTGGGTCTCGGCCACCTCCGACTCCGGGTCGGAGTGGCGGACCAGGGTCGCGCCGACCCGGACCACCAGCCGGCCGGTGGCCGGGTCGATGTCGGCGGCGCGGATGCAGATCGGGGAGTCCAGCTGCTGGCCGCCGCTGGCGGAGCGGCCGATCAGGGCGAGCGCACCGGCGTAGTAGCCGCGCCCGCCGCGCTCGTACCGGCTGATCACCCGGGTGGCGTTCTGCACCGGGCTGCCGGTGACGGTGGCGGCGAACATCGTCTCCTTCAGCACCTCGCGGACGTCCAGCGAGGTGCGCCCGCGCAGCTCGTACTCGGTGTGCGCGAGGTGGGACATCTCCTTGAGGCGCGGGCCGAGGACCTGGCCGCCGAGGTCGCCGACGGTGCACATCATCTTGAGCTCCTCGTCGACCACCATGGTGAGCTCCTCCAGCTCCTTGGGGTCGTGCAGGAAGTCGATCAGCGAGTCGAGGTCGGCTCCGGCGGCCGGATAGCGGTAGGTGCCGGAGATCGGGTTCATCACCACGGTCCCGCCGCTCTGCCGGACGTGGACCTCGGGGGAGGCGCCGACCAGGACGCGGTCGCCGGTGTGCACCAGGAAGGTCCAGTAGGCGCCGCGCTCCTGCTCCAGCAGCCGGCGGAAGAGCGAGAGCGCGAGCTCCGGCGAGAACCGGTCGAGCGTGGCGGTGAAGTCCCGCCGGATCACGAAGTTGGCGCCCTCGCCGCGCCCGATCTCGTCCTCGATCACCCGGCGGACGATGCCGGCGTACTCCTGGTCGTCGATGTCGAACGCACCGCCGGCGAGTGAGACCGGCAACTGCGGCAGTACGGGCATCAGTTCGGACAGCGGGAGGGCGTACTGCGAGGTGACGGAGAGGGCCTGCAGCGGGGTGGCGTCGTCGTGCGCCTCGAAGCCGCGCTCGCGGATCTGGCGGTAGGGGACCAGTGCGAGCAGGTCGTGCACCGGGCCGTCGGCCGGCACGCCCTCGCGGACCGGCAGGTCGGCCAGCCGCTCGTACGCGCCGACGGTGCCCAGCAGGACCTCGACGGTGTCGGGGGCGAGGCGCGGGGTGCGGCGGTGCAGCAGGGCGAAGGCGGGGGCGTCCGGGCCGGTCAGTCGGGCGAGCAGGTCGGTGGCGGTGGTCACGGTGGCGGCTTCCTTCCGGGTGGAGGCGGGGTGCGGTGCTGTGGTTCCGCTCCCGGGAGGGCCGTCTGCTCATACGCCGACGGCCGCCCCGAGGGGCGGCCGTCGTGTTCGCTCAGGAACGCGCGATCTGTGGGCCACCCGAGGGGTCGGCCCACCACCAGGAGAAGGTGTGCGGCGTGTTCACGCGTCGAGAGTAGCGGATGCGGCGGACCGGGTGAGGCCGGTCAAGCGATTGTCCGGCATGTGTCTCACCCATCGGGCATCGGTCACAAATCGGTTGTCGCACCCCGTAGCCTTGGCCGTGTGACCGTGACGAATCCCCACCCCTGGCAGTCCCTGCCCGCGGCGCAGCAGCCTGAATGGCCGGACCAAGAGGCTCTGCGCAAGACCCTTGCGGAGCTCGCCTCCTATCCGCCGCTCGTCTTCGCCGGCGAGTGCGACCAGCTGCGCGCCCGGCTCGCTGCCGTGGCGCGTGGTGAGGCGTTCCTGCTGCAGGGCGGCGACTGCGCCGAGGCCTTCGACGGCGTGTCGGCCGAGCACATCCGCAACAAGCTGAAGACCCTGCTCCAGATGGCGGCCGTGCTGACGTACGCCGCCTCCGTGCCCGTGGTGAAGGTCGGCCGCATCGCCGGCCAGTACTCCAAGCCGCGTTCCAAGTCGACCGAGACCCGCGACGGCGTCACCCTTCCGGTCTACCGGGGCGACTCGGTGAACGGCTTCGAGTTCACCCCCGAGTCCCGCATCCCGGACCCGGAGCGCCTGAAGCGGATGTACAACGCGTCCGCCGCGACGCTCAACCTGGTGCGCGCCTTCACCACCGGTGGTTACGCGGACCTGCGCCAGGTGCACGCCTGGAACCAGGACTTCGTGCGCAACTCGCCGGCCGGCCAGCGCTACGAGCAGCTCGCCCGCGAGATCGACAACGCGCTGGCGTTCATGAACGCCTGTGGTGTCGCGCCGGAGGAGTTCAAGACGGTCGAGTTCTTCTCCTCGCACGAGGCGCTGATCCTCGACTACGAGACCGCGCTGACCCGCGTGGACTCGCGCACCGGCGAGCTGTACGACGTCTCCGGCCACATGGTGTGGATCGGCGAGCGCACCCGGCAGCTGGACCACGCGCACATCGAGTTCGCCTCCCGGATCCGCAACCCGATCGGCGTGAAGCTCGGCCCGACCACCTCGGTCGACGAGGCGCTCACCCTGATCGAGAAGCTGGACCCGGAGCGCGAGCCCGGCCGGCTCACCTTCATCACCCGGATGGGCGCGGGCAAGATCCGCGAGCACCTGCCCGCCCTGGTGGAGAAGGTCACCGCCTCCGGCGCGCAGCCGGTCTGGATCTGCGACCCGATGCACGGCAACACCTTCGAGGCCTCCAGCGGCCACAAGACCCGCCGCTTCGACGACGTGCTCGACGAGGTCAAGGGTTTCTTCGAGGTGCACCGCGCGCTCGGCACCCACCCGGGCGGCATCCACGTGGAGCTGACCGGCGACGACGTCACCGAGTGCGTCGGCGGCGGCGACGAGGTGCTGGTCGACGACCTGCACCAGCGCTACGAGACGGCCTGCGACCCGCGGCTCAACCGCAGCCAGTCGCTGGACCTCGCGTTCCTGGTGGCCGAGATGTACCGCGGCGGCCAGTGAGCCGCCGGGCCGCCGCGGCCCCGGCCCGGCCCGGTCGGGCCTGATCGGCGCTGGTCGGCCCTGATGTGACGAAGGCCCCTCCGGATTCGGGATTCCCGAGCCCGGAGGGGCTTTTTCACGCCAGGTTTGCCGGGTAAGGTGAGGCTTAGTGAGCTAAGGCAAGCCTTAGTCAAGATCCACTCCGCTGCACCCCCCGGGAGAGACCGCGATGTACGTGTGCATGTGTCATGCGGTCACCGAGGCCCAGGTGAAGAGCGAGATCGACGCGGGTGCCAACTCCCCGCGCCAGATCGCCAAGGGGTGCAAGGCCGGGACCGACTGCGGCTCCTGCGTCCGGCGCATCCAGGCCCTGCTGGGCGAGCACGGCGCGCGGCCCTGCCCGACCGCCCGGCTGGCCGCGAAGCTGGGGCTCGCCGACTCGGAGGCCGCGCCGTCGGAAGCGGTGCCGCTGGCCCCGGTCGCCCCGCTGCGCGCGGCCTGAGCGCCCGGGCGTCCGGCGGGGTCCGGAGCGCGGGACGGGCTCAGGACTCCGGCTGCTCGATCAGCTGGGCGAGGTAGAGCGCCTCCCCGAGCTTCTCCAGCAGTTCCAGCTGGGTGTCGAGGTAGTCGATGTGGTGCTCCTCGTCCTCCAGGATGGCCTCGAAGATGTTGGCCGAGGTGACGTCGTTCTTGGCGCGCATCACCACGATCCCGCGCTTGAGCCGGTCGATCGCCTCGACCTCGACCTGGCGGTCGGCCTCGAACATCTCCTTGACGGTCTGGCCGATCCGGACGTGGAAGAGCCGCTGGTAGTTGGGCAGTCCGTCCAGGAAGAGGATCCGGTCGGTGAGCACCTCGGCGTGCTTCATCTCGTCGAAGGACTCGTGCCGGGTGTACTTGGCGAGCTTGGTCCAGCCGAAGTTCTCCTGCATCTTGGCGTGCAGGAAGTACTGGTTGATGGCGGTCAGCTCGGCGGTGAGCTGCTCGTTGAGGAATTCGATGACCTCTGCGTCGCCCTTCATGGCGCTGCCTTCCTGCTGTGCGTCGGGGAACCCCGGCCGTGCCCGTGGCTGGAACGCATCCTGGCACCGCGATGGGAAGAAATTCCAGTAAGTTCACACTCACTACGACATGTGCCCGAATATCCGATTTGGCCGGCTATTGGCCCGTACGGGCGGGCGCACGGCACCGGAAAGGGGCGCGCGCCGGGCGTTGTCCGCCGTCTGTCACCATGGACCCATGGGTCAGCCCGAACAAGAACCGATCCCGCCGTCTGACCCGAGGCTCCCTCCGGGACAGCGCCCGCAACGCGGCTGGCCCGCTCTGCACTACGGACCGGTGCCCCGCTTCAAGCCGCTGGCCTGGGAATTCCAGGTGTTCGGCGCGACCGCCTCGGCGGAGAAGCACAGCTGGGACTTCGCCGGCTTCAACGCCCTGCCGCGCACCACCGTCCGGGCCGACCTGCACTGCGTCACCAAGTTCTCGATGCTCGGCAACGACTGGACGGGCGTGTCGGCCGCGGCCGTGCTGGCGCAGGTGCCCCCGGCCCCCGACGTCACCCACGTGATGGTCTGGGCCGAGTACGGCTACAGCGCCAACCTGCGGCTGGCCGACTTCGCCGACCCGCGGACCGTCTTCGCCACCCACCGCAACGGCGAGCCGCTCACCGCCGAGCACGGCTTCCCCGTCCGCCTCGTCGTCCCGCAGCTCTACGCCTGGAAGGGGCCCAAGTGGGTCCGGGCGGTGGAGTACATGCGGGCCGACCGGCGCGGCTTCTGGGAGGAGCGCGGGTACCACAACCTCGCCGACCCCTGGCGGGAGCAGCGCTACTCCTACCAGGAGGAGCCGGGCGACGGGCCGCTGCGGTAGCCGTCAGCCCTTGATGTTCTGGTTGAGGTGGAACAGGTTGCCGGGGTCGTAGCGCTGCTTCAGCTCCACCAGGCGGTCGTAGTTGCCCCGGTAGTTGGCCTCGATCCGGTGCTGGTCGTCGTGGTCCATGAAGCCGATGTAGCCGGCCTCGTCGGAGTGCGGGGCGAGCGCGGCGTAGTAGTCGCGCACCCAGGCCGTGTTCCGCTCGTTGTCGGCCGGGTCCGGCCAGACGCCGGCGATCACGGTGGCGAAGGTCGCGTCCCGGTGGGAGAAGGCCGTCGCGTCGGCGGGCACGCGGTGGCAGGCGCCGTTGATCGGGTAGAGGTGCACCGCCGAGTTGACCGTCGGCACCCGCGGCCCGTACTCCACGTGCGCGGCGATCGCCCCGTCGGTGAGCTCGGTCGCGAAGACGCCCTTCCAGTACTGCTGGAGTCCGGGCGGCAGCAGCGGGTCGAAGGCGGCGGCGAACGCCGGGTACGGTGCCGGGCCGACGCCCTCGGCCACCACCGGCGCCGCGTCCCGCAGCGCGGCGAGCACCTTCTCCGCCTCGGCCGGCGGCCCGGCCCAGCACGGGACCAGCAGGATGAAGGGGTCGCCGACCCGGTCCTCCGGCACGAACGGCAGCGGTGGGGCGAGGTGGAAGCCGGGGAAGAGGCCCAGCTGCTCGGGGGCGTCCCGGATGTACTCGCGGTAGAAGCGCAACACGTCGGCCGCATGCTCCAGCTCGTAGACGAACGGCCCGGCGACCACGTCGGCGACCGGGCTCAGCCGGAACTCGAAGGACGTCACCGCGCCGAAGTTGCCGCCGCCGCCGCGCAGCGCCCAGAAGAGGTCCGGCTCCTGCTCGGCGCTCACCGTGCGGAACCGGCCGTCGGCGGTGACCACGTCGGCCGAGATCAGGTTGTCGCAGCTCAGACCCAGTCCGCGGGCCAGGTGGCCGAAGCCGCCGTTGAGGGTCAGCCCGGCGATGCCGGTGGTGGAGATGATCCCCCCGGTGACGCCGAGGCCGAAGGCGTACCCCGCGGTGTTGAGGTCGCCCCAGGTGACGCCGCCCTCGCACTGCGCGGTCCGGCGCTCCGGGTCGATCCGCACGCCCCGTCGCGCGGAGAAGTCGATCACCACGCCGTCGTCGCAGGTGCCGAAGCCGGGCGCGCTGTGGGCGCCGCCGCGGACCGCCAGATCCAGCGTGTTGTCCCGGGCGAAGTCGACGGTGGCCATCACGTCGCCCGCGTTGGCCACCCGGACGATCACGGCCGGCCGGCGGTCCACCATGCCGTTGTAGACCCGGCGCGCCTCGTCGTAGCCCTCGTCCGCGGGGGTGATCACCGCGCCCCGCACGCGCTCCCTCAAGCCGTCGACGGTGGGTCCGCCCATGACGACCACATCCTCGTGGTACCGGCCGCCGCGCAGCCCCGTCCGGAGGTCCCGGTGCCGCAGCCTTCCCGGCTGTGGCGGGCGGGGCCGGGCAGGCCTGGTTCCACGCTACGCCGGGTGCGACCCGAGGGCCTGTCCGTCGGATCCGCCCCAGGGCCGGAAAACCCTCAGAGGAAGGGGAAGTTGACCGTCACCACGGTGTGCTGCGGCCGGCGTTCGCCGGCGGCGGGGGACTGGCTGGAGACCTTGCCGGTGCCGAACAGGTTGACACCGCTGCTCTGCATCGCGAACCCGGCGGCCTGGAGCGCCTTGGCGGCGTCGTCCTTGGACATCCCGGTGACGTCCGGGACGGCCACCATGCCCTTGCTGACCACCAGCGCGACCGGCGAGTTCTCCGGCAGCTGCTGCCCGGCCGCCGGGGAGGTGCTGATCACCGCGCCCTCCGGCACGGTGTCGCTGTACGTCTGGGTGACGTTGCCGCCGGCCAGCTGGGCGGCGGCCAGCGCGGCGACGGCCTGGTCGGCGGGCTTGCCGGCCAGCTCCGGCACGGCGATCCGCTTCGGGCCGCGGGAGACGGTGACGGCGACCGCGTCGCTCTTGCGGGCCCGGGCGCCGACCCCCGGGTCGGTCGAGACCACCTGGCCGGCCGGGACGGTCTCGCTGTACACCTCGCTGAACCGCCCGTGCATGCCCACGCCGTCCAGGATCCGCTGCGCCTCGGCGCGGTCCTTGCCGAGCACGCCCGGCACCGTCGTGTACAGGGCGCCGGAGAGCGCGTACGTGGTGCCGCCGACCAGCAGCACCAGGGCGGCCAGCACGCAGGCCCAGACCAGCGGCTTGCGGGGGAGGCGGCTCCACGGGCCGGGGCGGCGGGCGCGCGCCGGCGGCGGCTCGTCGTAGGGGCGCGGCTCGGTGAGCAGCTGCTCCATCACGTCCGGCGGGACGTCCAGCACGCTGGTCCGCTCGACCGGCGGCGCGGCGTCCGGGCCGGGGGCCGCCGCGGAGACGGCCGCGTCGGTGACGCCGGGCCGGAGCACCGAGGTCGGCTCGTTGACCGGGTACCGCGGGCTGTCCAGGGTGGAGGCGGGCGGTTCGGCGTCCAGCTGGGCCGGGGTGAGCGTGCGGCGCACCCGCTGGAGGGCGGCCAGCAGCTCGACCGCGTCGTACGGGCGGGCCTGCGGGTCGCGCGCGCAGGCACCGGCCACTATGGCGTCGAGCCCGGGGACGATGCCCGGCACGGTCAGCGAGGGCGCGGGGACGTCCTCGTGCAGGTGGCGGTACATCACCTGGACGGGGTTCTCGCCGGTGTGCGGGCGGTGGCCGGTGAGCATCTCGTACAGCAGGATGCCGGCGGCGTAGACGTCCACCCGCTGGTCGGTCTCGTCGCCGGGGCGGATCTGCTCGGGGGCGAGGTAGGAGACGGTGCCGAGGACGGTGCCGGAGGTCGCCGTGCCGGAGGTGGCCGCGCCGTCGGCGGCGTTCAGGACCCGGACCAGTCCGAAGTCGGCGACCTTGACCAGGCCGCCGTCGGTGATCAGCACGTTCTCGGGCTTCACGTCGCGGTGGACGAGCCCGGCCCGGTGGGCGGCGCCGAGCGCGGCGAGCACCGGCTCCAGGACGTCCAGGGCGGCGCGGATGGAGAGCGCGCCGCGGTCGCGCAGCAGGTCGCGCAGGGTCCGGCCGGGGACGTACTCCATGGCGAGGAAGACGACTCCGCCGTCCGCACCCTGGTCGAAGACGTTGACCACGTTGGGGTGCGCGAGCCGGGCGACGGCCTTGGCCTCGCGGATGAACCGGCCGGTGAAGCCCTCGTCGCCGGCCAGCGAGGGGTGCATCACCTTGAGCGCCACGACCCGGTCGAGCCGGGTGTCGGTGCCGCGGTAGACGGTGGACATCCCGCCGGCGGCGATGCGCTGCCCGACCCGGTACCGGCCGTCGAGCAGGGTACCGATCAGGGGGTCGTGCAATGCCATGTCCGCCTTGTCCACCCGGCGAGTCTAGTGGCGCGTACGGGTGAGGGCCCCGGGAGACACCGCTCCCGGGGCCCTCTGTGCCCGGCTTGTGACAAGCCCCCCGGGGGCTCAGAACGCCGGGCGCTCGCGGGTGTCGAGGTCGGCCCGGCCGGCCATCGCGGAGGAGGCCTCGGCGTGGAAGCGGCGCGGGATGCGGCCGGCCCGGTGCGCGAGCCGCCCGGCCTCGGCGGCGTACCGCATCGCCTCGGCCATCAGCACCGGGTCCTGGGCGCGGGTCACCGCCGAGGCGAGCATGACGGCGGCGCAGCCCAGCTCCATCGCCAGCGCGACGTCCGAGGCGGTGCCGGCGCCCGCGTCCAGGATCACCGGGACGTTCGCGCTCTCCACGATCAGCTGGAAGTTGTGCGGGTTGCGGATGCCCAGGCCGGAGCCGATCGGCGAGCCGAGCGGCATGATCGCCGCACAGCCGGCGTCCTCCAGCTTCCGGGCCAGCACCGGGTCGTCGTTGGTGTAGGGCAGGACGGTGAAGCCGTCGTCGACCAGCGTCTCGGCGGCGTCCAGCAGCTCGATCGGGTCGGGCAGCAGCGTCCGCTCGTCGGCGATGACCTCCAGCTTCACCCAGTCGGTGCCGAGCGCCTCGCGGGCCAGCCGGGCCGTCAGCACGGCCTCCCCGGCGGTGAAGCAGCCGGCCGTGTTGGGCAGGATCCGGATGCCGTTGCGGGTGAGCACGTCCAGGACGGAGCCCTGGGTGGTGGTGTTGACCCGGCGCATCGCCACGGTGGTCAGCTCGGTGCCGGAGACCCGCAGCGCCTGCTCCAGGACCTCCAGGCTGGGGGCGCCGCCGGTGCCCATGATCAGGCGCGAGCCGAAGGTGGTGCCGGCGATGGTGAGCAGGTCGTCAGCCATGGTCAGCCCCCCTGTACGGCGGTGAGGATCTCGATCCGGTCGCCCGCCGAGAGCTGCGTGAGCGGCCACGAACCACGGGGCACCACGGTCTCGTTGAGCGCGGCGGCGACGCCCGAGGCGGACCGGCTCAGGGTGGCCACCACCTCGGCGAGGGTGGTCGCGGCGGGCACCTGGCGGGGCTCGCCGTTGACGGTGAGGGGGATGTCGCTCATGCGGGGACCTTCGTCGTGGAGCCGGTGGGGGCGAAGCGGGTGGGGGAGAACGGCGCGGCGAGGTCCGGCGTCGTGCCGGTGGCCAGGTACCCGGCGACCAGGTCGGCGGTCACCGGGGTGAGCAGCACGCCGTTGCGGTAGTGGCCGGTGGCGGCGACCAGGCCGGGCAGGGCGGTCGGCCCGAGCAGCGGCGCGTTGTCCGGCGAGCCCGGGCGCAGCCCGGCGGAGGTCTCCACCAGCGGCAGTTCGGTGATGCCGGGGACCAGCTCGTGGGCGTCGCGCAGCAGCTCGTACACGCCGCCGGCGGTGACGGTGGTGTCGTACCCCTGCTCCTCGGTGGTCGCGCCGATCACCAGCTCGCCGTCCTCGCGGGGCACCAGGTAGAGGTGCTGGCCGCGGACCACCGCACGGACGTTGCGGGACAGGAAGGGCCGGTACGCGGGCGGGACGTGCAGCCGCAGGATCTGGCCCTTGACCGGGCGGATCGCCGGCAGCACGCCCTCGGGCAGCCCGGGCAGCAGATGGCTCTGCGGCCCGGCGGCCAGCACGACCTGATCGGCGGTCACGGTCGCGCCGGTGGCGAGCCGGGCGCCGGTGGCGCGGCCGCCGTCGACCACCAGGGCGGTGGCCTCGGTGCGGTGCAGCCGGACGCCGGCCCGCTCGCATGCGAGGACGAGGGCCTTGGCGAGCCGTCGGCCGTCGACCTGGTGGTCGTCGGTGACGTGCAGGCCGCCGCGGACGCCCGGGGCGAGCATCGGTTCGAGCCTGCGGGCCTCGCGGCCGGTGAGCCACCGCGAGTCCAGACCGAGCCGCTGGTGGAAGGCGTGCAGCTCGCGGAGCTCCTCGCGGTCGTCCGAGTCGAGGGCGACGGCGATCGTGCCGCACTGGCGGTAACCGGTGTCCTGGCCGCCGCTGGCCTCGGTCAGTTCGGCGGCGAAGGCCGCGTACCGCTCGTTGGAGGCCATGCCGAGGCGCAGCAGCGGCTCCTCGCCGTACTGGAGTTCGGTGACGGGCGCGAGCATTCCGGCCGCGACCTGGGCGGCGCCGCCGCCGGGCCGGGGGTCCGCCACCACGATGTCCTTCAGCCCGTGCTGGGCGGCGCGCCAGGCGACGGCGAGGCCGATGATGCCCCCGCCGATCACCAGCACGCCGGCGTGGGCGTCCGGTGCCGAGCGTGTCAAAGTCGCTGCTCTCCCTTCGCCGGTATGACCCGGATCAGGTTCGGACGGTCGCAGGCCGTGTCAGCCCGCCTCTCAGCCCGGTCCGCCGGGCTCCCGTGATGGTGCCCCCACCTTAACGCCGGGGGTCGGCGCCGCCGAAGGCGTGTACGAGGGGTGGGACGGCGCCCGGCGCCCCCGGCGGGCGCCAGTACAGTGACCGCGTGGCAGAGCTGAGCGGGACGGATCAGGTGGTCGTGGTCGGGGCCGGGCTGGCCGGGGCGCAGTGCGCCTCGGGCCTGCGGCGGGGCGGCTGGCAGGGGCGCATCGTGCTGGTGGGCGACGAGCCGCACGCGCCGTACGACCGGCCGCCGCTCTCCAAGGAGGTGCTGCTCGGCAAGGCCGACGCCACCACCCTGGACATCGACTTCCCGCACCTGGGCATCGAACTGCTCGCCGGCCGCCGCGCCACCGGCCTCACCCCCGGCGTGCTGCACACCGACGGCGGCGACCTGCCGTACGGCGCCCTGGTGATCGCCACCGGCGCCGTCCCGCGCGTCCTGCCCGGCGCCGAGCGCGCGCACCTGCTGCACACCCTGGACGACGCCCTGGCCCTGCGCGCCCTGCTCCGCCCGGGCCTGCGCCTGGTGCTGGTCGGCGCGGGCTGGATCGGCGCCGAGGTGGCCACCGCCGCCCGCGCGGCCGGCTGCGAGGTGACCGTGGTCGAGGCGGGCCCGGCGCCGGTCCCCGGCGCGCTGCCCGCCGAGGTCGGCCGGGCGATGGCCGCCTGGTACGCCGAGGCCGGGGTCGGGTTGCGCTGCGGCGCCGCCGTCGAGGCCGTCGAGCCCGGCGCGGTGCTGCTGGCGGACGGCTCGCGCCTGCCCGCGGACGAGGTGGTGGTCGGCATCGGCGCCCGCCCGGCGACCGACTGGCTGGCCGGCTCCGGCGTCGGGCTGGACGCGGCCGGCGCCGTCCTGGTGGACGAGGGGCTGCGCACCGCCCTGCCCGGCGTCTACGCGGCCGGCGACTGCGCGAGCTACCCCTCCGCCCGGACGGGCGCCCGGCTGACCGTCCAGCACTGGGACCACGCGCTGCAGTCCGGCGAGGCGGCGGCCGCCGCCGTCCTCGGCGCGGACCTGCCGTACGACCCGGTGCCGTACTTCTGGTCGGAGCAGTTCGGCCGGATGGTGCAGTACGCCGGGCGCCACGGCGACGGCGACGAGCTGCTCTGGCGCGGATCGCCGGCGGACGCCTCCTGGGCGGTGCTCTGGCTGCGCGACGGGGTGCTGCGCGCCCTGCTCGCCGTCGACCGCCCGCGCGACCTCACCCAGGGCCGCCGGCTGGTCGAGCGCGGCGCGGTGCTGGATCCGGCCCGGGCGGCGGACCCGTCGGTGCCGCTGAAGTCGGCCGTCGCGGGCTGACGGGCCGTCCCTTTGGTGCGCGGCGGGCCGCGGAGGTGGCAGTCTGGTGACGTGAGTGAGATCGAGAACAAGATTGAAGCCCTGGTCACCGACTGGATGTACCTGCCCGACATCTCGGAGCAGTGGGGGGTCCGGGTCACCGAGGTGCGTGACCTGGTCAAGAACGGCGGCCTGATCGCCGTCCGGCGCGGCCCGAACAGGTCGCTCCAGGTCCCGGCCGCGTTCATCGACGGTCAGGGGCTGGTCAAGCACCTGTCCGGCACCCTGACCGTGCTGCGCGACTGCGGGTACAACGACGAAGAGATCCTGGAGTGGCTCTTCACCGAGGACCCGTCGCTGCCGGGCAGCCCGATCCAGGCGCTCCAGGAGAACCGCGGCACCGAGGTGAAGCGCCGCGCCCAGGCGATGCTGATCTGATGGCCGCGGACACGCTGCGCCGGCGCCTCGCCGACGCCCGGCTCTACCTGTGCACCGACGCCCGGCGGGAGCAGGGCGACCTCGCCGAGTTCCTGGACGCCGCGCTGGCGGGCGGGGTGGACATCGTCCAGCTCCGCGACAAGGGGCTGGAGGCCAGGCAGGAGCTGGAGGCGCTGGAGGTCTTCGCCGACGCCTGCCGCCGGCACGGGAAGCTGCTGTCGGTCAACGACCGCGCCGACGTCGCGCACGCCGCCCGCCCCGAGGTGCTCCACCTCGGCCAGGACGACCTGCCGGTGTCGGCGGCCCGGGCGATCCTGGGCGAGGACGTGCTGATCGGCCGTTCCTGCCACGCCGAGTCCGAGGTGGACGCGGCGGTCGCCGAGACCGGCGTCGACTACTTCTGCACCGGGCCGGTCTGGCCCACCCCGACCAAGCCCGGCCGGCACGCGCCCGGCCTCGGCCTGGTCTCGTACGCGGCGAAGCAGGTCACCGACCGGCCGTGGTTCGCCATCGGCGGCATCGACCTGGGCAACCTGGACGAGGTGCTGGCGGCCGGGGCGAGCCGGGTCGTGGTGGTGCGCGCCATCACGGCCGCGGACGACCCGCAGGCCGCCGCCGCGGCGCTGTCCCGGCGGCTGCGCCGGGGCTGACGCCGCGCGGGGCCGCCGCCGTTCCCGGGCTCGTCTCAGTACTTCCGGACGGTGGCGGCCTCGGCCAGCGCCAGCAGCACCTCGCGGGCCCGCGCGTCGGCCAGCGGCGCCGCGTCCAGTGCGGCCAGCGACTGCCGCATCAGCTCCTCGATGCGCAGCTCCACCAGCTCGGGCGCGCCGCTGCGCTCGACCAGCCCGCGCAGCCGGGCCACCTCCTCGGGCGCGAGGTCCGGCGCGCCGAGCCGCTCGTCCAGGTGGCGGGCGTCGGCGGCCGGGAGCCCGCGCATCGCGTGCGCGACCAGCAGGGTCCGCTTGCCCTCGCGCAGGTCGTCCCCGGCGGGCTTGCCGGTGACCGCCGGGTCGCCGAAGACGCCGAGCAGGTCGTCCCGGAGCTGGAACGCCTCGCCCAGCGGCAGGCCGAACGCCCCGTACGCCTCGACCAGTTCCGGCCGGGCGCCCGCGAGCAGCGCGCCGACCTGGAGCGGCCGCTCGATCGTGTACTTGGCCGACTTGTAGTGCAGCACCGTCTGCGCCCGGTCCAGTGCGCCCTCGTCGGTGGAGTCGCCGGCGACCGGCTCCAGCACGTCCAGGTACTGGCCGACCATGACCTCGGTGCGCATCAGGTCGAACACCGGCTTGGCGGCCAGCACCGCCGCCGGGTCCAGGCCCGAGCGCAGGAACAGCTCGTCGCACCAGATCAGCAGCAGGTCGCCGAGCAGCACCGCGGCCGAGGCGCCGTACTGCTCGCGGTCGCCGCGCCAGCCGCTGTCGCGGTGCAGGGCCTCGAAGCGGCGGTGCACCGAGGGCAGGCCGCGCCGGGTGTCGCTGCGGTCCATCAGGTCGTCGTGGACCAGCGCGCTCGCCTGGAGCAGTTCCAGGGCCGCCGCCGCGTTGGCGATGCCCTCGCCGGCCGCCGCGCCGCCGGCGCCGCGCCAGCCCCAGTAGCAGAACGCCGGGCGCAGCCGCTTGCCGCCGTCCAGCAGGAAGTCGCGCAGCGCCTCGGCCGCGGGCGCCAGCTGCGGGGAGATCTTCCCGAGCAGGGCCGCCTGGCCGTCCATGAAGCCGGCGAGGGCCGCGTTGACGCGCCCGCGCACGTCCTCCACGTCAATGGGGTTGGCCGGCCGGTTGCTGGACGAGGTCACGATGAGGCTCCGGGGGTTTGGCTGGGGGTGGGGCAAGCGTAGCCGGGCGGCCGGGAACAGCTGTACGGGCGAGGCCGCGGGCCCTCCCGGGAGCGGTCGTGGACGGAACCGGAATCCCGTCCACCATTTGTCTCAATAAATGGGACCGAGTTGTCCGTGCCCTTCGACCGACGGTTAACCTGCCAGCATGGCACTCGGAATCGCTTCCACCAGAACTGACCGCGCGCTGACGGTCCGCGAGCTTCTGGCGGCCGGCAAGCGATCCTTCTCCTTCGAGTTCATGCCCCCGCGCACCGAGGTCGGCGAGCAGCGTCTCTGGGACGCCATCCGCCGGCTCGAACCGCTCGACCCCAACTTCGTCTGCATGACGTACGGGGCCGGCGGCTCCTCGCGCGAGCGCACCGTCAACATGGTCGGCCGGATCGCCACCGAGACCACCCTGACGCCGGTCGCCCACCTGACCGCCGTCGACCACTCGGTCGCCGAGCTGCGCAACATCATCGGCCAGTACGCCGACCAGGGCGTGCGCAACGTCCTCGCGGTGCGCGGCGACCCGCCCGGCGACCCGATGGGCGAGTGGGTGAAGCACCCGCAGGGGGTCACCTACGCGTACGAGCTGGTCGAGCTGATCAAGGGCATCGGCGACTTCTGCGTGGGCGTGGCCGCCTCGCCGAACATGCACCCGCGCTCGACCGACTGGGACGAGGACATCCGGCACTTCGTGGCGAAGATCCGCTCCGGGGCCGACTACGCGATCACCCAGATGTTCTTCGAGGTCGACGACTACCTGCGGCTGCGCGACCGGGTCGCGGCGGCCGGCTGCGAGACGCCGATCATCCCGGAGATCATGCCGGTGACCAACGCCAAGCAGCTCGACCGCTTCCCGCAGCTGAGCGGTTCGGCCTTCCCGGCCGAGCTGGAGGCCCGGCTGCGCGCCGCCATCGACGACCCGGCGGCACTGCGCGAGGTCGGCATGGAGCACGCGACCGCGATGTCCGAGCGCTTGCTTGCCGAGGGCGCCCCCGGCCTGCACTTCATCACGCTCAACCACTCGACGGCGACCCTGGAGATCTACCAGAACCTCGGCCTGCACCGGCGCTGAGCAGCGCCGCCGGCCCGGCCGGGTAGGCGGCCGCAGCGGCCCGGAAGCGGTCGCCCCGGGCGGGAACGCGATGCGGTACCCGGGCCGTTGAACGGGTACAGTCGCCGCACACGCGCGGCGCGCGCGGGCACGCGACTGGAGGTAGCGCGCGGATGGGCATCGGATACCTGCTGCTGTACGCCGCGTTGGCGGTGGTGGCGCTCTGGCTGGTGGCCGAGCTGCTGCTGCAGAACCGGGCCCCGGTGCACTGGCGCGCCCTCGCCCTGGCCGGCTTCCTCGGGGTGCCCGCCGGGATGGCGGCCGGCTCCGTCGTGGTGATCGGTGCGGGCGCGGCCCTGTTCGCGGTCGGCCAGACCCTCGTCACCCTCTCCGTGAAGCGCGGCTACGCGGCCGGCTGGTCGCTGCGCACCGCCGACGGCGGCCTGCCCGGCCCGCTCGCCAAGGTGCCGCTGCTCGGCGCGCTGACCGGCGGCGCGGTGGTGGCCACCGCGGTGGCGGCCGACCGGATCGGCACGGTCAGCGCGGTCGAGGAGAGCCCCGAGCCGGGGCCCGCGGACGAGGACGTCCCGGCCGTCGAGCAGACCGCGGCCTTCGAGATGCAGGAGATCGCCGCGGACGACGGCGTCTACGCGCCCGGCTACTACGAGCAGCAGCAGCCCCAGCAGGTCCAGCAGGCCCAGCCGGACCCGTACGCCGAGGCCTACCAGGCCGGCTACGACCCCGCCCAGCAGCAGGCCGCCTGGGACCACAACGCCCAGCAGCAGCAGCAACAGCAGCAGTGGCAGACCCAGCAGCAGCCGGCCTTCGCCTACGACCAGGGCTACGGCGGCTACCAGCAGCAGGCCGTCCAGCCGGACCAGTACGCGGCCTACCAGCAGCAGCCCGACGCCTACGGCAGCTACCAGCAGCAGGCCGTCCAGCAGCAGTACGGCTACGACCAGCAGGCCCAGCAGCAGTGGCAGCCGCAGCAGGACCAGCAGCAGGGCATCCCGCAGCAGCCGCAGTACGACCAGTACGGCTACCAGCAGCAGAACACCTGGCAGCAGCAGGGCTGAGCCCCCGCGGCCCGGCCGGCCCGCGTGCGGCCGGCCACCCCGGTCAGGCCGGGCCGATGAGGTTGGCCGCGATGCAGGCCGACATGCCGACCCGGGCCAGCCCGCCACCGGGGTGGGCGGCGCCGCCCACCAGGTAGAGGCCGGGGACGGGGGACTCGTTGGCGGACTGCAGCCAGCGCCCGTCGCCGCCGGCCAGGGCGGGGAGGGTGACGGCACCCATGAACGCACCGGTCTCCCGGCGGGTGTCCTCGGGAGTGCGGACCACCCGCCACAGGACGCGCTCGCGCAGGCCGAGCCCGGCCGCGTCGACGTGCTCCAGCAGGCGGTCCGCATAGCGCTCGGCCAGGCCGGGCTCCGTCCAGTCGACGTCGCCCTGGGCCGGCACCGTCACGGTCAGCACCACGCTCTCGTGCCCGTCGTCCGGTCGCAGCGACGGGTCGTCGGGGCGCAGGACCTCGACCGTCGGGCGCTCGCAGAGGCCGGTGCTGAGCGTCAGGGCGTTCCACTCGGCCGCGGGGTCGGCGGCGTGCACCACGGTGCGGTGCACGGTGCCCTCCGGCCGGGCCCCGCGCAGGGCCAGCAGCACGCGGAACCGCCCCTTGGGCTCCTCGTTCTGCCGCGCCCACTCGTTCGGGTCGCCGCCGCCCGGCCACTCGGCGACGCGCCGGCGGAACAGCTCCCAGGCGTCCATCGAGGAGACCACCAGGTCGGCGTCGATCCGGCCGTCGGCGGTGTCGACACCCACGGCGCGGCCGTCCTCGACCGCCACGGAGGTGACCTCGGTGCCGAAGCGGAACTCCACCTTGCGCTGCTCGCAGCGCCGGTACACCGCGTCGGCCAGCGCGCGGACGCCGCCCCTGACGTACCAGACGCCGAAGGACTGCTCCATGTACGGCAGCACGGTGGCGCTCGCCGGGGCGGTGTCCGGGTGGAGGCCGTAGCGCAGCGCGTACTCGTTCAGCAGCGCGGTCAGGCCCGGGTGTCCGTCGAGACCGTGGGCGGCCACGCCGGTGAGCGTCCAGGGCGCGGGCCGGAACAGCCGGGACAGCAGGCCCTTGCGGGGCGGCGCCGGGTACGGGTCGGTGTGCAGCTGCGTCGGGTCGGCCGGGAGCGGCTCCTCCAGCAGCGGGCGGCGGGTGGCCTCCCAGACCGTGCGGCCGTGGTTCATCACCTCGGCCCAGCGCGCGCCCGAGCCCGCGCCGAAGGCGGCGTCCAGCGCCTGGACCACGCCGCCACGGGAGGCGTTGGGCAGCACCAGGTCGGTGCCGTCGGGGAACAGGTGCCGGCTCTCCGGGTCGACCGGCGCCAGCCCGACCAACTGCTCCAACGGCTCCTTGCCGGTCTTCAGCGCGAGGTCGCGGTAGACGGCGGGGAGGGTGAGCAGCCCGGGGCCGGTGTCGAAGGCGAAACCGTCCCGTTCGTACCGGCCGACCATGCCCCCGTACGTCCCGCCCGCCTCGCAGACCGTCACCCGGTGTCCGAGGGTCGCCAGCCGGGAGGCCGCCGCGAGCCCGCTCATTCCTGCGCCGATGATGACGATCCGTGCCATGGCCCGATCCTATGGCTGCGCGGAGTACGCCCCCGCCGCCGGCTGTGCCCGGCCCGCCAGGCGGGCCGCCCTGCGCTCGCGGCGGCGGGCGCGGAAGCGGCGGATGCGGTTGACCGCGAACCGGACCAGCAGCAGGCCGGCGATCAGCAGGGCGGCGGCGATCGAGGCGGCCAGCCACGGGTGGAAGATCGCCAGGGTGACCAGGCCGGCCACCGAGAGGTCCTCGGCGAGGCTGACCGCGATGTTGCTGGCCGGCTCGGGCGAGGTGTTGACCGCCATCCGCAGCGAGGCCTTCACCAGATGGCTGACCAGCGCCGTGGTGCCGCCCACCGCGCCCGCGGCGACCTCGGGCAGCGAACCCGGCTCGGCGCTCGCGATCAGCGCGCCCACCGTGGCCCCGGCGATCGGGCGGATCACCGTGTGGACGGCGTCCCAGACGCTGTCCACGTACGGGATCTTGTCGGCCACCGCCTCCAGCAGGAAGAGCACGGCCGCCACGACCAGCACGTCGGTGCGCTCCAGCGCGGGCGGAACCGAGCCGGCCCCGGCGAACCGGCCCAGCAGGCCGAGCAGCAGCACCACCGCGTACGCGTTGATCCCGCTCGCCAGTCCGCTGGTGAAGATCAGCGGAAGGATGGTCATCCGTTCCTCCTCGGAGTGCCCGCCGGGACCGCCCGGCTCGCCGTACCGTACCGGGACGCCCGCGGCCCGCCCTCCGGTTCCCGGCCCGGGCGGACTGAGTACGGATACTCAGAAACACGGTTGAGTACCTGAGCGGATGGCCTCCGACCTGCGGAGACGGGAGAGTGGTGGCACCGGGACGGCGGCGCGTCGGGCGCTGCCGGACCGGTACGGCGGACAGGTGGGGTCCGCGCCGGTCACGGGGGGCCGGCGGACGCCACCGGCGGGTCCGCACCGGAGCCGGCCGTAGGCCGCGCACCGCCGACACGGGGCGGCGGAGCGGGGCCAGGGGGGACCGGCCACCGGGGACTGGGGGCGCCGACCACGGGGGACGGCGCTCCGGCGGGTGCGGGGCGGTGAGCGCGGGCCGACGGGGGAGCGGCCGGTGAGCGCCGCCCGCACGCATGTCCGGCGCCCGGGCGGACGGTCGACGCCTCCGGGCCGCGTTGTCAGTGGCTCCGTTCACGATGGAGACGCACGGACCGTCCGGCCCGTGCACTGCCTCGGAACGGGGGAGACCATGACCGTCAGCCGTCCTGAGCCCGTCACCGCCCGCCTCCACCACGCCGCCCACCGGCCGACGCCACAGCGGTCGGACGGCCACCAGGCCGGCGCCCACGCCCCCGCCGCCGGGGACGTCCACCCGGTGCTGCGCCGGGGCGCCGCCCCGCCCGCCGCGCTCGACCTGCTCGCCGACGCACACCGCACGCTCACCCGGTCCCGCTCCCTGGAGGACCCGGTGGAGCGCTACGCCGCCGCCCACCTCGCCGCGCTGCGCACCGTGGCGGCGGTGCTCGCCGTCCGGGGCCGGCCGGAGAAGAGCCCCCGGCGGCGCCGGGCGATCCGCAGCGCCTGGGAGGTGCTCCCCGAGGTGGCGCCCGAGCTCGCCGAGTGGGCGGTCTACTTCGCGGCCGGCGCCCGCCGCCGTGCCGCCGCCGAGGCCGGGATCAGGGGCGCCGCCTCGGCCCGCGACGCCGACGACCTGATCCGCAACTCCGCGCTCTTCCTCCGCCTGGTCGAGCGGCTGCTCGGCCTGCACCCGGTGCCGCCCGCGCCGCGGCTCCCGCCGGACGACGGTGGCGCCGGCCACGCCCCCGGTCCCGGCGGCGGCCGGGGGAGGGCCTGAGGCGGCCGGGGCGGGGCGGTCCGGCGGCCCGCAGTGGCCCGCCCGCCGGCCCGGTCTAAGGTGGAGGCATCCTGATCGATCTGCACGTGCCGAGGAGTCCCGCCTTGTACCCGACGCGTCCCCGCAGCGCCCTGCGTACCGCCGTGGTCTGGGAGGTGGTGCGGGCAGCCCTGGAGAAGCGGGCGGCCGAGCTCGACCGGCCGGTGCTCGACGTGGTCGACACCGGCGGCGGCACCGGCAACTTCGCCGTGCCGGTGGCCCGGCTCGGCCACCGCGTCACCGTGGTCGACCCGAGCCCCGACGCGCTGTTCGCGCTGGAGCGCCGGGCCGCCGAGGCCGGGGTGACCGACCTGGTCCGCGCCGTCCAGGGCGACACCCAGACGCTGCCCGAGCTGGTCGCGCCCGGCACCGTCGACGCGGTGCTCTGCCACGGCGTGCTGGAGGTCGTGGACGACCCGGCCGAGGCGCTCGGCAGCCTGGCCTGCACCCTGCGCCGCGGCGGTTTCGTCAGCCTGCTGGCCGCCAACCGCAACGGCGCCGTGCTGGCCCGCGCGCTCGGGGGGCACTTCAACGACGCCCGGACGGTGCTGGAGGCCGCCGACGGCCGCTGGGGCGACACCGACCCGATGCCGCGCCGCTTCACCGGTGAGGAGCTCGACCGGCTTGCCGTCGCCGCCGGGCTGCGGGTGGACTCGGTGCACGGCGTACGGGTCTTCGCCGACCTGGTGCCGGGCGTCCTGGTGGACGCCGAGCCGGGTGCGCTGGACGCGCTGCTCAAGCTGGAGGAGGCGGCCGCCGAGCAGCCCGCCTTCCACGCCGTCGCGACCCAGCTCCACCTGCTGGCCACCCTGGCCTGACCGGGCGGTCCGCCGCCGTTCTCCGGCGGTCCTCCTCCCCCTCTCCTCCGAAGCTCCCCAGGTCCCGGCCGATTCCACCCGGTCGGGCACTTGTCCGGACCCCGCCGCGTTGAGCCCAGTGCGGCCGGGGACGGCCCGGAGTGGCCCGGCCCGTGCGTGGCCGACCACCCCGTAACGGGCCCGTGGACCGTATGATCTGGGTAAAGCCGGAAAGCATGACAGCCGGACGCTTGGGGCATATGGACGACACGGGCCCGGGCCCCGCACAGGCGTCCGACCGCGTGTTCTCAAGGCTGATTGGACTTGCCTCCCCGACCGGGGCGGCGGACCGGTCGCACCCGCGACCGACGAGTAGGAGGACTCCGTGCCGCTCTCGGAGCACGAGCAGCGACTGCTCGACCAGATGGAGCGAGCGCTGTATGCCGAAGATCCCAAATTCGCGTCGGCGCTCGAGGGAACCGGGCTGCGCACCTACACCCGTCGCCGGGTCTATCTGGCCGTCGGCGGCTTCGTGGTGGGCATCGGCCTGTTGATGGGCGGCATGGTCGTCCCCGACCAGATCTGGGTCAGCGTCGTCGGCTTCCTGGTGATGCTGGGGTGCGCGGTCTTCGCCGTGACGGGCTGGCGCCGTGGACCGGCCGGCCAGGCGTCCGGGCCCCGTCCGGCCGCCGCCCCGCGCCGCAAGGCCGGGATGATGGACCGGGTCGAGCAGCGCTGGCAGCGCCGCCGGGACGAGCAGACCGGCGGGTTCTGAGCCTGCGGCACGAAGGCTCAGGGCAACACGCCTCCGGGCACGGGGCCTGCGGGTCCCATCGCATGAACGCCGAGAGGGCGGGCAGTCGATCCGACTGCCCGCCCTCGGCGCATCCCGTCTCAGGACGCCGGGATCAGGACTCCGTCCCGTCCGTGCCGCCCCGGCGCCGCAGCCGGTCCCAGGCCCGGCGGACCGGACCGGTGACCGCGCCGGCCACCCGGGCCGCCCGCCGGCGGGCCGCGAGCCGCACGCCCAGCACCGCGTCGGAGAGCTTCCACCAGAGCTTGGCCGAGGACGGCGGCAGCAGCACCGCCCTGGTCCGCCCGGCCCGGCCCGCGCCGGCCCGCAGGCCGTCCCGGGCGGTCCGGACGTCCGCCGCCAGCGGCGCCGACACCTGGGCGGACCGGGCGTAGAGCACCCGCTCGGTGGCCAGCGCCACCCGGCCGGCGGCGGCCGCCGACGCCTCGTCCAGCTCGGCGGTCTCGGAGATCCGGCGGGCGGCGGCGCGCGGGGTGCGCGACTCGTCCGGCGGGATGCCGAGGTCCCAGGCGGAGTCGATCAGCTCGTCCCAGGCGGCCAGCACCTGCTCGTCGGTCAGCTCCGCCGGGCCGTCACCGCCGGGCCGGCGCCGCCCGCCCGCGCCGAGCCGCCGGCGGCGCAGCAGCGTCCGCCAGAGCATCGGGGTGAGCAGCAGCGCGATCACCACCAGGACCGCGGCCAGGGTGGACAGCACCTGCCAGGAGAGCAGCCAGGAATCCTCGTGGGCGCCGGCGGCCCCCTTCCGCTGGTCCCCGCAGTCGCCCGTCCGGCGCAGCTTCGGGTCGCAGTCGCTGCTGCTGGAGGGCACCGCGACCGGCGCGGTGCTCTGCGCGGCGGCGGTGGGCGCGGTGGTCGGCGCGCTGGTGGGCGCGGCGACCGGCTCGGTGTAGCGGGGAGCCACCCCGACGCCCTTGGTGGGCTCGAAGCGGGTCCAGCCGAAGCCCTCGAAGTACAGCTCGGGCCACGCGTGGTACATCAGCCCGTTGACCGAGTACAGGTCGCCGCCCTTGGCGTTGCCCGGCGTGAAGCCGACCGCGACGCGGGAGGGGATGCCCAGGGTGCGGGCCATCGCCGCCATGGTGGAGGCGAAGTGCACGCAGAAGCCCTTGCGGTTGCGCAGGAACTCCACGATCGCGTCGTTGCCGGTGCCGGACTTGATCTGGGTGGTGTAGGTGAAGTCGGGGCCGGTGAACCAGTCCTGGAGCGCCAGCGCCTTGTCGTACGCGGTGGACGCCTTGCTGGTGACCGCCTGGGCCTGCTGGCGGACGACGGACGGCAGGTCCCCGGGCAGGCCGGTGTAGTGCCCGGCGATCTGCGGCCGGGCGGGCAGCGCCTGGCGCAGCTCCTCGGCGGTGGGCCGGACGTCGTACGCGGTGACCTGGTAGTGCAGGCCCTTGATCGCCTTCTCCTTGCCGGCGGCCGGTTGGACGGTGCCGGTGAGGGTGTCCACCTTCCAGCTGCCGGGGTTCGGGACGGTGGCGTTCTTGGCCGGGTAGGGCATCGGCAGCCAGGCGGAGTCCAGGTTGTTGGTGACCTGGAAGTCGCCCGGGACCGTCGGGACGCCGAGGTCGCGCAGCCCCTCCGGGGGCGCGAAGGTGCCCTTGAAGTCGGTCGTGGCGGGGCTGCCCAGCTTCCACGCGGCGCCGTCGAACACGTCCAGCGAACCGGTGCGCAGGTAGGCGGTGTCCGCGAGGGTGCTGTCCATCCGGTAGGTGAGCAGCTCGATGTCGCTGGGCTTGGTCAGCGCGGACTCCAGGGTCACCAGCGGGTCGAGGCTGGTGACGCCCCCGGCGCCGGTGCCGGCCGCGGCGCCCTTGGGGCCGGTGTGGATCAGGCCGCCGTCCCAGCGCGGCAGGAACGCCGGCACCAGCAGCGCCAGCGCCAGCGCCAGGACGCCGACGCGCTGGCCGCTGAGGCTGAGCGTGCCGCCCTCGGCGCCGCGCGAGGTGCCGCGGAAGACCCGGCCCCAGCGGGAGACGCGGTCCTGGCCCTCGGCGAAGAGCAGGACCAGGTAGCCGACGGAGGCGAGCCCGAACCAGACCCAGCTGCCCCGGTCGCCCGCCAGTCCGTTTCCGACGGAGTAGAGCGCCAGCAGCGGCAGGCCGGCCAGCGCCGAGCGCCGGTAGGTCACCGCGACGGCGTCCACGGCGATGGCGATCAGCCCGACGGAGGAGACCAGGATCAGCCGCAGGCCCGGGTTGGGCGGGGCCGGGATGGCGTACTCCCGGATGTCGTCCAGCCCGTTGCCGAGGACCTGGCCGAGGGTGCGCACCGACTCGGGGCCGGGCAGCATGCCGCCGAAGCGGTTGGTGGCGCTCGCGAAGCCGACCAGCAGCAGGACGAAGAGGACGAGCAGCTGCCCGAGCGGCACCGTCCAGCGGTAGAAGGGCGTCCGGCGCAGGCCCGCGCCGGACCCGGCGACCGCGACGACCACCAGCAGGGCGTAGACGATCCAGCTCTTGCCGGTGAGCAGCGGGGTCAGGCAGAGCGAGGCCAGGGCGGTTGCCAGCGCCGAGTACACGGTCAGTTTGGCCCGGGTGGTCACGCGCCGGCCTCTTCTCGGTAGGGGGAGGACGACCCGGCCGCGTCGGCGGCCTGCCACAGGTCGGGGACGGAGTCACCGGCGCGGACCGGTAGGACCGTCCAGCCGGCCTCGCGCAGCTGGCGGACGCGGGAGCGGAACTCGTCGCCGCCGGTGTCCGGGGCGAGCATCCGCAGGCCGGTCCAGGTGCCGGAGTCGAGCAGGAAGACCACGGCGCCGCCGGTGCGGTTGCGCAGCCGTGCCAGCCGGGCGGTCTGCGCCTCGTCGAGGTCGCCCAGGACGGCGACCAGCAGGCCTTCGCCGGCGGTCCGCAGGGGCTCCTCGGCACGGGAGAGCCCGCCGCCGTCGGAGAGGTCGACCACCGCGAGCGCGTCCAGGATCAGGCCGGAGGCGTCGGCCGCGGTGTTGCCGCCGCCGGCGTCCGGGCCGGGGACGCAGTGGCCGGTGTCGGTGAGCAGCCGGGTCTGGTAGCCGCGCTCCAGGAGGTGCACGGCGACCGAGGCGGCGCAGCCGACCGCCCACTCGAAGGAGGAGGCGGGGCCGCTGCCGCGGTGGCCGGTCTCGCGGGTGTCGAGCAGCACGGTGGCGCGGGCCTTCTGCGGCTGCTCCTCGCGGCGGACCATCAGCTCGCCGTACCGGGCGGTGGACTTCCAGTGCACCCGGCGCAGGTCGTCGCCGTGCCGGTACTCGCGCAGGATGACGTCGTCGTCCCCGGCCAGGGCCAGGGTGCGGGTGCGGCTCTCGCCCTGGCCGACCCACTCGCCGCTGAGCCGCACCTGCGGCAGGGCCTGGACCTGCGGCACCACGGTGAGCACGTCGGAGGCGGAGAACGAGCGGTTCAGCTCGCACATCCCGAACGGGTCGGAGAGCCGCAGCTGGAGCGGCCCGAGCGGGTAGCGGCCGCGCAGGTCGGAGCGGACCCGGTAGGACACCTCGCGGTTGCCGCGCGGCTCGATCCGGTCCAGCACGAACCGCGGGCGCGGCCCGAGCACGTACGGGACCTTGTCCTCCAGCAGCAGCAGGCCGGTCGGCACCCGGGAGACGTTGTCCACCCGCAGGTGGACCCGGGCCTCCTGGCCGGCCACGGCCCGCCGGGGGGAGAGCCGCCGGCCGCTGGCCACCCGGTAGCGGGTGTTGGCCAGCAGCACCGCGGCGGCCAGCGGCAGGGCCGCGAGCAGCACGCCGACGCGCAGCAGCGCGTCCTGGTCCAGCACGTAGGAGCAGACCACCGCGGTGACCCCGGCGGCGAGGAAGGAGCGGCCCCGGGTGGTGAGGCCGCGCAGGCCGGCGCGCAGGCCCGACGGTGCGTCGGACGGCCCCACCTCAGCCCCTCCGGACGGCCGGGCCGCCCTGCGGGCGCGGCAGCGGCAGACGGGCGACGAGGTCGGCCACGATCTGCTCGGACGTGCGGCGGCTGAGCTGGGTCTCGGCGGTCGGCATCAGACGGTGGGCGAGCACCGGGACGGCGAGGCGCTGGATGTCGTCCGGGGTGACGTAGTCGCGTCCGTCCAGCGCGGCGGCGGCGCGGGCGGCCCGCACCAGGTGCAGGGTGGCGCGCGGCGAGGCGCCCAGGCGCAGCTCGTGGCTGGTGCGGGTGGCGCCGACCAGGTCGACGGCGTAGCGGCGGACCGGGTCGGCGATGTGGACGGTGCGCACCAGGTCGACCAGCTTGAGGATGTCGGCGGCGTGCGCGACCGGCTGGAGGTCCTCCAGCGGGCTGGCGCCGGCGTGCACGTCGAGCATGGCGAGCTCGGCCTCGGGGCTCGGGTAGCCCATCGAGATCCGCGCCATGAAGCGGTCCCGCTGGGCCTCCGGGAGGGCGTAGGTGCCCTCCATCTCGACCGGGTTCTGGGTGGCCACCACCATGAACGGCGAGGGCAGCTCGTAGCTGGTGCCGTCGATGGTGACCTGGCGCTCCTCCATCGACTCCAGCAGCGCGGACTGGGTCTTCGGCGAGGCGCGGTTGATCTCGTCGCCGACCACGATCTGGGCGAAGATCGCGCCCGGGCGGAACTCGAAGTCGCGCTGGTGCTGGTCGAAGATGTTGGTGCCGGTGACGTCCGAGGGCAGCAGGTCGGGCGTGAACTGGATGCGTCGCACGGTGCAGTCGACGGACCGGGCCAGCGCCTTGGCCAGCATCGTCTTGCCGACGCCGGGCACGTCCTCCAGCAGCAGATGGCCCTCGGCGAGCAGCACGGTCAGGGCGATCCGGACGGCCTCGGGCTTGCCCTCGATCACGCTCTCGATGTTGGCCCGCACCCGGTCCACGACGGCGGCGAGCTCCGGCAGGCCGACCGGGTGGTGGTAGCCGGGCGTCGGCTGATCGCCTCCCGTACGACCTTCGAGACCGGCCTGATCGTTGTAGCTCGTCACCCGTACGCTCCCTGGCACGCTGCGCCCACCTCACCCCGAGGCCGGCCCCCACCCCTGCTTGACGCGGCCCCTCCAGGAGCGGTTCCGCGCGGGAACCGGTGCCGGGGGACGGCCTGCGGCCTGGCCGCCCCAGGTGGTTCGGGGTCAGACCGGCAGGCGCATTCTCCCCCGGGCGGTGGCCAGAAGTCACCATCCGGCGGGGAAGCGCCGGGGGAAGGGGGAGGGATGCGCCGGGGAGGCGGCACCCGGGTGCGACGGGAACGCCGCGGCGTGGCCCGGACGGCGCTGGCCGGGCCGGCGGCGGTGCCGGGGAGCGGGGACGGGGTCAGGAGATCTCGCGGAGCAGTCCGGTGTGGACGTCGAAGACGAAGCCGCGCACGTCGTCGGTGTGCAGCAGGAACGGCGAGGTGCGCACCCGCTGCATGGACTGCCGGACGTCGCCGTCCAGGTCGACGAAGGCCTCCACCGCCCACTGCGGGCGCTGGCCGACCTCCAGCTCCAGCTCGCGCCGGAAGTCCTCGGTGAGGCCGAGCAGGCCGCAGCCGGTGTGGTGGATCAGTGCGACGGAGCGGGTGCCGAGGGCGCGCTGGCTGATGGTGAGCGAGCGGATGGTGTCGTCGGTCACGACGCCGCCGGCGTTGCGGATGACGTGGGCGTCGCCCAGTTCGAGGCCGAGTGCCGCGAACAGGTCGAGGCGGGCGTCCATGCAGGCGACCACGGCGATCTGCTGGACCGGGCGGGCGTCCATGCCGCCGTCGCGGAAGGTCACCGCGTACTCGCGGTTGGACGCGACGAAGCGGTCGATGATGGTCGGGTGGGTGGCGTCGGCAGCGGCGGTCGGCGTGGGCCGGTCGGGAGTCACTGTCATACCGGAGACGTTAGTGCGATTCTCCCGTCCGTGGTGGGGTCAGTGGCTACAGAGCGGGTGGCTGTGATCGAGTGCATATCCACAACCCGACGGCCCCGGAGGTCGTTCCGTCCGGATATGTCCGCCCCGTGCGGATGCCGGGAGGGCCGGGCCCGGGTACCGGGACGACGGGGCGGGGGTGCCGGGAGGGCCACGGGGGCACTGCCGGGACGAACGGGGCGCGCGAGGCCGCCGCGCGACCCCGGGAGACGGTGCCGGCGGGCTGGCGGGAAGGCCGCGACCTGCGGTGATCCGTACCGCCGCCCGGGTGGTGCGCCGGAGCGGGCCATTGACTGGCGGGGTCCGCGCGATAGAGTTGCGGCGCAGTGGAGCACACCCGCCGGAGCCCGTCAACCGGGCCTTTCCGGCCGGTGCGGCGGCCGACGCGGCCCGTGGCCTCCACCCGCTCCGTGCCACCTGGCGCACCTTCCCCGGTGCCGGGCGGTCACGACCTTCCCCAGAGCGGGCGGGGACCACGGGCCGCGTCCCGGCCCGGGCTGCTCCCCCCAGGCGCCGGTTCCGGTGCGCAGTGGGCCAAAATGGTCGGAGCTCCCGGACATCGGGCTGCTCCGCACCGAGGAAGGGCGCCACCGCGCATGACCACCAATGATCCGGCCCCCAAGCACGTCCCCGTGATGTTGCAGCGGTGCATGGACGCGCTGGCCCCGGCCATCTCGCAGCCGGGGGCCGTGGTGGTGGACGCCACCCTCGGCCTCGGCGGGCACAGCGAGGCCCTGCTGACCCAGTTCCCGGAGGTCCGGCTGGTCGCGGTGGACCGCGACCCGGCGGCGCTGAAGCTCTCCGGCGAGCGGCTCGCCCGGTTCGGCGACCGGGCGACCCTGGTGCACGCCGTCTACGACGAGATCCCCGAGGTGCTGGAGCGCCTCGGCATCCCCGAGGTGCAGGGCGTCCTGTTCGACCTCGGCGTCTCCTCGATGCAGCTGGACGAGGCCGAGCGCGGCTTCGCCTACTCCCAGGACGCCCCGCTCGACATGCGGATGGACCAGACCCGCGGCCTGAGCGCGGCCGAGGTGCTGAACACCTACACCCACGGCCAGCTGGCCCGGATCCTCAAGGTCTACGGCGAGGAGCGGTTCGCCGGGAAGATCGCCTCGGTGATCGTGCGCGAGCGCGAGAAGGAACCGTTCACCACCAGTGCGCGTCTGGTCGAGTTGGTGCGCAACGCCATTCCGGCCGCCACCCGCCGCACCGGCGGGAACCCGGCCAAGCGCACCTTCCAGGCGCTGCGGATCGAGGTCAACGGCGAGCTGGAGGTCCTGGACCGGGCGATCCCGGGCGCACTGGACGCCCTGGCGCTGGGCGGTCGGATCGTCGTGATGTCCTACCAGTCGCTGGAGGACCGCCTGGTCAAGCAGTACCTCGCCGCCGGGGCGACCAGCACCGCCCCGCCGGGGCTGCCGTTCGTCCCCGAGGAGCACCAGCCCTGGCTGAAGCTGATCACCCGCGGTGCCGAGCTGGCCACCGAGGAGGAGATCGAGGAGAACCGGCGCGCCGCGCCCGTGCGGCTGCGGGTGGCGGAGAGGATCAGGGACCGAAGCACCACCCGGGGCTGACCAGGCCGGGGCGGTCCGAAGGGCGGAGGAGACAGCGTGGGGCCGGTGGCCGGAGGCGGGGCGGGGGGCGCGGTGCTCCCCGGGCAGGGCGGCAGGGCGCGGATCACGGTCCGCCCCGGGCGGCGCCCGGTACGGGGGCGGACGCCGTTCGCGGTCCTGGTGGTGGTCCTGCTCGCGGCCGGGCTGCTCGGCCTGCTGGCGCTGAACACCGCGCTCAACGAGGGCTCCTTCGAACTCTCCAGGCTCCAGCGGCAGACCACCGTGCTCACCGACGAGCAGCAGGGCCTCCAGCACCAGATCGACCAGAACTCCGCGCCGGACGCGCTGGCGCGCCGGGCCGCCGAGCTGGGCATGGTGCCGGCCGGCGGGATGGCCTTCCTGGACGTCCCGAACGGGGGCAAGGTGCTCGGCACGCCCGCCCCGGCGCAGGACGGCCAGCCGGTGAAACGGTCCACCGCGGAGCCGTGGCCGGGGAAGCCGCAGCCCTCGCCGAGCGCCCAGCCGAGCGCCGCCGCGCCGACGGCCCCCGCGGGCGGCGGCGACACCACCGTCCAGATCAACCCCGCCGTCCCCGCGCCGCGGCCGGCGCCGACCGCGACCGGGGGTGCGGGCCGATGAGCCAACGGAACGAGCGGACCGGGCAGGGGGCGTACGACGCGCCCGCCGGGCGCAGCGAGGTGGGGGCATGAGCACGCCACGACAGCCGTCAGGCGGAGGCGGTGGCGGCACCGGCCGCCCCAGGCCCGCCGCCAAGGGCGCCGCGCCGCGCCAGGCCGCGCGCGGCCAGTCCGGCAAGGCGCAGCCCGGCAGGCAGCAGCCCGCCAAACCGCAGCCCGCGCGCTCGCAGCAGCCGCCCAAGGCCCAGCCGGGGAAGGCACCGGCGGCGAAGGCCCAGTCCGCGAAGGCCCAGCCCGCGAAGCAGCCGGCCGCGGACCGGGCGGTCCGCAGCCGGCAGGGCGAGGCCCCCCGGACGCCGCAGCAGCGCCGCCCGGCCGCCCGCCCGCCGGTCCACGGCCAGGCGTCCGGCCGGCCGCGCCCGAAATCCCGCCCGCCGCAGCGCCCGCAGTCCAAGGCGATCCGGCTGGCCGATCCACGCCGCCGGCTCCGGGTGGTCACCGTGGCGCTCTCCCTGGTGTTCTCGGTCTTCGCCGGCCGCCTGGTCCAGCTCCAGCTGCTGGACTCCGACGCGCTGGCCGCCGACGCCAACACCAACCGCTACCTGGACATCCCGATCACCGCCGAACGCGGCTCGATAACGTCCGCCGACGGCGTGGCCCTGGCCACCACCGTCGACGCGTACGACATCACCGCCGACCCGGCGATGTTCACCCCCGGCGCGGCCGGCATCCCGGACGCGCCCGAGCAGGCGGCCGCGCTGCTCGCACCGATCCTCGGCCTGCCCAAGGAGCGGATCGCCGCCGACCTGCACACCCCCAAGAGCCGCTACAAGCGGCTCGCCGCCCAGCAGACCCCGGACGTCAAGAACCAGATCAGCGACCTCAAGTCGACCCTGGAGAAGCAGGCCAACTCCCGCTCCTGCGTGGCCCAGCGGCGCCTGCTGAACAAGCCCGTGGACGAGGGCGGGCGGACCAGGCTGGACAACGAGTGCTTCAACCCGCTGGCCGGGGTCTTCAACCGGGACACCCAGAAGCGGGTCTACCCCTCGGACGGGCTGGCCGCCAACCTGGTCGGCTTCGTCAACGCCGAGGGCGAGGGCGCCGGCGGCCTGGAGTCGCAGTACCAGAAGGTGCTGGCCGGCAAGGAGGGCCACAGCAGCTACGCCCAGTCCGGCGGCCGGCTGGTGCCCACCGCCGGGGGCTCGCTGGACCCGGCCGTGCCAGGCACCGACCTGCGGCTGACCATCAACCGGGACATCCAGTGGGCCGCCCAGCGCGCCATCACCGACCAGGTCGCCAACGCCGGGGCGGAGAAGGGCTACGTCGTCGTCCAGGACGTGAAGACCGGCCAGGTGCTGGCGATGGCCACCTCGCCCGGCTTCAACCCCAACGACCTCAGCACGGCCAAGTCCTCCCAGCTCGGGAACGCGGCCCTGCAGGACGCCTACGAGCCCGGCTCCACCGCCAAGCTGATGACCATGGCCGCCGTGCTGGACACCGGCAAGGCCACCTGGGACACCAAGGTGACGGTGCCGGGCCGGCTCCAGCGCGCGGACGTCAACTTCCAGGACGACGTCGACCACGACACCTGGTACCTGACCCTCGCCGGGGTGCTCGCCAAGTCCTCCAACATCGGCACCATCGAGGCCTTCGAGACGCTCGGCGCCGACCAGCCGGAGGCCAACCGGGTGCTCGACGGCTACCTCCACAAGTTCGGCGTCGCCCAGCCCTCGGGCCTCGGCTTCCCCGGCGAGACCGCCGGGAAGCTGAAGAAGCCGGAGGACCTGGTGGCCTCGGAGAAGTACAACATCACCTTCGGCCAGGGCCCGATGACCCTCAACGCCCTGCAGGCCACCTCGGTCTACTCCACCATCGCCAACGGGGGCGTCCGGGTGGCGCCGAGCGTCGTCCAGGGCACCACCTCGCCGGACGGCAAGTACACCCCGGCCGCACCCGGGGCGCAGACCCGGGTGGTCAGCGAGCAGACCGCCAAGACCCTCACCGAGATGCTGGAGTCGGTGGTCACCGACGAGCAGGGCACCGGCGGCAAGGCCGCGGTCCCCGGCTACCGGGTGGCCGGAAAGACCGGTACCGCCAACCGGGCGGCGGCGAACGGGAAGGGCTACGACGGCTACACCGCGTCCTTCATCGGGTTCGCGCCCGCCGACGCACCCCGGGTCACCGTCTCCTGCGTGATCCAGAAACCGGTCAACGGCCACTTCGGCGGCCAGCTCTGCGGTCCGGTGTTCAAACAGGTGATGGAGTTCACCCTGAAGACCCTGCAGGTCCCGCCGAGCGGCAGCGAGGCACCCAACCTGCCCGTCGACTGGAAGCCGTGATCGACCATGAGCCACCAGCACACCGGGCGGGACGACGGCACGGCACGGGCCCGGTTTGGCCCTGGGCACCCTTCGGCGGATAGCCTTCCCGCCGTGCCGAAACCCGATCAAACCACCGTGACTCCGCCCCGGCCCGCCCGGGCCCAGGCCCAGCCGCTCGCCGGGCTGGCCCGTCTGCTCGGCCTCGCGCCGGTCGAGGGGGGCCCGGTCACCGGTGTCACCCACGACTCCCGCGCGGTGCGCCCGGGCGATGTGTACGTGGCCTTCCCGGGCGCCAACCACCACGGCGCGGCCTTCGCGGCCCAGGCCGCGGCGGCGGGCGCGGTGGCGATGCTCACCGACCCCGCCGGCGCCGAGCTGGCGGCCGGCACCGGCCTGCCGCTGCTGGTGGTCGACCGGCCGCGGGCCCGGATGGGCGAGCTGGCCGCCGCCGTCTACGGCCGGCCCTCCGAGCGGCTGCTGATGATCGGGCTGACCGGGACCAACGGCAAGACCACCACCTCCTACCTGGTCGAGGGCGGCCTGCGCGGCGCCGGGCGCAACCCCGGGGTGATCGGCACCGTCGAGATGCGGGTCGGCAGCGAGCGGATCAAGAGCGAGCGGACCACCCCCGAGGCCACCGACCTGCACGCGATCCTCGCCGTGATGGGCGAGGCCGGCGCGGACGCGGTGACCATGGAGGTCTCCAGCCACGCGCTGGTCTTCGGCCGCACCGACGGCGTGGTCTACGACGTCGCGCTGTTCAACAACCTCACCCCCGAGCACCTCGACTTCCACCCGGACATGGAGGACTACTTCCAGGCGAAGGCCCGGCTCTTCCAGCCCGGCAAGTCCCGCCTCGGGGTGGCCAACCTGGACGACCAGTACGGGCGTCGGCTGGTCGCCGAGGCGGAGATCCCGGTCACCTCCTTCTCCGCCACCGGCGCGCCCGAGGCCGACTGGCGGGCGGTCGACGTCCAGCTCGGCCCGGTCGGCTCGACCTTCCGGGTGCTCGGCCCTGACGGCGCCGAGGCCGACGCGGCCGTCCCGCTGCCCGGCCCGTTCAACGTGGCCAACGCGCTGGCCGCGATCACCCTGCTGGTCACCGCCGGGCTGCCGCTGGAGCAGGCCGTCGCCGGGATCGCCGCGGTGCCCGGTGTGCCGGGCCGGCTGGAGCGGGTCGACGCCGGACAGCCGTACGTCGCGGTGGTCGACTACGCCCACAAGCCGGACGCCCTGCAGGCCGTCCTCGGCTCGCTGCGCGAGGTCACCAAGGGCCGGCTGCACGTGGTGATCGGCTGCGGCGGGGACCGCGACCCGCACAAGCGCGCCCCGATGGGCGCCATCGCCGCCCGCCTGGCCGACACCGCCCTGCTGACGAGCGACAACCCGCGCAGCGAGGACCCGCTGGCGATCCTCGCCACCATGCTGACCGGCGCCGCCTCGGTGCCGGAGTCCGAGCGCGGCGCCGTCCTGGTGGTGCCCGACCGTGCCGAGGCGATCCACCTCGCGGTGGCGCGCGCCCAGGCCGGGGACACCGTGCTGGTGGCCGGCAAGGGCCACGAGCTCGGCCAGTACGTACGAGACGAGATCCGCCCCTTCGACGACCGGGAGGTGCTGCGCGAATCCATCACGCAGACCACGGCCGCCCGGGGCGACCGAGGAGTAGAGCAGCAGTGATCGCACTGACCCTCGCCGAGGTGGCCGCAGCAGTCGGGGGCACCCTGGACGGCGCCGACCCCGGAACCCAGGTGACCGGTCCGGTCGAGGTCGACTCGCGGAAGGTGCGCCCCGGCGGCCTCTTCGCGGCCTTCGTCGGCGAGCACGTGGACGGCCACGAGTACGCGACCACCGCGGTCGCGGCGGGCGCCGTCGCGGTGCTCGCCTCCCGCCCGGTCGGCGTTCCCGCCGTCCTGGTCGACAGCGTGGTGGACGCGCTCGGCAAGCTGGCCCGCGCCGTGGTCGCCCGGGCCGAGGCCACCACCGTGGTCGCGCTGACCGGCTCGGCCGGCAAGACCAGCACCAAGGACCTGATCGCCCAGCTGCTCCAGCGCCACGGCGAGACCGTCTACCCGCCCGGGTCGCTCAACAACGAGATCGGCCACCCGATGACCGCGCTGCGGGTCGAGGCCGGCACCCGGCACCTGGTGATGGAGATGGGCGCCCGGCACAAGGGCGACATCGAGTACCTCACCTCGATCACCCCGCCCCGGATCGGCCTGGTGCTGAACGT
This sequence comes from Kitasatospora sp. RG8, assembly GCF_017813315.1. Lineage (NCBI taxonomy): Bacteria > Bacillati > Actinomycetota > Actinomycetes > Kitasatosporales > Streptomycetaceae > Kitasatospora > Kitasatospora sp. RG8. Next base: position 99,754 of record NZ_JAGIYX010000006.1, read on the forward strand.
CGGCACCGCGCACGTCGGCGAGTTCGGCTCGAAGGAGGCGATCGCCGAGGCCAAGGGCGAGCTGGTCGAGTCGCTGCCGGCGGACGGTGCGGCGATCCTCAACGCCGACGACCCGCTGGTGCGCGCGATGGCCTCCCGGACGAAGGCGAGGGTGGTCCTCTTCGGGGAGTCGAAGGAGGCCCACGTCCGGGCACAGGATGTTCGCCTGGACTCCACCGGACGGCCATCGTTCACGCTGACCACCCCAGCCGGTTCCGCACCGGTGAACCTGCGCCTGTACGGTGAGCACCACGTCTCGAACGCCCTCGCCGCCGCTGCGGTGGCGGTGGAGCTCGGGATGTCCGTCGACGACACCGCCGAAGCACTGAGCGAGGCGGGTGCGCTGTCCCGCTGGCGCATGGAGGTCGTCGACCGGGCCGATGGTGTCACCGTCGTCAACGACGCCTACAACGCGAACCCCGACTCGATGCGGGCCGCGCTGCGGGCGCTGGTCTCGATGGGGGGCCGCGGCCCGGAGCGCCGCCGGACCTGGGCGGTGCTCGGCGAGATGCGGGAGCTCGGCGAGGAGAGCCTGGCCGAGCACGACGCCATCGGGCGGCTCGCGGTACGGCTGGACGTCACCAAGCTGGTGGCGGTCGGCGGTCGCGAGGCGGCCTGCATGGAACTGGGCGCGAGGAACGAAGGTTCGTGGGGTGAGGAGTCGGTGCTGGTGTCCGACGCGGACGCGGCGGTCGAGCTGCTGCGCAGTCAGCTGCTGCCGGGGGATGTGGTCCTGGTGAAGGCCTCCCGCTCGGTGGGGCTGGAGAAGGTTGCCGAGGCGCTGCTCGCGGACGGTGCGGCCGCCTGATGAAGCAGATCCTCTTCTCCGGCATGATCGGCCTGGTCCTGTCGCTGCTCGGCACCCCGGCCCTGATCAAGCTGCTCGCCAAGCACGGCTACGGCCAGTACATCCGCGACGACGGCCCCAAGGCGCACCACAGCAAGAAGGGCACGCCCACCATGGGCGGCATCGCCTTCATCCTGGCGACGGTCATCGCCTACTTCGCCACCAAGGCGATAACGGGCGAGACCCCGACCGCCTCCGGGCTGCTGGTGCTCTTCCTGACGGTGGGTCTGGGCCTGGTCGGCTTCCTCGACGACTACATCAAGGTCGTCAAGCGCCGCTCGCTCGGCCTGCGGGCGAAGGCCAAGCTCGTCGGCCAGTCCGCCGTCGCCCTCATCTTCGCGGGGCTGGCGATGCAGTTCGCCGACGACCGCGGTCTCACCCCGGCCTCCCAGCACCTGTCGTTCGTCCGGGACTTCAAGTGGTCCATCGGGCCGGTGCTGTTCGTGATCTTCGCCTACTTCATGATCGCCGCGATGTCGAACGGCGTGAACCTGACGGACGGTCTGGACGGTCTGGCGACCGGCGCCTCGGTGATGGTCTTCGGCGCCTACACCTTCATCGGCGTCTGGGAGTACGGCCAGAGCTGCGCCTACGCCATCTCGGCCACCGCCAACTGCTACGACGTGCGCGACCCGCTGGACCTCGCGGTGGTCGCCGCCGCCCTGATGGGCTCCTGCTTCGGCTTCCTCTGGTGGAACACCTCGCCCGCCAAGATCTTCATGGGTGACACCGGCTCGCTCGCCCTCGGCGGCGCCCTGGCCGGCCTGGCGATCTGCTCCCGCACCGAGCTGCTGCTCGCGCTGCTCGGCGGCCTCTACGTGATCATCACCCTCTCGGTGATCATCCAGGTCGGCTCCTTCCGGATGACCGGCAAGCGCGTCTTCAAGATGGCCCCGCTGCAGCACCACTTCGAACTCAAGGGCTGGACCGAGGTCCTGATCGTGGTCCGCTTCTGGATCATCCAGGGCCTCTGCGTGGCCGTCGGCCTCGGCCTCTTCTACGCGGGATGGGTGACCGGATGACCAACCCCGACTGGGCCGCACTGCCGGTCACCGTCGCCGGCCTCGGCGTCTCCGGGATCAGCGCCGCCCGCGTGCTGCACGGCCTCGGCGCCCACGTCACCGTCGTGGACGGCGGTTCGAGCGAGGGCCTGAAGGCCCGCGCCGCCGAGCTGACGGCCCAGGGCATCACCGTGCGCCTCGGCGACGGCGACAGCCTGCCCGAGGGCACCCGGCTGATCGTCACCTCGCCCGGCTGGCCGCCCAACAGCCCGCTGTTCGCCGCCGCCGACGCGGCCGGCATCGAGGTCTGGGGCGACGTCGAACTCGCCTGGCGGCTGCGCAGGCCGCTGCCGGCCACCGGCGAGCCCGCCCCCTGGCTGGCCGTCACCGGCACCAACGGCAAGACCACCACCGTCCAGATGCTCGCCTCGATCCTCACCGCCGCGGGCCGGCGCACCGCCGCCGTCGGCAACGTCGGGGTCTCGGTGCTGGACGCGGTGCTCGCCGACGAGCCGTACGACGTGCTCGCGGTCGAACTCTCCAGCTACCAGCTGCACTGGGCGCCCTCGCTGCGCCCGTACTCGGCGGCCGTCCTCAACCTGGCGCCGGACCACCTGGACTGGCACGGCTCGATGGAGGCGTACGCCGCCGACAAGGGCCGGATCTACGAGGGCAACGTCGTCGCCTGCGTCTACAACCTGGCCGACCCGGCCACCGAGGCGCTGGTCCGCGAGGCCGACGTCGAGGAGGGGTGCCGGGCGGTCGGCTTCGGCCTCGGGGCGCCCGGCCTGTCGAACTTCGGCGTGGTCGACGGCCTGCTGGTGGACCGCGCCTTCGTGCTGGACCGGGCCAAGAGCGCCGCCGAGCTGGGGTCCGTCGAGGACGTCAACCCGCCGGCGCCGCACAACATCGCCAACGCGCTCGCCGCCGCCGCCCTCGCCCGGGCGTACGGGGTCGACCCCAAGGCCGTCCGCGAGGGCCTGCGGGCCTTCCGCCCGGACGCCCACCGGATCGCCGAGGTCGGCGTGGTCGACGGCGTCACCTACATCGACGACTCCAAGGCCACCAACACGCACGCCGCCGCGGCCTCGCTGGCCGCGTACCGGCCGATCGTCTGGATCGCCGGCGGCCTGGCCAAGGGCGCCACCTTCGACGACCTCGTCCAGGGCGCGGCCGAGCGGCTGCGCGGCGCGGTGCTGATCGGCGAGGACCGCGCGCTGGTCCGGGAGGCCCTGGCGCGACACGCGCCGGATGTCCCGGTCATCGAGGCCGCCGAGGGCCAGACTGGCGCGGTGGCGATGACGGAGGTGGTCCGCGCGGCCGCCTCACTCGCCCGATCGGGGGACACGGTGCTGCTGGCCCCGGCCTGCGCCTCGATGGACATGTTCACCAACTACGGCGAGCGCGGCGACCTCTTCGCGGCGGCGGTCCGGGGGCTGGCGGGCAGCTGACGGCCCCCGGCCGAGCGGGCCCCGGGGCCGCGGCCGGGAGGCGGGCGGGGCGAGGACGGAGGAGAGCGGGGCGTGGTGGCGGGGCAGGGCAGGGCGGGCGGTACCGGTGCGCCGGAGAAGGGCCCGGCCGATCCGTGGCGGGTGATCTCGGCCACCACGACCTCCTACAAGTCGGCCGGGCCGGTGGCCCGCGTGCAGGCCTTCCGGGCCCGCCTGCGGTACACGCTGGACCGGCCGCTCACGCCCTATCTGCTGATCATCGGCTCGACGCTGCTGCTGGTGGTGCTCGGCCTGCTGATGGTCTTCTCCGCCTCGCAGATCCTCGCCCTGGGCCAGCACCGCTCGGCACAGTTCTACTTCCTCAAACAGCTGGTCGCGGCCATGCTCGGCCTCGTCCTGCTGATCGGCTTCGCGTCCGTCCCGGTCGCGGTGCTGCGGGTGATCGTCTACCCGGTGATGCTCGGGGTGATCGGCGCGCTGGCGCTGGTCGCCATCCCCGGCGTCGGGGTGGAGGTCAACGGCAACCGGAACTGGCTGGACCTGGGCTTCTTCCAGTTCCAGCCGTCCGAGTTCGCCAAACTCGCACTGGTGCTCTGGGGCGCCGACCTGCTCGCCCGCAAGCAGCGCAACGGCACCCTCGACCAGTGGAAGCACCTGCTCGTGCCGCTGGTGCCCGGCGCCCTGCTGCTGCTCGCGATGATCATGCTCGGCGGTGACATGGGCACCTCGATGATCCTGGTGGCCATGCTGTTCGGCCTGCTCTGGATGGTCGGCGCCCCGCTGCGGCTCTTCGTGGCCACCCTCGGCGTCGCCGTCGTGGTGTGCACCGCCCTGGTGGTGACCGTCCCGCACCGGGCCGAACGGCTCTCCTGCATCGGCGTCACCAAGCTCGACCCGGCCGGCGCCTGTTTCCAGGCCCTGCACGGGGTCTACTCGTTCGGGCTCGGCGGTCTCTTCGGCTCCGGACTCGGCGCCGGCGTCGAGAAATGGGGCCAGCTCCCGGAGGCGCACACCGACTTCATCTTCGCCGCGACCGGCGAGGAACTGGGCCTGGTGGGGACGCTGTCGGTGATCGGTCTCTTTGCGGCACTAGGCTACGCGGGTATCCGTGTGGCCATCGGTACGAAGGACCCCTTCGTCAGGTACGCCGCGGGAGCCGCCACCACGTGGATCATGGCGCAGGCCGTGATCAACCTCGGGTCGGCGCTGGGACTGCTGCCCATCGCGGGCGTCCCGCTCCCGCTGTTCTCCTACGGCGGTTCCGCCATGCTGTCGGCCATGTCCGCGATCGGTGTGCTGCTCTGCCTCGCACGCAGCACCTCGGGCGCGAAGGCGGCCCTGGCCGCCCGGAGCAAGAACTCCCGGATCAGGAGACGACTGGCCCGGGTGCTGCCACGACGACGAACCACAGCGCGCCCGGCCCCGGTGCCGGCGCGCAGGGAGCGGTGAATTTCGGTGCATGTCGTACTCGCCGGCGGGGGGACCGCCGGTCACATCGAGCCGGCCCTCGCCCTCGCGGACGCCCTCCGCAGGCACGACCCGTCCATCGGGATCACCGCCCTGGGCACCGAACGCGGCCTGGAGACCCGGCTGGTACCCGAGCGCGGCTACCAGCTGGAGCTGATCCCGGCCGTCCCGCTGCCCCGCAAGCCCACCCCCGAGCTGATCACCGTCCCGGGCCGGCTGCGCGGCACCGTCCGGGCCGCCCAGGAGATCATCGAGCGGGTCAACGCGGACGTGGTGGTCGGCTTCGGCGGCTACGTCGCGATGCCGGCCTACCTGGCCGCCAAGCGGGCCGGCGTGCCGATCGTGGTGCACGAGGCCAACGCCCGGCCCGGCCTGGCCAACAAGATCGGCGCCCGGTACAGCGACTTCGTCGCCGTCTCCACGCCGGACAGCAAGCTGCGCGACTCCCGGTACATCGGCATCCCGCTGCGCCGGACCATCGCGACGCTGGACCGCAACGCGGCCCGCCCGGAGGCCCGGCACTACTTCGGCCTCGACCAGCGCCTGCCCACCCTGCTGGTCTCCGGCGGTTCGCAGGGCGCCCGCCGCCTCAACGAGACCGTCACCGCGATCGCGCCGCGGCTCCAGCAGTACGGCGTGCAGATCCTGCACGCGGTCGGCCCGAAGAACGAGCTGCCGCAGGTGGACGACATCCCCGGGATGCCGCCGTACCGCCCGGTCCCGTACGTCGACCGGATGGACCTCGCGTACGCCGCCGCCGACCTGATGCTCTGCCGGGCCGGTGCCATGACGGTGGCCGAGCTGGCCGCGGTCGGCCTGCCCGCCGCCTTCGTCCCGCTGCCGATCGGCAACGGCGAGCAGCGGCTGAACGCCCAGCCGATGGTCAAGGCCGGCGGCGGCCTGCTCGTCGACGACGCGGAGCTGACCCCGGACTGGGTGCTGCAGAACGTCCTGCCGGTCCTCACCGACCCGCAGAAGCTCTGGGACATGAGCCGGTCCGCCGCCGAGTTCGGCCGCCGGGACGCCGACGAGCTGCTGGTCGGCATGGTGTACGAGGCGATCGAGGCAGCCCGGGGCGGCCGCCGTCGTGGCTGACGGCCGGCTCGCCGACCCCCTGGACGAGGAGCTGGAGGCCGGGGAGTACGCTCCCCGGCTCCGGCTCTCCCGGCGGGGCGTCGTGGTGCTGGGTGCGCTCGGCGCCCTGGTGCTCGGCGGGCTGGCCTGGCTGGTGTTCCTCTCGTCGGTGCTGGACGTGCGCAGCGTCTCGGTGCAGGGCGTGCAGGACGACAAGCTGACGGCCGACCAGGTCCGCGCGGCGATCGGCACGGTCGGCGACGGCCCGCTGGCCCGGGTGGACCTGGCCGGCGTCGAGCGGCGGGTGAAGGCGATCCCGCGGGTGGCCGGGGCCGAGGTCTGGCGCGGCTGGCCGCACACCCTCCAGGTGAAGATCGTCCAGCGCAGGCCGGTCGCCGTCGTCAAGGAGGAGGACGGCCGGTTCACCCAGGTCGACGCGGGGGGCGTGAGCTTCGCCACCGAGTCGGCCGCCCCCGAGGGGGTGCCGGTGGTGGAGCTGCGGCTCGGTCAGCCGGCCCGGGACGCGGACCAGGTGATCTCCCGTTCGCAGCTGGTGCAGGGCGCGGTGGCGGTGGCCGCCGGCCTGCCCGACGAGGTCCGGCAGCGGGCCGGGTCGATGCTGGTGCACTCCTACGACGACATCCAGTTGCAGCTCAGCGGGGGTGCGACGGTGCGCTGGGGGAGTCCGGAGCAGACCGATCGCAAGGCCCGGGTCCTGGTGGCGCTGCTGCATCAGAAGGGTACGAACTTCGATGTGAGCGCTCCGGAGGCGCCGGCGGTGTCCGGATGATCCGGTAGGTTCTCTGTCTGGGGGAGGGGTTGACGCGGGTTTCGTGTCGGCCCGACCCTTGGTGGTCACCCCGGTTTCATAAGCCGGTTGATGATCACATAGGCTCAAAAGAAAAAGGGAAGCTCGGCGTGTTCGTTGAAACACGTGCCCGGGGCCACCTAGTGTCCTGTGTCACCAGACTGTGCTTCCTGGTGATGTGACGGGGGCACAGGACTAACCCTAAAGGTCAAGTTTAGGGTTGGGGTCGGCGGTCGGCATTTCAGACATTCAGTCAGAAACCAGGCTCCCTACCCATCGACATCCGTCGGAACGGCACCCCACCGGGAGCCGGGCCGACCCGGAAATTCGAGGCGAGAGGCCTTCGACGTGGCAGCACCGCAGAACTACCTCGCAGTCATCAAGGTCGTCGGTATCGGCGGCGGTGGTGTCAACGCCATCAACCGGATGATCGAGGTCGGTCTCAAGGGCGTCGAGTTCATCGCGATCAACACCGATGCGCAGGCCCTCCTGATGAGCGACGCCGACGTCAAGCTCGATGTGGGCCGTGAACTCACCCGGGGCCTCGGCGCCGGCGCCAACCCCGAGGTCGGCCGCAAGGCCGCCGAGGACCACCGCGAGGAGATCGAGGAGGTCCTCAAGGGGGCCGACATGGTCTTCGTGACGGCCGGCGAGGGCGGTGGTACCGGCACGGGCGGCGCGCCGGTCGTCGCCAACATCGCCCGCTCGCTCGGCGCGCTGACCATCGGCGTGGTCACCCGCCCGTTCACCTTCGAGGGCCGCCGCCGGGCGAACCAGGCGGAGGACGGCATCGCCGGCCTGCGCGAAGAGGTCGACACCCTGATCGTGATCCCCAACGACCGGCTGCTGTCCATCTCGGACCGCCAGGTCAGCGTGCTGGACGCGTTCCGCTCCGCCGACCAGGTGCTGCTCTCGGGCGTCCAGGGCATCACCGACCTGATCACCACCCCGGGTCTGATCAACCTCGACTTCGCCGACGTCAAGTCCGTGATGTCGGACGCCGGCTCGGCGCTGATGGGAATCGGTTCGGCCCGCGGGGAGGACCGCGCCAAGGCGGCCGCCGTGATGGCGATCTCCTCGCCGCTGCTGGAGGCCTCGATCGACGGCGCCCGCGGTGTCCTGCTCTCCATCTCCGGCGGCTCCGACCTCGGCCTGTTCGAGATCAACGAGTCCGCCCAGCTGGTCAGCGAGGCCGCGCACCCCGAGGCCAACATCATCTTCGGTGCGGTCATCGACGACGCGCTCGGCGACGAGGTCCGCGTCACCGTGATCGCCGCGGGCTTCGACGGCGGCCAGCCGCCGGCCATCGTCCGCGACCCGGTGGTCAAGGCCGGCCAGACGGCCCCGGCCGCGGCGCCGGCCCCCGCCCCCGAGCGTCCGGCGAGCCGGCCCTCGTACGGGAGCATCGGCTCGGTGACGGCCCGCCCGGAGGGTGAGACGGCCGGCGCGCCGCGCCCGTCCGAGGCCCCGGCCACCGCGACCGCCGCCCCGGTGCCTCCGCAGGTGCAGCCCGCGCGGCAGCCGTTCGTGGAGAGCCCCGCCGAGGAGCTCGACGTCCCGGACTTCCTTAAGTGATCGATCGCACGTCCCGCAACGGTGCTCACTTCGCCTTCACCACCCGGTGGGGCGGGGTGAGCACTTCGCCGTACGGGGAGCTGAACCTCGGCGGTGCGGTGGGGGACGACCCGGCCGCCGTCCGGGAGAACCGGGCGGTCGCGGCCCGCTCGCTGGGCCTCGACCCGGCGGACGTGGTCTGGATGAACCAGGTCCACGGCGCGGACGTCGCCGTGGTCACGGAGCGCCAGCCGGCCGGGGAGGCCCCGGTCGTGGACGCGGTGGTCACCGACCGGCCGCTGGCGCTGGCGGTGCTGACCGCCGACTGCACCCCGGTCCTGCTGGCCGACCCGGTGGCGGGCGTGGCGGGGGCGGCCCACGCGGGCCGGCCCGGGCTCGCCGCGGGCGTGGTGCCGGCGGTGGTCGCGGCCATGGTCGGGCTGGGCGCCGAGCCGGGGCGGATCACCGCCGCGATCGGGCCCGCGGTCTGCGGCCGCTGCTACGAGGTGCCGGCCGCACTGCGCGCCGAGGTCGCCGGGCTGGTGCCGGCCGCGTACGCCGAGACGTCCTGGGGCACTCCGGCCCTGGACCTGCCGGAGGGAGTGGCGGCCCAGCTGGCCGCTGCGGGAGTCACCGAGTTGGTGCGATCATCGGTCTGCACCCTCGAATCTTCCGATCACTACTCCTACCGCCGCGAGCAGCGCACGGGCCGGCTCGCGAGCTACGTCTGGTTGGGCTCTGACATCTCATGACGAACGACATCTACGGACCGTTCCCGGGCAGCCCCGAGTTCCTCGACGCCCTGACGGAGGGCCAGCGGGCCAGGTACGAGCAGCTCGGCACCAACCTCGACGTCGTCGAGCGGCGGATCTCCGACGCCTGCGCGGCGGCCGGGCGGGCGCGTGACGAGGTGAAGCTGGTCGTCGTCACCAAGACGTACCCGGCCGAGGACACCGCGCTGCTGGCCGCGCTGGGCGTCACCGACGTCGCGGAGAACCGCGACCAGGACGCCGCCCCCAAGGCGGAGCTGTGCGGAAACCTTCCGCTGGCCTGGCACTTCGTCGGCCAGCTGCAGACCAACAAGGTCCGTTCGGTGGTCCGGTACGCGAACCACGTGCACTCGGTCGACCGGCTGCGGCTGGTCGGGTCGCTCTCCGCGGCGGTGGGGGCGTCCGGGCGGCCGGAGCTGGGCTGCCTGGTGCAGGTCGCGCTGGAGAAGGAGCACGGCGAGGGCGAGGGCCGGGCCGGGGTCGCCCCGGCGGACGTCGAGGCGCTGGCCGAGGCGATCGCCGACGCGCCCGGGCTGCGGCTGGACGGTGTGATGACCGTCGCCCCGCTCGCCGGACCGCTCGCCGGAGACCCGGCCCGGGCGTTCGGGCGGCTGGCGGAAATCGCAACCGCCGTACGGGCGGCCCATCCGGCTGCCACCATGGTCTCCGCAGGAATGAGCGGCGACCTGGAGCAGGCCGTTGCCGCCGGGGCGACACACGTGCGCGTCGGAACGGCGGTACTCGGAGTGCGGTCACCCCTCGGGTAACGTCACCGGGTAGTAGATCAGACTGCAGGACAAAATAGGACAGAAACTAGCAGCTTTCCAGAGCGCTAGCCAACCGTGGATCGCAGCTCCGCGGCCCCCACCCACGACTTCTGACCGGCCGTCGGCCTGACGGGCGGTCGTGGGCGGACCGCGGAATCCGCAGGCGGGGCCGTACGGCCTGGCCGCCGGTGAGGAGCGGGTCCACCACAAGCGGAGGAGACAGGAGCATGGCCGGCGCAATGCGCAAGATGGCGGTCTACCTCGGCCTCGTGGAGGACGAGACGTACGACGGTCAGGGGTACGACCCCGACGACGACTACGACGCGGACCCCGAGCCGATCCGCACCGGGCGGACGGAGGACATTCCCCGGCCCGCCGCTCCGGCGCCCGCCCCGGTCTCCTCGATCACGCCGCAGCCCGTATCGGCCGCGGTCCCGATCCGGCAGGAGACTCCGAGGATGGCCCCAGTGTCGTCCATCACACCCGAACGCCGCCACAACCTGGAGAAGAGCGCCCCGGTGATCATGCCCAAGGTAGTGAACGAACGAGAGCCCTACCGCATCACCACGCTGCACCCGCGGACCTACAACGAGGCCCGTACCATCGGGGAACAGTTCCGTGGCGGGACGCCGGTGATCATGAATCTGACCGAGATGGACGACACCGACGCGAAGCGCCTCGTAGACTTCGCCGCTGGACTCGTCTTCGGTCTGCACGGCAGTATCGAGCGCGTGACGCAGAAGGTGTTCCTGCTGTCGCCTGCTAACGTCGATGTCACGGCGGAGGACAAGGCTCGGATCGCCGAGGGTGGGTTCTTCAACCAGAGCTGACCCGGCCACGACTTTACGTGTGGATCTGATCGACAGTGAGTTAACGACAGGCAGCAGGGCCCAAGGGCCGGGATGACAGGGGAGAGGGAAGCGCGATGGGGATCGTGTGGGCGGTGCTCTACTACGCGCTGACCGTCTTCCTGGTGTTCCTGCTTGTGCGGCTGGTGATGGACTGGGTGTTCCAGTTCGCGCGTTCGTGGCGGCCCGGCAAGGCCATGGTCCTGGTCCTGGAGGCCACGTACACTGTCACGGATCCGCCGCTCAAGCTTCTTCGGCGGTTCATCCCGCCGTTGCGTCTCGGGGGCGTGGCGCTCGACCTGTCCTTCTTCGTACTGATGATCATTGTGTATGTCCTGATCTCGCTTGTGCGGCCCTAGTCGTAGGTGAGCGATGCGACAGGATGCCGGTGTGCCGACGATCACGTTGAGGTGAAGAGATGCCATTGACCCCCGAGGACGTTCGGAACAAGCAGTTCACGACCGTCCGCCTGCGCGAAGGCTATGACGAGGACGAGGTCGATGCCTTCCTCGACGAGGTCGAGGCGGAGCTGACCCGCCTTCTCCGCGAGAACGAGGACCTGCGCGCCAAGCTGGCCGCCGCGACCCGTGCCGCCGCGCAGAACCAGGCCAACATGCGCAAGGAGCCGCCGCAGGACTCGCGTCCCGGCGCCCCCGTGCCGGCCGCCATATCCGGCCCGCCGGTCCCCGGGCAGCAGCAGGGCCCCGGTCCGCAGCAGATGGGCGGCCCCGGCGGCCCGCAGCAGATGGGCGGCCCGCAGCAGCAGCAGCAGATGGGCAACCAGCCCCTCGGCCTGCCGTCCGGCGCCCCGCAGCTCCCGGCCGGCCCCGGCGGCCCGCAGCAGATGGGCGGCCCGCAGCAGCAGATGAACCAGACCATGGGCGGCCAGCAGCAGCTGGTCCAGCCGATGGGCGGCCAGATGCTCCAGCCCATGGGCGGCCCCGGTGGCCCGCAGCAGATGGGCAACCCGATGGGCCAGGGCATGGGCCAGCAGCAGATGCAGCAGATGGGCGGCCCCATGGGCGGCCCGCAGCAGCAGATGGGCGGCCCGCTCGGCGGCCCGATGCAGCAGCAGCAGGGTCCCGGTGGCGACAGCGCCGCCCGCGTCCTGGCGCTCGCCCAGCAGACCGCCGACCAGGCGATCTCCGAGGCCCGTTCCGAGGCCAACAAGATCGTCGGCGAGGCGCGCAGCCGGGCCGAGGGTCTGGAGCGCGACGCCCGGGCCAAGGCCGACGCCCTGGAGCGGGACGCGCAGGAGAAGCACCGCGTCGCGATGGGCTCGCTGGAGTCCGCGCGTGCCACGCTGGAGCGCAAGGTCGAGGACCTGCGGGCGTTCGAGCGTGAGTACCGCACGCGTCTGAAGTCGTACCTGGAGACCCAGCTGCGCCAGCTGGAGTCGCAGGCGGACGACTCGCTCGCACCGCCGCGCATCCCGGCCACCGCGTCGCTGCCGCCGGCCGCGTCGTCGATGGCTCCGGCCGGTGCGTCCACGATGGGCAGCGGTGCGCCGAGCTTCGGTGGCAACCAGCCGTCCTTCGGTGGCAACCAGCCGTCGTTCGGCGGGCAGAGCTCCTTCGGCGGCAACTCCGGTGCGCCGAGCTTCGGCGGGCAGGCGTCGGGCGGCAACTCCGGTGCCCCGCAGATGCAGCCGGCCGGGATGACGCAGCCGATGGCCGCCGTCCGTCCGCAGCCTCCGCAGCCGATGCAGCAGGCGCCGGCGCCGATGCGCGGGTTCCTGATCGACGAGGACGGCGACAACTGAGGTTGTAGCCGGGCATTTCGAGGGCGCCCCCTCTGTGACCTCCGGGTCACGGTGGGGGCGCCCTCGTTCGTGCGTGCGGGGCAACGGCGAAGCCGCCGCCACCCCGGGCGGGGTGGCGGCGGCTTCGGTCGTCCGGTCAGGCCTTGCGGAGCTGGAAGGCGAGGCCGAGGCCCTCGTCGGTGAAGGTCTCGGACTCCCAGTCGGCGGCACCGGCGGCGAAGTCGGTGGCCAGGACCTCCTCGGCGACCAGGGGGCCGTGCTCGGCGATGGCCTCCGCGGTCTCCTCGCCGCTGGCGCGCCAGCGCAGGACGATCCGGTCGGCGACGTCCAGGCCGGAGTTCTTCCGGGCCTCCTGGATCTGGCGGATCGCGTCGCGGGCGATGCCCAGGCGCTTGAGCTCCGGGGTGATGGCCAGGTCGAGGGCGACGGTGGCGCCGGACTCGTTGGCGACGGCCCAGCCCTCGCGCGGGGTCTCGGTGATGATCACCTCGTCGGGCGAGAGGGGGATCCGCTCGCCGTCCAGCTCCACCGAGGCGGAGCCGGTGGCCCGCAGGTCGGCGGCGAGGCGGGCGGCGTCGGCGGCGGCGACCGCCTTCGCGACGTCCTGCACGCCCTTGCCGAAACGCTTGCCCAGCGCGCGGAAGTTGGCCTTGGCGGTGGTGTCGACCAGCGAGCCCCCGACCTCCGCCAGCGACTCCAGGGCGGAGACGTTGAGCTCCTCGGCGATCTGCGCGCGCAGGTCGGCCGGCAGCTCCTCCCAGCCCTGGGCCGCGACCAGCGCCCGGGAGAGCGGCTGACGGGTCTTCACGCCGGACTCGGCGCGGGTGGCCCGGCCCAGCTCGACCAGGCGGCGGACCAGCGCCATGTGGCGGGAGAGGTCCGCGTCGATCAGCGCCTCGTCCGCCTCCGGCCAGGTGGCCAGGTGGACCGAGGCCGGGGCGTCCGGGGCGACCGGGACGACCAGGTCCTGCCAGACCTGCTCGGTGATGAACGGGGTGAGCGGGGCCATCAGGCGGGTGACCGTCTCCAGCGCCTCGTGCAGCGTGGCGAGCGCGGCGGCGTCGCCCTGCCAGAAGCGGCGGCGGCCGCGGCGGACGTACCAGTTGGAGAGGTCGTCGACGAAGCCGGAGAGCAGCTTGCCGGCGCGCTGGGTGTCGTACGCCTCGAAGGCCGCGTCGACCTCGCGGACCAGGGTGTTCAGCTCGGAGAGCACCCAGCGGTCCAGCTGCGGGCGGTCGGCCGGGGCCGGGTCGTTCGCCGAGGGGGCCCAGCCGGAGGTGCGGGCGTACAGGGCCTGGAAGGCGACGGTGTTCCAGTAGGTGAGGAGGGTCTTGCGGACCACCTCCTGGATGGTGCCGTGGCCGACCCGGCGGGCCGACCAGGGCGAGCCGCCGGCCGCCATGAACCAGCGGACCGCGTCGGCGCCGTGCTGGTCCATCAGCGGGATCGGCTGCAGGATGTTGCCCAGGTGCTTGGACATCTTGCGGCCGTCCTCGGCCAGGATGTGGCCCAGGCAGACGACGTTCTCGTAGCTGTTCCTGTCGAACACCAGCGTGCCGACGGCCATCAGCGTGTAGAACCAGCCACGGGTCTGGTCGATCGCCTCGGAGATGAACTGCGCCGGGTAGCGCTTCTCGAACAGCTCCTTGTTCTGGTACGGGTAGCCGTACTGGGCGAACGGCATCGAGCCCGAGTCGTACCAGGCGTCGATCACCTCGGGCACCCGGGTGGAGGTGCCGCCGCAGTCGCGGCAGGCGAAGGTGACGTCGTCGATGTACGGGCGGTGCGGGTCGAGGCCGCTCTGGTCGGTGCCGGTCAGCTCGGAGAGCTCGGCCAGCGAGCCGACGCAGGTGAGGTGGCCCTCCTCGCAGCGCCAGATCGGCAGCGGGGTGCCCCAGTAGCGGTTGCGGCTCAGCGCCCAGTCGATGTTGTTGTTCAGCCAGTCGCCGAAGCGGCCGTGCTTGACCGTCTCCGGGAACCAGTTGGTGGCCTCGTTCTCGCGGATCAGCGCGTCCTTGACGGCGGTGGTCCGGATGTACCAGGACGGCTGCGCGTAGTAGAGGAGCGCGGTGTGGCAGCGCCAGCAGTGCGGGTAGCTGTGCTCGTACGGGAGGTGGCGGAAGAGCAGGCCGCGCTCCTTGAGGTCCGCGACCAGGGCCTCGTCGGCCTTCTTGAAGAACTGGCCGCCGACCAGCGGGACCTCGGGGGCGAAGGTGCCGTCGGCCAGCACCGGGTTGACCACCGGCAGACCGTACTTGCGGCAGGTCGCGAGGTCGTCGGCGCCGAAGGCGGGCGACTGGTGGACGATGCCGGTGCCGTCCTCGGTGGTGACGTAGTCGGCGTTGAGGACGTAGTGCGCGTTCTCGATCTCGACCAGGTCGAACGGCCGGCGGTAGGCCCAGCGCTCCATCTCGGCGCCGGTGAAGGACTGGCCGGTGGGCTCCCAGCCCTCGCCGAGGGCCTTGGCCAGCAGCGGCTCGGCGACGACCAGCCGCTCCTCGCCGTCGGTGGCGACCACGTAGGTCACCTCGGGGTGGACGGCGGCGGCGGTGTTGGAGACCAGGGTCCACGGGGTGGTCGTCCAGACCAGCAGCGAGGCCTGGCCGGCCAGCGGGCCGCTGGTCAGCGGGAACCGGACGAAGACCGAGGGGTCGACCACGGTCTCGTAGCCCTGGGCCAGCTCGTGGTCGGAGAGGCCGGTGCCGCAGCGCGGGCACCAGGGGGCGACGCGGTGGTCCTGGACCAGCAGGCCCTTGTCGAAGATCTGCTTGAGCGACCACCACACGGACTGGACGTAGGACGGGTCCATCGTCCGGTAGGCCTCGTCGAGGTCGACCCAGTACCCCATGCGGGTGGTGAGCTCGGTGAAGGCGTCGGTGTGGCGGGTCACCGACTCGCGGCACTTGGCGTTGAACTCGGCGATGCCGTACGCCTCGATGTCCTGCTTGCCGGAGAAGCCGAGCTCCTTCTCGACGGCCAGCTCCACCGGGAGGCCGTGACAGTCCCAGCCGGCCTTGCGGGCGACGTGGTAGCCCTTCATCGTCCGGTAGCGGGGGAAGACGTCCTTGAAGACGCGGGCCTCGATGTGGTGGGCGCCGGGCATGCCGTTGGCGGTCGGCGGGCCCTCGTAGAAGACCCACTCGGGGCGGCCCTCGGACTGTTCGAGGCTGCGCTGGAAGACCTTGTTGTCCTGCCAGAAGGACAGGATCCGGTGCTCCAGGGCGGGCAGGTCGACCTGCGCGGGAACGGGGTTGTAGGTGGTCATCGCGGGCGTCTACCTCCGGCGGATGCGTGGACTGGATCCGACGGAGGGACGAGACGGCGAGCCGCCCCGCGGTACCACCCTCCTTGGCCGCGATGCTGCCTGCGGCCCTCTTGTTTGGGCTTGCTGCCGGGTCTAGTGGGCCGCTGCGTGCTGCCTGGGCCGTTCTTCCGGCGGCTCCGGGGTGATCTTCCCGCCGTGCACGCCCCCGGGCTCACACCGTCCCCGGGTCGCTGGTGGCTGCGTACGTCGGTACTCGTCCCATCTGCGCCTTGCAGGCCCAGTGTATCGGCCGCCGCAAGTCGGTTCTTCCCGTCGCGGGGCCCGCGTTCCGCCGGTGCCCCGCCCGTGCCCCGCCAGCGTGCCGACCGCCCCTTCGACCGCCGTCCGACCGTTCTGCGGCCGGTGCCGGAGCGGCTCGTCAGGGTGGTCGGCGAGGTGGTTAGGAGGGGGTGATCTGGGCACAACACTGGTCAGCGCGCGGGGCGGGGCGGCTGTGGCGGCTGCCTGGGTGGGATCATGATGAGGTGCCGGTATGTCATGTTGTGACCGGTTTTGATGGGGATTATCGTTCCGGCACTGGAGGCCGCCGGGAACCGGCGGCTCAATTCGTTCGTAAATGGGGTCGAAGCCATGGCTGAGAAGGCAACCGGCGCGGGTACCGCCACCAAGCGGGCACGCAAGGCCGTGGCAGGCGAACCAGGGGAGGGGACCGTGACCACTACCGCACGGCACAAGACCAGCAACGACACCACGCTCGTGGCCCCCGGCCGCACCCGCACCCCGGCCGCCGCCGCGGCCCGCGGCGGCGGTGCGGAATCGGTGGACCCGGCCGAGCTTCCGGTCCGCCCGGGCGAGGACCCGTGGACCTCCGAGGAGGTCCACGAGCTGCACGCCGAGCTGATCGGCGAACTGGAGCGGCTGCAGAACGAGATCGACGCCGCCGAGGCCGCCATCACCGGTCTGATGCGTGACTCCAACGACGGAGCCGGCGACGACCAGGTGGACGCCGGTACGAAGAACATCTCGCGGGAGAGCGAGCTGGCCCTCGCCAACAACGCCCGGGACAGCCTCGCCCAGACCGAGCACGCCCTGGTCAGGCTGGAGGGCGTCGGCTTTGGCATCTGCGAGTCCTGCGGCCAGGCCGTCGGAAAGGCCCGCCTCCAGGCCTTCCCCCGGGCGACGCTCTGCGTCCAGTGCAAGGCCAAGCAGGAACGCCGCTGACCGGGACGACGCGGGGGGTCGGGCTTGCCGTACGCTCGACCCCGTAACGTCGCCCGACCGGCCCGTCCCGGCGACCAGCGGCCCACTCTCCCCCCCCGCCTTCGACCGGGGGGACTCCCATCGGCAGCGGAGCGGATCATCAGTACGCAAGGTTCCCCCCAGACGCGGGACGAAGCCGTCCCCATCCCCGCGGAAGCCGTGGAGGAGGCCGTGGCCGAGCCCGGTGAGGTGACCGCCACCCCGGCGGAGCAGGAGACGCCCAGGGGCCGGCGCCGGATCGGCGTCCTGATGACCGTCGCGCTCGTCGCCTTCCTGATCGACCTGGGCACCAAGCTGCTGGTCGTCGCCAGGCTGGAGAACCACGCGGCGATCAAGGTGGTCGGCGACGTGGTGACCTTCCAGGTGATCCGCAACTCCGGGGCCGCCTTCGGCATGGGGCAGGCGCTGACCATCGTCTTCACGGTGATCGCCGCCTCCGTCATCGTGGTGATCTGGCGGATCGCCCGCCGGCTGTACAGCCTCCCGTGGGCGATCGCGCTCGGGCTGCTGCTCGGCGGCGCCCTGGGCAACCTCACCGACCGGCTGTTCCGGGCGCCGAGCGCCTTCCGCGGCCACGTGGTGGACTTCATCTCCGTCCAGCACTTCGCGGTCTTCAACCTCGCCGACTCGGCGATCGTCTGCGGCGGCATCCTCGTCGTCCTGCTCTCCTTCCGCGGCAGCAACCCGGACGGCACCGTCCACCAGCAGGCGGAGAAGAGCGGGAAGGCCGGCGGCCGGGGCGAGTAGGCCCGGCCGGGGGGAGCGCGGGCCGGGCCGCAGGGGCGAGGGGCGGCGTCCGCGTCCGGCATACTCGTACGGGTGAGTACCGCAGCGCAGATCCGCAGCCTCCCCGTTCCCGACGGCCTGGAGGGCGAGCGCCTCGACGCCGCCCTCGCCCGGATGTTCGGCTTCTCCCGGACGAAGGCCGCCGAACTGGCCGCCGACGGCAAGGTGACGCTCGACGGCGCCGTGGCCGGCAAGTCGGACCGGGTGACCGCCGGCTCCTGGCTGGAGGTCGAGATCCCCGCCCCCGCCGCGCCCGTGCAGATCGTCGCCGAGCACGTCGAGGGCATGCGCATCGTCCACGACGACGAGGACATCGTGCTCGTCGACAAGCCGGTCGGCGTCGCCGCGCACCCCAGCCCCGGCTGGACCGGCCCCACCGTGATCGGCGGCCTGGCCGCGGCCGGCTACCGCATCTCCACCTCGGGCGCCGCCGAGCGCCAGGGCATCGTGCACCGCCTCGACGTCGGCACCTCCGGCCTGATGGTGGTGGCGAAGTCGGAGCGCGCGTACACCGACCTCAAGCGGCAGTTCCACGACCGGGTGACCGAGAAGAAGTACCACACCCTCGTGCAGGGTCACCCGGACCCGATGAGCGGCACCGTCGACGCGCCGATCGGGCGCCACCCCAGCTCGGACTGGAAGTGGGCGGTCACCCGCGACGGCAAGGCGTCCGTCACCCACTACGACCTGATCGAGGCCTACCGGGCCGCCTCGCTGCTGGACATCAAGCTGGAGACCGGGCGCACCCACCAGATCCGGGTCCACATGTCCGCGCTGCGCCACCCCTGCGTGGGCGACCTCACCTACGGCGCCGACCCGACGCTGGCCAAGCGGCTCGGCCTGACCCGGCAGTGGCTGCACGCGGTCTCGCTGGGCTTCGAGCACCCGTCGGACGGCGAGTGGGTGCAGTTCGCCAGCGAGTACCCGGCGGACCTGCGCAAGGCGCTCGACATCATCGCTTCCGAGAGCTGAGAGAACCGGGGACGGGGGAGGACCAGGATGGGCACGGTCATCAGGGTGGCCGAGGGCGAGGCGGACCTCGCGCTGGTGCACGGCGTCCGGCGCGAGGTGTTCATCGTCGAGCAGGGGATCGCCGAGGAGGAGGAGTGGGACGACCTCGACCCGACCTCGGAGCACCTGCTGGCGGTCGGACCGGCGGGTGAGCCGCTCGGCACCGCCCGGCTGATCCACGGCGAGCAGGCGCTGAAGCTGACCGGCGGGATCGGGGGGCGGGTGCTGCTCGGGCGGCTCGCGGTCGTGAAGGCGGCGCGCGGGACGGGGCTGGGCGCCGACCTGGTGCGGGCGGTCGAGGCGGCCGGCCGGGACCGCGGTGCGCGCGATGTCGAGCTCCACGCGCAGGTGCAGGCCCTCGGGTTCTACGAGCGGCTCGGGTACGCGGCGGAGGGGCCGGTCTACGACGACGCGGGGATCCCGCACCGGACGATGACGCGGCTTCTCTAGGACTCCGGACGGTCCGCGCGGACGGTCGGCCGGTGCTCCGGACGCGGGCCGTTCGGGGATTCCCGGCGCCGACGGTCGGGAGCGGATGATGGGTGACGGCGGTGTGCCTCGATTCGAGGCACACCGCCGTTCGCGCGTCCGAAGGCCGGGGCGCTCCCGCCACGGACCGGCTCGCCGAGACCTGCGGTCGGCTGCGGAGCTGCTCGCCGCGGAGGCGGTGGAACCGCCTCGGCGTTGACCGGGCGCGTCGTGGAGCCGCCTGGGCGAGCTCCGCCCACAAACCGCTTATCGAGCGGTTACGCGCGTGAGGGATGGTCAGTCACCAGCGTCAGTGGTCCAGTCGAGATGGTGAGTGTGAGTCCGATGAGCAGCGGGTCGTTCCGGATCGATCTTGCGGAGGTCGAGGCGGCCGCCAGGAGGATCCGGGCCTTCGTCCAGGAACTGGAACCGCATGCCGCCAAGGTCGAGGCCGCCGCCCGGCGCGTCTCCCCGGCCTCCTACGGAACCGACCCGGTGGGCAGGGCGCTCGGAGGCGGTGGGACGGAGAGCGGCGGGCTGATCGAGTGCCAGGAGCAGGCGCTCCAGGGTGTGCGCCGCTACCTGCGGAACTCCGGCACGATGGCCGAGAACCTGCTGTTGATGTGCCGGCACTACCGCGAGGCCGAGGGCAGTCACGCGGCCGGTCTGAAGGAGCTTCTCGCGGGCTCCGCGGCGCCCCTCCCCGCAGTGCTGGAGGCCGCGCCCGACGGCCGTGGTCCGTCCACGTCGGCCCGGCCCGGGGCCTCCCCGGCGGGGGCTGCCGGTACCGCCGACGTCTGATCGTCCGCGGCTCCACGCGCCGGTTCCTCCACCCGACCGCCCGGTTCCTCCGCCGACTGTCCGTCGAGCCGCCCGCACACGCCCGGTTCGGCCGCTATGGCCGCTTCGGTCGGTTCGGCGGGTTTCCAGTCGCCCGGTTCGCCCGAGAAAGTGACCATTTTCATGATCGAGCTGCCCGCCGACCTGGCCGCGGTGCTCACGATAGTCAAGAGCAACGACAACGGGGCGGCGATAGCCTTCCCCGAAGCCGATGAGGACCAGCTCGCGGCGCTCGCCCGGGCGTGGGACGCCTGGAACACCGCGGCCGAGCCACGGGCGCGCGGCATCGTGGCGGCTGCGCAGCAGGCCGCGGCGCACATGTCGGGGGCGGCCGCCGACGGCTTCCGGCAGTACCTGGAGAAGTACGCCGGTCGCGACGACGCCCATGCCGTCACCGTGCTGGAGACCGGGCTCGCGATGGCCCGCTGTCTCCACGAGGCCGCCGGCACCGTCACCCGTACCAAGACGGCCATGGTGCAGCAGCTCAGGTCCACCAAGGAGTACCTCGACGGCAGTATGGCCGGAGCCGCGCCCGAGGCCGCCGCGCAGTCCGAGGGCGTGAAACTGACGGTGGACTCGTGCCGGCACCACGTCGGGCAGGCGAGCGCGGCCGTCGACTCGATGCTCCGTCAGGCCGCCGGTTCGGTGGAACGGATGGACAGTGCCGGACTGGCGTGCGCACTCGGGGGCGCCGGAGGTCCGGGCGGTGGCGCCGGGGGGCCCGATGCCGGTGCCCGCTGCGCGGGTGTCGGAGGGGGGACGGGCGGTGCGGCTCTGCCGGGTCTGAGCCTGGCCGGGTTCACCGGCCCTGTCGCGGGCACCGGTGCGCAGAGTGGGCTGTCCTCCGGTGGTGTCGGCGACCTCACCGGTGCGGGGGGCTGGTCCTCGGGCGCGCTCGGTGCGGCCGGTGCGCTCGGTTCGGGGGGTGCTGCGGGGAATGCCGGTGGCGTGGGCGGGCGCAAGGCCGCCGGCGGCGGCTCGGCGGGCCGGGCACGGGCGGGTGTCACGCCCTCCTTCGCGGGCGCGGGCCTCGGTATGCCGCCCGGTACGGCGTCGGCCGCCGCAGGGGCGGGCCGCCCGGTTGCCGGAACGGTCGGGCGCGGCGCGCCCGGGATGACGCGGCAGACGTTGGGTCCGGGTACGGCCGGTACCGGCGCGAGAGCGGGCGCGGCCGCCGGCGCCGGAGCGGGTGCCGCCGGACGGGGCCCCGGAACCGGTGGCATGCACGGCATGGGCCATGGCGGGGGCAGGAAGGGAACACCCGGCAAGCGCAGGCCCGGCCTGGTCGTCGCGCAGGCACCGGAGGAGGACGAGGCACTCGCCGACCCCGGCGTTCACGGCCGGCCCGCCGAGGCCCAGGCCGGCGACCGGCGGGCGCAGCGGGCGCACCGGCGGTGGCTGGACGGCGCCCGTACCGAGGCCGCCGAACAGCACCGGGCGGGATCCCCGCAGGCCGCGGCTGCGGGGGAGGAGCATCCGCCGGAGCCCGGAGGTGATCTCCTCACGCAGCTGACCAGCGTGGTGCTGGGACCCGACGCGGCGGGCGGGGGCCGGCCGGAGGCGGGGGCGGCGGGGACGGGTGGTGGTGCCGCCGGCGCGGACGGTGCTGCTGGGAGCCGGCCGTCCGTCAGGGCCGCGCACCCGGAGCAGGCCGGGGCGGCGGCCGGGCACGGCCAGGGCGCCGCGGGCACCGCGGGAGCGGTGCCGACCGGGCCGGACGCCGGGGGGAAGCCCGCACGGCTCCGGGAGGAGGGGGGCTATCAGGTGCCGAGCCCCCAGCTGCGTGCCGCCCTGGCGAAGCTGGCGGCCGCCGGGGAGTTCGACAGGCCCGCACCCGCCAGGGCGGCGCGGCAGCCGGCCGCCCAGGAGGAGAGCCCCGGCGGTGGCCGGCCCGGGAACAACGAGTAACGCGTGCTGTCGGCCGTCGGCCACCGCCCGCAGCAATTCCGCTGACAGGTCACCGGACCGGCAGCGGTACATCGGGGAGAAAGCGTCATGGAAGATCTGTTTCGTACGAAGGTGCATCGACCCGGCGAGGTGCGAACGCCGACGCCGGTCCCCGCGATGGGGGTCGAGACGGCGACGAGGGCGGCCGGTTCGCCCGGGTCCGGTTCGGCGACGACGGTTGCGGGTGGGCCGGCGACGCCGAGCTCGACGGCGACGGGTGCGGCGGGGCTTGCCACGGAGACGGCAGTGGTCGCCCGGCCGGCGGCGTCCCCGTCGCCGTCCCCGTCCCCGTCCGCGGACGCGGCTCCGGCGAAGGCGGCAGGGACGGGCTTCGATGTCCGCCCCGAGCAGTACCGGGCGGCGGTCTCCCCGATGCTCGCCGCCTCGGACCGGGTCTCCACCGCGTACCTCGCCCTTGACAGCTTCCTGACCAGCATGAACGCCACCCACCCCTGGGGAAACGACCACGCGGGGCACCAGTTCGCCGAGGGTGAGAAGGGCTACCTCGCGTACAGCTCCGGCACGCTCAAGGGCCTCAAGGGCCTCCCGGCCGCGCTGCGCCGGGTCGCGGAGGGTCTGAAGCGCATGGCGGAGAACTACGAGAACACCGAGCGGCGCGTCGTCGCCACCCTCACGGGCCGCAACGAGAACGTCGACACGTCCCGCCCCGTGGACCCGTTCCCGGCGGCGGCCGCGCCGCCGCAGGCGCCCGCACCCGTGACGCCGACCCTGCCCGCACCCCACGTCGGCCCGATGGCGCACACCGGCGGGAGGCGCTGACCATGGCCACCGAGCTTCCCGAACCCCTCCAGTGGGTCCTGCTGCTGCTGTCCGGTACGCGCTGGCCCGAGGCCGACGAGGACAACCTGCGGAACATGGCCGGGCACTGGCGCACCATGGCCCAGACCCTCAACGATGTCGAGGAGTCCGCCGACGCGGCCGTCAAGCGCGCGCTGACCGGGCAGGTCGGCGTGGCTGCCACCGGACTGTCCCAGTACTGGGACAAGTTCACCGTCGGCCAGGGCGAGGACCAGCCCGGCGCTCTCCCCGGCCTCGCCAAGGCCTGCGAAGGCATGGGCGACATGCTGGAGTCGATGGCCAACTCCGCAGAGACGGCGAAGATCCAGATCATCGCCCAGCTGGGGATTCTCGCGGTCGAGATCGCCACGGCCGAGGTGGAGGCGCCGTTCACCGCGGGCCTGTCACTGGCCCAGATCCCGGTCATGGTCGGCATCAGCCGGACGGCCGTCCAGCAGATCCTGAAGAAGCTCGCCATGGAGGCGATGAAGTTCGCCGCCAAGCAGGCGGTCCAGATGGCGGCCATCAACCTGCTCGCCCAGAGCATCCAGGTCCTGGAGGGGCACCGCAAGGGCCTCGACCTGAAGGAGCTCGGCGACAACGCGGTGGGCGGCGCGGTGGCGGGCGCCTCGGGCAACCTGCTGGGCAAGGGCATCGGCGCGGCCGGCTCGAAGCTGGGCCTCGGCAAGGCCATGGGGACGGTCCCCGGCAAGATGGTGACGGCAGGCGCGGCCGGCGTCGGGGCGGACGTCGTCACCCAGGCCGTGACCACCGGGACGGTGGACAGTCACAGCCTGCTCGGTTCCGGCCTGAGCGGAGCGAGCGCCGCCGGGCTGCATGCCGCGGGCGCCGCGGTCAACGAGCACTTCAGAGCACCGACGGTGGACGTGCCGCACAGCGGGGTCCCGGGCGCCGGGGGGTCGGAGATCCCCGCCGGGGCGCACGTTCCCGAGCACTCGCCGACGACGGTCCCGGGCGACCCGGCCGGGGCGGCGAGCACAGCGGGCACCGGCGGCAGCCGTGGTCTGCCGGCGGCGTCCGAGCACGTGGCCGCGGCGGAGGCGCCCGCGGCGGCCGCTCACGGCGCACCGGCGGGCGGCACGCACGAGGGCGTGCCCACGGGCGGCCAGCACCCGGCGGCGGAGCCGGCCGGAGGCGCGGCCCATTCGGCGCAGCACCCGGCGGCGGACGGTGCGGGCACCGCGCAGTCCCAGCCCCATGCGGCGGCTCCGGCGGCGGAGCACGGCACCACGGGCGGCGGCACGCCGTCGCAGGGCCCCGGTCATGGTGTTGAGGGCGGCACGCCCGGGCACGGCCCGGCGGCCGCGGCGGAGGGAGGGGCCCCCGGGCACGCCGAGGGCTCGCCCGCCCATGGCGGTGGCACGCACACGGCGGTCACGGAGGCCGCGGCGCCGACGGCCGCGGGCTCGCACCCACCGGTGTCCGAGGGGACGCCGGTGCAGCACGTCGGTCCCGCCTCGACGCACGAGCCGGCGCCCGCGGCGGCCACCGTTCCCCACGAGGGCACGGCCACGCCCACGGCGAGCCACGCCCCTTCCCTGCCGCCGCTGCACGAGGGCGGCGTGGTCGGCGCGCCGACCACGGCGGCGCACGAGACTCCGCTGCCGGCCCTCGGCAGCCATCACGGGCCGGAGGTGCCGCAGTTGCATCTGCCGCCGGAGGGGGTGGCGGGTCCGGTGCATCCGGTGGGGGAGGGTCCCCTGTCGATGCGGCACGGGCCGGAGGTGCCGGAGCTGCATCTGCCGCCGGAGGGGGTGGCGGGTCCGGTGCATCCGGTGGGGGAGGGTCCCCTGTCGATGCGGCACGCGCCGGAGGTGCCCGAGCTGAACCTGTTGCACACCGAGGCCGCGGTCCACACCGCACCGGAGGCGCTGGTCCGTCCGCTCGGGTCCGGGGCCGACGAGATCCGGCTCGCGCCGGGCCCGGCCGAAGGGGCGCCGCTCGGCGCCGGTCGGCCGGTGGGCCTGTCGGACCTCCACGGGACGCCGGTCCTGCACGGCAGCGCCACCGCGCCCGTCGCCGGTACGTCGGCCTCGGCGGCCGCGCATCCCTCCGCGCACCTGGGCGGTCCGGGCGTTCACGTCCCGCCGCTCCCGGCGGAGTTCCGTACCGGCCCGGTCCGTCCCGCGGGGGAGCCGCACCTTCCGGGGGTCCGCACCGAGCCGGTGCCCGGTCGGGGCGAGGCGGTCCGGCCGGGCCGCTCACTGCACGAGCATCCGGCGGGGATGACCGCCCTGGCCTTCCCGCTCCAGCCGTCCGCGACGCAGAAGGCGCTCCACAAGGTGCGCACGCTGTTGCGGCCGACCGCTGAGCCGGGGGGCATTCAGAACATGATGTACGCCCTGCCGCACGCGAGCCCCGGGGGCAAGTACCTCCACCCGGAGACGCTGAGTGGGGCACCCGTCGACGCGGTCCACTTCAACCAGCACACGAAGACGCTGAAGAGCCGTCTCGACCCGACGACACTCAACGACCTCTCACCGCTCGCGTTCAACGGGATCAAGGACCTCGCCGCCGATCCCGTCGCACGCTGGGCCCCCGAGAAGATGGTCGCGAAGACCCAGGAGCGGGTCGAGGCGATGGCACGCATGGATTACCGGACCGCAGACTACTGGGCGGCCCAGGACGCCCGTCGTGAGCAGCTCGACTCCATGGTGGCGGCCAACACCCTTCGCCAGCCCCCGGGGCTACCCGAGCATGCCGTGGCCCGCGTGGACTCGGTGCTGCGGGACGCTCCGGACGCCATCACCGCCGCCGGCCGGATTCTTCAGGACCACCCGGGGATCGTCCTGGGTGAGAAGCACGGGGAGCCGCAGAGTTTCGACTTCCTGAAGAACAACATGGCCGCCCTCCGGGAGGCGGGGGTCCGGACGATCTATCTGGAGGCGCTGCGCGGCGACTCCTTCCAGTCCCACGTGGACACCCATTTGCGGGCTCCGGCGAACGCGGAGATGCCGCCACTGCTGGACGCGATGGTCTCGCGCTACGAAAGCAGCCACGGCCAGGGCCTGCGGGCGACGATCGAGAACGCCAAGGCCGAAGGAATCGGAATCCGGGCGGTCGACGGGCACCCCGCACGCCGTGAGGGGGACGGACCCTGGGTGCTCTACGACCGTGCCGCCCGGTTCAACACCTACGTGGCCGACGCCGTCGGACTGGGTCAGGCCGGATCCGACGGGAAGTTCGTGCTGCTGGTCGGCAAGGCGCACGTCGGCCTGCACGACGCTCCGACCATGCCCGACCCGGCCAACCCGGACCAGGTCATCACCCCGCCCCCCGAGCACAGGATCCACTCGGAGCTGCCGGCACCCGGCCTCTCCCAGTTGCTGGACGTACCCGGGCTGGAGGTGAAGAACACACCCGAGGGCGAGCACTCCCTGCACCGGCTCTAGCCGCGAGCGGCCGCCGGTGGTACCGACCTCCCGGCGGCCGGCGATTCGTCTCTCCCCACCCCTGACCGCCCGGTCGTGCGCGCCTCTCCCCGCGCGCGGCCGGGCTCCCGGCTGCCGGCGCGCCGGTCCGCTCCTCGCCGGGGTGCAGGCGAGCGAGGCCGCCGGGCGCTCGTCGCGCAAGGTGCCTTATCAGGCCCCTACTCGACGGGCCGATACGATCGCTGCCCATGAGGCTCGCAGGAGCAGGGCGCCGCTGGCGCGAGAGGTTGACGACCCGCAGGCTGCCGGCGGCCGTCCTCGCACTGGTGGTGCTCGCCGGGGCCGGCACATGGACGGTGGCCGCTGCGGACGGCGGGCAGCCGGTCCGGCAGGAGGACCGTTTCCTCGCCATGCCGGAGACCCCCGGCAGCGACCGGCAGGTCCAGCTGGACACCTCCTTCTTCACCACCGGGACGAGCCCGCGCCCGGCCGTCCTGCTCGGCCACGGCTTCGGCGGATCCAAGGAGGGCGAGCGCGACCGCGCCCGGGAGCTGGCCCGGCAGGGCTACGCGGTGCTGACCTGGTCGGCGCGCGGCTTCGGGCACTCCGGCGGCAGGATCGGCCTCAACGCGCCCGACCGCGAGGTGCAGGACGTCAGGCACCTGGTCGACTGGCTGGCCCAGCGGCCGGAGGTGCAGCTGGACGGGCCCGGCGACCCGCGGGTGGGCATCACCGGCGCCTCCTACGGCGGCGCGGTGGCCCTGCTCGGCTCCGCGTACGACAGCCGGATCGACGCGGTGGCCAGCCAGATCACCTGGTGGAACCTGGCCGACGCGCTGTTCCCGCAGGGGGTGCAGGGCTCGGGCGCGGTGGACGGGGTGTTCAAGCGGCTCTGGGCCGGGATCTTCTTCACCACCGGATCGGCGGCCCCCGGTTCACCGGGCGGCCTCGGTCCGTCCGGCGGCGCGCCGCGCGCGACGGCGGGGGCCACCGCCGGGCCGGTCGACGGGACGGTCGGCT
Organism: Kitasatospora sp. RG8; assembly: GCF_017813315.1. Classification (NCBI taxonomy): domain Bacteria; kingdom Bacillati; phylum Actinomycetota; class Actinomycetes; order Kitasatosporales; family Streptomycetaceae; genus Kitasatospora; species Kitasatospora sp. RG8. Next base: position 126,929 of record NZ_JAGIYX010000006.1, read on the forward strand.
GCGGGCGGTTCCTGGACGAGCTCTGCCGGATGTACGACCGGGTCGCGACCGCCGGGCACGCCGACCCGGAGGCCGTCGCGCTGCTGGAGCGCTCCAGCCCGTCCTCGGTCGCGGACCGGCTCAAGGCGCCCACCCTGGTCGTCCAGGGCCAGCAGGACTCGCTGTTCCCGCTCGACCAGGGCGACGCGATCGCCCGCGCGGTCGCGGCCAACGGCGCCCCGGTGGCGGTCGACTGGTTCGCCGGCGGGCACGACGGCGGCACCGACACCAGCGCCCGGGTCGACGACCGGGTGGGCGCCTGGTTCGACCACTACCTGAAGAACCCCGGCCTGAAGAACCCCGGCCCGAAGAACCCCGGCCCGAAGAACCCCGGCCCGGAGCACCCGGGGAACGGCACCGGACCGGCGTTCCGGGTCACCCGCACCGGCGGCGTCGACTCCACCGGCTTCCAGGCCGTGCTGCGCGGCGCCTCCGCCGACGCCTACCCGGGCCTCGGCGGCACGGGCTCGCGCACCGTCGAGCTGAACGGCGGCACGGCCGGCGCCGAACAGACCTTCGCCAACCCGCCCGGCGGCGCCCCGCCGAACATCTCCGCCCTGCCCGGCATCGGCGCGCTCAGCCAGGCCGCCGCCCTGGGCGCCGGGCTCTCGCTGGACTTCCCCGGGCAGTACGCCACCTTCGACAGTGCGCCGCTGGACGGCCCCCTGCACCTGACCGGACAGCCCACCGTGCCGGTCCGGGTGCAGGCCGACAAGCCGGACGCGGTGCTCTTCGCCAAGCTCTACGACGTCGCCCCGGACGGCAAGCAGAGCCTGCCGCAGCAGCTCGCCGCCCCGCTCCGGGTGACCGGCGCCGACGCGGCCGGCGGCAGGACCGTCACGGTGGCGCTGCCCGCCGTCGACCACACCTTCTCCGCCGGGCACCGCCTGCGGCTGGTACTGGCCTCGACCGACCTGGCGTACGCCTCGCCCGCCGAGCCCGCCACCTACCGTGCGGCCGCCGCCGGGGCGCTCACCGTGCCGACCGTCGACGGGCTGGTCACCGAGGCGGCGCCGCTGCCCGCCCGGACCTGGGTCCTGCCGCTGGTCGCCGTCGCCGTCGCGGCCGCACTGCTCCTGCTGCCGCGGCTGCGCCGGCGCGGCCGGGTGGCCCGCGGACCGGCGTACGACCCGGCGCTGGCCGGGGTGCCGTTGCAGATCACCGGCCTGAGCAAGCGCTACAAGGGGTCCGCCGACCGCTACGCCGTCCGGGAGCTGGGCTTCCGGCTGGAGCAGGGCCAGGTGCTCGGCCTGCTCGGGCCCAACGGCGCGGGCAAGACCACCACGCTGCGGATGCTGATGGGCCTGATCCGGCCCGACGAGGGCGAGATCCGGATCTTCGGCCACCTGGTGCGCCCGGGCACGCCGGTGCTCTCCCGGGTCGGCGCCTTCGTCGAGGGGGCCGGGTTCCTGCCGCACCTCAGCGGCCGGGCCAACCTGCGGCTCTACTGGCAGGCCACCGGCCGCCCGGAGGCCGACGCCCACCTGGAGGAGGCGCTGGCCATCGCCGGGCTCGGCGAGGCGCTGGACCGGGCGGTGCGCACCTACTCACAGGGCATGCGGCAGCGCCTCGCGATCGCCCAGGCCATGCTCGGGCTGCCGGACCTGCTGATCCTGGACGAGCCGACCAACGGGCTGGACCCGCCGCAGATCCGCGAGATGCGCGAGGTGATGATCCGGTACGCGGCCGCCGGGCGGACCGTCATCGTCTCCAGCCACCTGCTCTCGGAGGTGGAGCAGAGCTGCACCGACCTGGTGGTGATGGACCGCGGCCGGCTGGTCACCGCCGGAGCCGTCGCCGAGATCGTCGGCGCGGGCGAGCTGCTGCTGGTCGGCACCCCGGCCTCGTACGGGCCCCAGGAGCTGGCGGCGGCCGCCGACAAGGCGCAGGCGCTGGACGGGGTCGGCTCGGTCGAGCCGGTCGAGGGCGGGCTGCTGGTGAGGCTGGACGGCATGACGGCCAGCCGGCTGCTGGCCGAGCTGGTGCGCCTCGGCGTGCCGGTGGAACGGGCCGGTCCGCACCGCCGCCTGGAGGACGCGTTCCTGTCACTGATCGGAGGCCCGGCATGAGTGCCGTCGTTTCACCGGACCACGCCGCCGGGTACCGGGCGGGCCGGACGCTGCCGCTGCGGGTCGAGGCGATGCGCCAGCTGCGGCGCCGCCGGACCATGGTGATCGGCGGGGTGCTGGCGGCGCTGCCGTTCGTCATCCTGGCCGCGTTCCAGATCGGTGGCACGCCCGGCCGGGCCGACCGGACCACCTTCATCGAGCTGGCCACCGCCTCGGGGCCCAACTTCGCGACCACCATGCTCTTCATGGGCACCGGCTTCCTGCTGGTGATCCCGGTCGCGCTGTTCTGCGGTGACACGGTGGCCTCGGAGGCGAGCTGGTCCTCGCTGCGCTACCTGCTGGCGGCGCCGGTGCCCCGGGCCCGGCTGCTGGCCCGCAAGTTCGCGGTGGGGCTGGCGTTCTCGGCCGCCGCCGTGGTGCTGCTGCCGGCGATCGGGCTGCTGGTGGGCACCGCCGCGTACGGGTGGGGGGACCTGAAGCTGCCGGCCGGGGTGAGCCTGTCGGCGGGGGAGGCGCTGCCGAGGCTGGCGATCGCGGTGGCGTACGTCTTCCTGGCCGAGGTGGTGATCGCGGCGCTGGCGTTCTGGCTCTCGACCGCCACCGACGCCCCGCTCGGCGCGGTCGGCGGGGCGGTGTTCGCCTCGATCGTCACCGGGGTGCTGGACGCCGTCACCGCACTCGGCGGCCTGCGCGAGTGGCTTCCCGCGCACTGGCAGTACGCCTGGGCGGACGCCCTGCAGCCGCAGCTGGAGTGGGGCGGCATGGTGCAGGGCGTCTCGCTGTCGCTCTCGTACGCGGTGGTGCTGCTGGCGCTGGCGTTCCGCGGGTTCGCCCGCAAGGACGTGGTGTCCTGAGGGGTGCGCCCGCGCGGGCGCACCCCTCAGGGCCGGCGGCTCACTTGACGGGGGAGTAGACCCGCTCGATCTGCTGGGTGCCGGACTTGGTGCGGTAGGAGCGCGTCCACGAGGAGGTGGCGTCCTTGCGGGTCCGGTCCGAGAGCACGTAGTAGTCCATCTGCGTCTGGCCCGGGGTGATGTCCAGGACGCCGTAGCCGTGCGAGTCCAGGTCGACCCACTTGATGTGGCGGTTGCCCGCCTTGATCGCGGCGGCGGCGGCCAGCGAGACGGTCTGCGGAGCCACCTTGAGGATGTCGTCGATGTTGTCCGAGGTGACCGAGGTGACCACGAACTCGGTGGCGGCGCTGCCGGAGAGCGGGTACGTGGCGGCCTCGTTCGGGACGTCCGCGGCCCAGGCGGAGTGGATGTCGCCGGTGAGGAAGACGGTGTTGGTGATGCCGTTCGACGTGAGGTGGCCGAGCAGCTCGCGGCGGTCGTGGGTGTAGCCGTCCCACTGGTCGGTGTTGACGGCCAGGCCCTCGCCGGGCAGGCCGAGCAGCTTGGCCAGCGGCCGCAGGATGTAGTCGGGCAGCGAGAAGAAGGCGACCGGCGAGATCATCACCTCGTTGCCGATCAGCCGCCATGTGGTGTCGGAGGCGCTGAGACCGGCCTTCAGCCAGTCCATCTGGGCCCGGCCGGTGATGGTGCGGTCGGCCGAGTCGACGTCGCCGTTGCCGACCTTGACCTGCTGGGAGCGGAACGAGCGCTGGTCCATCAGGTGCAGGTCGGCCAGCTTGCCGTAGCGCAGGCGGCGGTAGGTGGTGCCGGCGACGGACGGGCGGACCGGCATCCACTCGAAGTAGGCCTGCTTGGCGGCGGCCATGCGGTCGGCCCAGTCGCCCTCGGTGCCCGGGGTGTGGTTCTCGGCGCCGCCGGACCAGGCGTCGTTGGCGAACTCGTGGTCGTCCCAGATCGCGATCGTCGGGATCTGCGCGTGCAGCGTCTGGAGGTCCTCGTCGGTCTTGTAACGGCCGTGCCGGGTACGGTAGTCGGCCAGGTTGAGGATCTCGTGCGCCGGGGCGTGCGGGCGCACCACGGTGCCGCGGGCGCAGAACTCGCCGCTCTTGTACTCGTAGATGTAGTCGCCGAGGAAGAGGAAGGCGTCGAGGTCGCCGCGGGCCGCGAGGTGGCGGTAGGCGGAGAAGTAGCCGGCCTCCCAGTTGGCGCAGGAGGCCACGCCGAAGCGGAGGCGGTCGAGGGCGGCGTCGGTGGCCGGGGTGGTGTGGGTGCGGCCGACGGGGGAGACGGTGGCGCCGGCGGTGAAGCGGTACCAGAAGGTGGTGTCCGCGGTCAGGCCGCGGACGTCGGCCTTGACGGTGTGGTCGGAGGCTGCGGTGGCGGTCACCGTGCCGCTGGCCGCGATCCGGGTGAAGGCCTTGTCGGTGGCCAGCTCCCAACGCACCTCGGTGTCGGGGCCGGTGGCGGAGCCGGGGACGGCCTCGGGGGTCGGGGTGACCCGGGTCCAGAGCAGGATGCCGTCGGGGAGGGGGTCGCCGGAGGCGACGCCGTGGAGGAACTGCGGGGCGGTCGCGGCCTCGGCCGCGGTGCCGAGGGCCAGCGGCACGGCGGCGGCACCGGCCACGATGGCGGTGGCCTTCAGCACCTGGCGGCGGCGCGGGCGGGCGGCGGTCATGTCATCGACAAGGTCAGTCACGGCCGACAGGCTACCGGTCGGTAATGGTCCGTTCCATACGTTGAACTGACTGTTTGTCGCCGATTCACCGCGACGTGACGTCCCGCCACCGGCTCGGCCGCACGCGGCCACCCCGCGGCCATGCGCGATGATGGTGAACGATCCGCCCTCTGTCGCAAGGAAGTTCCCCGTGGCCCAGATCCTGCTTCTGCACTCCGTGTACGGCCTGCGCCCCGCCGTCCACGCCGCCGCCGACCGGCTGCGCGCCGCCGGGCACACCGTGCACACCCCCGACCTGTTCGAGGGCCGCACCTTCGACGACGTCGAGGAGGGCATGGCGTACAAGGAGGAGCTCGGCAGCGACGAACTGCTGCGCCGGGCCGTGGGTGCGGCCGCCCCGCTGCTCGGCTCGGGCGACGCGCTCGTCTACGCGGGCTTCTCGCTCGGCGGCTCGCTCGCGCAGAACCTCGCCCTGGCCGACGAGAAGGCGCTCGGCCTGCTGCTCCTGCACGGCACCTCCGACATCCGCGAGGACGCGGCCACCTCCATCCCCGTCCAGCTGCACATCGCCGAGCCGGACCCGTTCGAGCCCGAGGACTGGCTGAACGCCTGGTACCTGGGGATGCGGCGGGCCGGCGCCGACATCGAGATCCACCGCTACCGGGGCGCCGGGCACGTCTACACCGACCCGGAGCTGCCCGACTACGACGCCGAGGCGGCGGAGCAGACCTGGGCGGTGGCGCTGGACTTCCTGGCCGAGCTGGACGAGCAGGAGGGCTGAGGGCCGCGGTGGCCCGACAGCCGGGGGCGCCGCCGGGCGGCGTCCCGCGCGGATCCTCGGGTTCCGGGACGGTCGCCGCGGGGGCTGGGCAGACTGGGGGCATGGCGAACTCTTCGGTGGGGCTTGGTGGGGACGAGGACGAGGACGAGGACGCGGTGCCGCTGGCGGCGTTGCTGAGGCGCACGGCGGAGGAGCTCGGGGTCGGGCTGCCGGAGCCGGCGGGGGCGTGGGAGCGGATCGTCGAGTTCAAGGACGACGAGACCGGTCGGCGGGTGGTCGTGTACCCGCCACGGTCGGGCCACCCCTACCAGGCGCGTTTCAACGGCCACGGCGCCCCGCTGGCCGGCGGGCTGACCGGGGACGTGGCCGAGGTGGTCGGCGCGACGGCGGCGTGGATGGGGGGCGCGGGCCTGGAGGCGACCGCGGCGGCCGCGCCGTTCGTGCGGTTCCGGGAGTGGGCCCTCGCCCAGGAGCGGGCGCCGCTCGACCCGGTCGAGCTGATGTGGATGATCAAGCTGGACCGCGTCCACCTGCCGCCCTACGACCGGCACCCCCGCCCCCACGCGTTGCTGGCGGCCGCGTACGCCCAGCCGGTGCTCCGGCGGCTGATGCCGGTCAACAGCCACTTCAACCTCTGGTTCTCCACCGGCGTCGAGACGCCGTGGAAGGCGAAGGTCGGGGGCACGGTCGACCCGAACCACGAGGGCCGGTACGCCGTGTGGCACGACGGGGAGCCCGTCGCGTGCTTCGACACCGCGGAGGAGGCCGTCGCCCTCGTGGTGGCGCGCCTGCCGGAGGGCACCGGCCCCGCGCGCTGACCGGCGGCGCTTACGCAGGCCGGCCCGGCGCGGCACCGGACGCCGCCCCCGGACCTGTCCCCGGCCCCCGGGGCCCGTGCGTGCCGGGGGCTGGGGGACGATGGAGCCGTGGCAGAGCGGAGATACGAGCACGCGCCGGCGCACACCCTGCCCGGGCTGTTGCAGCGGGGGCGGGGGCTGGGCGCGCGGATGGCGGCGGAGGACCCGGCGGCGGCCGCCGGGCTGGTGTACGGGTGCCTGCGGTGGGACTGGCGGTGGGACCGGCAGACGGACGACCGGCACCTGTACCTGGCCAGGCTGCTGCGGGACCTGGAGCTGCCGCTCGGGCCCGTGATCGAGCTGCTGGCCCACGGCGAGGACGCCTGCGAGCGGGCCGCCCGGGTGCTGGAGCTGCTGGCCCTCGACGGCTCGGTGGAGGCCCGGGAGGCCCTGCGGGCCCACGTCCGGGAGGGCGAGCACTGGGCGGCCGTGCTGGAGTCCGTGGCCGGGGCCTGGCCGGTGGAGTGGTGGGACGACCTCGCGGGCCCGGCGCGGGAGCGGCTGAAGGGGCACCCGGAGGACCGGTGGGGTGAACCGTGGGACCGCTGGGGCTCCGCCGCGCCGCGGCCCGGGCGCGCGGTGGGCTTGCGGGACCCGATGCCGGAGGTGGCGAGCGCGCGACTGCTGGAGCTGCTCGCCGATCCGGCCGCGCCGGAGAACCGCAAGGTGACCGCGCTCGGCGCACTGGCCGCCCGGGCGCCGGAGCCGGGCCTCGTCCCGCTGGTGCCGTCGCTGGGGGCGGCGGACGGTGCGCTCGCACTGCCGCGGCTGCCCGCCGTGGTTCGCGGGCTCGGGGCGCCGGCCGTGCCCGCCGCCCGGGAGTGGGCGGGCACCGGGAAGCCGTGGCTGGTCGCGCTCGGGTGCCAGGTGCTGGCCGAGCACGGGGAGGCCGAGGACGTTCCCATGCTGGTGGCCGCTCTGGAGCGGGACTGGGTGGCGCGCACCTGGGCCGGGCCGATGTACACGGCGCGCGGGCTGGCCCGGTTCGGGCCCGGGGCGGCGGAGGCGGTGTCGCTGCTGCGGCGGTTCTGGCTGTGGACGCCGCACTCCTACGAGCGGGCGGCCTACCTGGAGGCGTTGGCGGAGATCGGCCCGGCGGGGCTGGAGTCGGTCCACGTGGAGTGCCTCTGGGACTGCGAGGAGGACGCCCGGCTGCTCGGGGTGGCGCACGCTCCGGACCGGCCCGAGGTGCGGGAGCGGCTGGCCTACCTGCGGGACGACCCGATGGAGGAGGCCGGGGTCAGGGCCGCCGCCGGGGAGCGGCTGGCGGCCCTGACCCCCTGAGCCCGTCGGGCCTGAGCCCGTCGGGCGAGCCCTACAGGCCGGGACCCGTCAGGCCGGTGGGCCCTACAGGCCGGGGATCCGGCCGTTGCGGTAGAGGTCCACGAACAGCTGGTGGTCGGCGCGGGCCCGGGCCCCGTACGCGTGCGCGAAGTCGACCAGCATCCGGGTGAACCCGGCCTCGTCGCGCGCGATCGCCTCGTGGATGGCGTGCTCGGTGGAGAACGGCACCAGGGTGTGGCCGCTGGAGGACTCGTCGGCCGCCGCGTGCATGGTGGCGGTGGCCCGGCCGAGGTACTCGGTGACGGCGAGCAGGTCGGACAGCTCGTTGAGGTCCGTCCAGTCGAGGTCGGTGGCGTACGGGGAGACCTCGGCGACCAGCTGGCCGCGGCCGTGCAGGGTGGTGTACCCGAGCCACGGGTCGCTGTGCGCCTGGAGGGCGCGCTGGGAGATGACCGTGCGGTGGCCCTCGTGCTCGAAGTAGCCGGCGATCGCCGGGTCGGTGACGTGACGCGACACGGCAGGGGTCTGGCCCTGCTTCATGTAGATGATCACGTCGTTCTCGAGGGCGTCGGTGTGGCCCTCCAGCAGCAGGTTGTACGAGGGCAGACCCGCCGAGCCGATGCCGATGCCCCGGCGGCCGACCACGTCCTTGACCTTGAGCGACTCCGGGCGGGTCCGGGAGGCCGGCGGCAGGGTGGCCAGGTAGGCGTCGAAGGCGGCCAGCACCTCGGCCTTGGTGGGCTCGTCGAGCTCGATCGCGCCGCCGCCGAGGCGGAAGCGGCGGTCGTAGCCCTCGACGACGGTGTCGCCGTCGAGGAGCGCGACCCGAGTCTGGAGGCGGGCCTCGCGCAGGGTCTCCAGGACCGGGCCGGTGGCGGTGTCAAGGGTGTACGGATCGGCGTCGCCGGAGGTGACGTGGGCGGCGATGCGCGACCGGTACGCGTCGGCGAAGGCGGTGACCAGCTGGGTGATCGTCCCGTCGGAGAGCGCCTTGGCGTAGCCGATCAGGGCGAGCGAGGCGGCCAGGCGCTGGACGTCCCAGGTGAAGGCGCCGACGTAGGCCTCGTCGAAGTCGTTGACGTTGAAGACCAGGCGGCCCTCGGAGTTCAGGTAGGTGCCGAAGTTCTCCGCGTGCAGGTCGCCGTGGATCCAGACCCGGCTGGTGCGCTCGTCCAGGAACGGCGTCCCGTAGGCGTCGAAGGGCGAGGAGGTGAGGTCCGCGTAGTAGAGCCCGGCGGTGCCCCGGTAGAAGGCGAAGGCGGAGGCGGCCATCTTCCGGAACTTGACCCGGAAGGCCGCCGGATCCTTGGCGAGCAGGTCGCCGAAGGCCGTGTCGAAGACGCCGAGTATGGTCTCGGCGCGGTCGGTGGCGGTGGGCTGCGGGAGGGGCATGAAGGGCGTCCTCTTGGAGCGGGTGGAGGGCCTGGCTCGAAGCGATCCGGGCTTGGGCGAAGGCTAGAGTAGGACCGTGAACGTGTGAGAGCGGGTCCGGGCCCCTGGTGAGGCGGCTCGGACCTCATATGTTTCCAGGGCCCTTCGTGACCTGCGCGTTCGCCGGCCAGCCAGACAGCACGAGCCTCCGGAGGCCCCGCCTTGAGCGACCAGCCGTACGCGCACCTGCACGTCCACACCGAGTACTCGATGCTGGACGGTGCCGCCCGGCTGAAGCAGTTGTTCAAGGAGGTCGAACGGCTGGGCCAGACCCATGTCGCGATGACCGACCACGGCAACATGTACGGCGCCGCCGAGTTCCACAAGCAGGCCACCGCCGCGGGCATCACCCCGGTGATCGGCATCGAGGCGTACGTCGCGCCGGAGTCCCGCTCCAACACCAAGCGCATCCTCTGGGGCCAGCCGCACCAGAAGAAGGACGACGTCTCCGCGTCCGGCGCCTACACCCACAAGACCATCTGGGCCCGGAACAAGGAGGGCCTGCACAACCTCTTCAAGCTGACCTCGCGCTCCTACGCCGAGGGCTGGCTGGTGAAGTGGCCCCGGATGGACAAGGAGATCATCTCCGAGCACGCGGCCGGCCTGATGGCCACCACCGGCTGCCCCTCCGGCGAGGTGCAGACCCGGCTCCGGCTCGGCCAGTTCGACGAGGCGCTGCGGTCCGCCGCCGACTACCAGGAGATCTTCGGCAAGGAGAACTACTTCCTGGAGCTGATGGACCACGGCCTCGACATCGAGAAGCGGGTCCGCGACGGGCTGATCGAGATCGGCCGGAAGCTGGACATCCCGCCGGTGGTCACCAACGACTCGCACTACACCACCGAGTCCGACGCCGGCGCCCACGACCTGCTGCTCTGCGTGCAGACCGGCAAGAACCTCTCCGACCCGGACCGCTTCCGCTTCGACGGCACCGGCTACTACATCAAGTCGGCCGCCGAGATGTACGCGCTGGACTCCTCGGACGCCTGGCAGGAGGGCTGCCGTAACAGCCAACTGCTGGTGGCGCAGCGGGTCGACACCACCGGCATGTTCGAGTTCAAGAACCTGATGCCGCGCTTCCCGATCCCGGAGGGCTACGAGTCCGAGGCGGACTTCTTCAGGGCCCAGGTGTGGAAGGGCATGGACTGGCGCTTCCCGAACGGGTACGACGACGAGCACAGGAAGCTCGCCGAGTACGAGATGGACACCATCATCCAGATGGGGTTCCCGGCGTACTTCCTCGTGGTCGCCGACTTCATCATGTGGGCGAAGAGCCAGGGCATCGCGGTGGGCCCCGGACGTGGTTCGGCGGCCGGCTCGCTGGTCGCGTACGCGATGGGCATCACCGACCTCGACCCCATCCCGCACGGCCTGATCTTCGAGCGCTTCCTCAACCCCGAGCGCATCTCCATGCCCGACGTCGACATCGACTTCGACGAGCGCCGGCGCGGTGACGTGATCCGGTACGTGACGGAGAAGTGGGGCTCCGACAAGGTCGCCATGATCGTCACGTACGGCACCATCAAGGCGAAGGCCGCCATCAAGGACTCCTCCCGCGTCCTCGGCTACCCGTACGCGATGGGCGACCGGATCACCAAGGCGATGCCGCCGGACGTCATGGGCAAGGGCATCCCGCTCTCCGGCATCACCGACTCCTCGCACCCGCGCTACGGCGAGGCCGGCGAGATCCGCGGGCTCTACGAGAACGACCCGGACGTCCGCAAGGTGATCGACACCGCCCGCGGCATCGAGGGCCTGATCCGCCAGCCCGGCGTGCACGCGGCCGGCGTCATCATGTCCGCCGAGCCGCTGACCGACCACATCCCGGTGTGGACCCGGCACACCGACGGCGTCACCATCACGCAGTTCGACTACCCCACCTGCGAGGGCCTCGGCCTTCTCAAGATGGACTTCCTCGGCCTGCGCAACCTGACGATCATGGACGACGCCGTCAAGGCGATCGAGCGGAACAAGGGCGTCAAGATCAACCTCCTTGATCTGCCCCTCGACGACAAGCCCACCTACGAACTGCTCGCCCGCGGCGACACGCTCGGCGTCTTCCAGCTCGACGGCGGGCCGATGCGCTCGCTGCTGCGCCTGATGAAGCCCGACAACTTCGAGGACATCTCCGCCGTCCTCGCGCTGTACCGGCCGGGCCCGATGGGCGTCAACTCGCACACCAACTACGCGCTGCGCAAGAACGGCCAGCAGGAGATCACCCCGATCCACCCGGAGCTGGAGAAGCCCCTGGAGGAGATCCTCAAGCCGACCTACGGCCTGATCGTCTACCAGGAGCAGGTGCAGAAGGCCGCGCAGATCCTGGCCGGCTACTCGCTCGGCCAGGCCGACCTGCTGCGCCGGGCCATGGGCAAGAAGAAGAAGGAGATCCTGGAGGCCGAGTTCGTCCCGTTCCAGAAGGGCTGCCGGGAGCACGGCTACTCGGACGCGGCGATCCAGGCGGTGTGGGACGTGCTCGTCCCCTTCTCCGGCTACGCGTTCAACAAGGCGCACACCGCCGGGTACGGGCTGGTCTCGTACTGGACGGCCTACCTCAAGGCCAACTACCCGGCCGAGTACATGTCCGGTCTGCTCACCTCCGTGAAGGACGACAAGGACAAGTCGGCGGTCTACCTCAACGAGTGCCGCAAGATGGGCATCCAGGTGCTGCCGCCGGACGTCAACGAGTCGGACTCCGACTTCACCCCGCACGGCGACGAGCTGGTGCGGTTCGGCCTCACCGCCATCCGCAACGTCGGCGGGCCGGTGGTGGAGTCGATGATCCGCACCCGGAAGTCCAAGGGGAGGTTCGGCTCCTTCCCGGACTTCCTGGAGAAGGTGGAGTCGGTGGTCTGCAACAAGCGGACCGTCGAATCCCTCATCAAGGCGGGCGCGTTCGACTCGCTCGGGCACACCCGCAAGGGCCTCACCGCGCAGTTCGAGCCGATGATCGACAACGTCGTCGGGGTCAAGCGCAAGGAGGCCGAAGGCCAGTTCGACCTCTTCGGTGGCGACGCGGTCAGCGACGAGCCGAGCTTCGGGCTGGACGTCGTCTTCTCCGAGGAGGAGTGGGACAAGTCCTTCCTGCTCACCCAGGAACGGGAGATGCTCGGCCTCTACGTCTCCTCGCACCCGCTGCACGGCATCGAGCACCTCCTCGCCGACAAGGCGGACTGCGCGGTGGCCGACCTCGCGGAGCGGCCGGACGGCTCGATCGTCACCATCGGCGGCATCATCTCGGGCCTCCAGCGGAAGATGACCAAGCAGGGCAACGCCTGGGCGATCGCCACCGTCGAGGACCTGGCCGGCTCGATCGACTGCATGTTCTTCCCGGCCAGCTACCAGCTCGTCTCCTCCCAACTCGTCGAGGACTCCGTGGTGTTCGTCCGCGGCAAGCTGGACAAGCGGGAGGACGTGCCGCGGCTGATGGGCATGGAGCTGGCCATCCCGGACCTGACCAACGTCGCCGCCCAGCTGCCGATCACCCTCACCATCGCCGAGAGCCGGCTCAACCCGGCGGTGGTGACCCGGCTCGGTGAGGTGCTGGCCCACCACAAGGGGACCACCGAGGTGCACGTCCACCTCCGGCGCGGTGACAGCACCACCGTGCTGCGGCTGGACCGGCACCGGGTGAAGTCCGACCCGGCGCTGTTCGGGGACCTCAAGCAGCTGCTCGGGCCGAGCTGCCTGGCGGGCTGAGACCGCCCGCGGCGGCGGGTCGTCGACGGCTACGCCGGGCCCCGACGGCTACGACCCGCCGCCGAGGCCCGGCGGCACCGCGGTATGGAGGGCCGAGACGAACGCCGAGATCGCCGGGTGGGAGCCCGCGCCCGCGCGGAAGGCGGCCCGGGTGCGGCGGTACATCGGCAGGCGGGTGAGGACGACGCCGGGCGGTGGCTGCGCGGTGCCCAGGTGGGGGACCAGCGCCACGCCCTGGCCGGCCGCGACCAGGGCGAGCACGGTGGCGAAGTCGTCGATCTGGTGCCGGATGCGCGGTGCGAACCCGGCGCTCTCGCAGGCCCGGACGGCCATGCTGTGGCAGAGCGTGCCCGGCGGCGCCATGATCCACGGCGCCGAGCGCTGCGCGGCGATCGTGCCCGCGCCGAGCGCCGCCAGGTACATCGGCTCGGTGAAGACCGGGCGGGTCACCGCCAGGCCGGGCTCCGGGTCGGCCGGCACCAGGTCGTACTCGTGCACCAGCGCCACGTCGAGCTCGCCCGCGCGCAGCGCCGCGGCGACGGCGGCCGGGTCCACCTCCGTCACCATCGGCTCCAGGCCGGGGTGCCAGCCGGCCAGTTCGGCGAGGAGGGCGGGGAGGATCGCCCGGGCCGCCGAGGGGTAGGTGCCGATCCGCAGCGGCCCGGCCAACCCCTGCCGCGCATGGGCGAGTTCGGCGTCCGCCTGCTCCAGGCGCTCCAGCACGGCCTCGGCGTGGCGGACCAGGCCCAGCCCGGCCGGCGTCAGCGCGACCCGCCGGCCGGTGCGCTCCAGCAGCGGGACGCCGGCCTCCTTCTCCAGGACGGACAGCTGCTGGGATACCGCCGAAGGGCTGAACGAGAGCGCCTCGGCGACGGCGGCGATGGTGCCGAGGTGGGCGAGTTCGCGCAGCAGGCGCAGGCGTCGGACGTCGAGCATCGGCCCAGCTTACGAGAAGCCTCGGAAATGTGAACTGGACCTGCGGGATCGGCGCCCGCAGGATCGGAGCCATGGAACACACCACTCTCAAGGGCATCTACGTCCCGCTGGTCACTCCCTTCGCCGCTGACGGCTCGGTGGCCCTGGACGCGCTGGAGAAGCTGGCCGCCTCGCTGCTGGACGACGGCGCGGCCGGACTGGTGGCGCTCGGCACCACCGGCGAGCCGGCCACGCTGAGCGCGGACGAGCGGCGTGCGGTGACCGAGGTCTGCGCGGCCGTCTGCGCCGAGCGCGGCGGGCGGCTGGTGGTCGGCGCGGGCGGGCCGGGCACCCGGGCCGCCGCCGAGGAGCTCGCCGGGCTGCGCGAACGGGTACCGGGGGTGGCGGCCGCACTGGTCACCGTGCCCTCCTTCGTGCGGGCGGGCGAGGCCGGTACGGTCGCGCACTTCCGGGCGCTGGCCGAGGCGAGCCCGGTGCCGCTGATCGTCTACCACATCCCGTACCGCACCGGGCAGCCGCTCTCCGCCGCCGCGATGCTGGAGCTGGCCGCCGTCCCCGGCGTGGCGGGCGTCAAGTACGCGACCGGCGGGCTGGACCAGGACGCGGTGGAGCTGCTCGCCGCCCGGCCCGCGGGCTTCGCCGTCCTGACCGGCGAGGACGTCTTCCTCGCGCCGATGCTGGCGCTGGGCGCCGCCGGCGGCATCCTGGCCTCCGCCCACCTGGCCACCGCGCGGTTCGTCGAGCTGGCCGACGCCTGGGAGGCCGGGGACGCCGGGCGGGCCCGCGCGCTGGGCCACCGGCTCGCCGCCCTGGCGGCCGCCGCCTTCGCCGCGCCGAACCCCGCCGTCGTCAAGGGCGTGCTGCACGCCCAGGGCCGGATCCCCACCCCGGACGTCCGGCTGCCGCTGCTGCCGGCCGGCCCGGCGGAGGTGGCCGCGGCACTGGAACTGGCGAGTGGTCTCGACCGGTAGACGAGGCACGGCCTCTCACACCGTGGAATACCAGGCCGCCCCTCCCGCGTGACAAGGCATGATGGGCGGAGTGCGGCTGTGACCAGCAACATCAAGAGGAGTAGTCGGAATGAAGATCGGCATTGTGGGGGCCACCGGTCAGGTCGGCGGCGTGGTCCGCGAGATCCTGGCGGAGCGCGCAGACCTCCCCGGCGGGGTGGGCCCGGTCGAGCAGCTGCGGCTGTTCGCCTCCGCCCGTTCGGCCGGGCGCACGCTGCCCTGGCAGGGCACCGAGATCACCGTCGAGGACGCCGCCACGGCCGACTACTCCGGCCTGGACATCGTGATCTTCTCGGCCGGCGGCGCCACCTCCAAGGCCCTCGCCCCGAAGGCCGCCGCGGCCGGCGCCGTCGTGATCGACAACTCCTCCGCCTGGCGCCGCGACCCCGAGGTCCCGCTGGTCGTCTCCGAGGTCAACCCGCAGGCGATCGCCGACCGTCCCAAGGGCATCATCGCCAACCCGAACTGCACCACCATGGCCGCCATGCCGGTGCTGCGCCCGCTGCACGACGAGGCCGGCCTCGCCGCGCTGGTCGTCTCCACCTACCAGGCCGTCTCCGGCAGCGGCGTCGCCGGCGTGGCCGAGCTCCAGGACCAGGCCGCCAAGGTCGTGGACGGCGCCTCCGCGCTCGCCCACGACGGCTCCGCGGTGGAGTTCCCCGAGCCCAAGGTCTACAAGCGCCCGATCGCCTTCAACGTGCTGCCGCTGGCCGGCTCCATCGTCGAGGACGGCTCCAACGAGACCGACGAGGAGCAGAAGCTCCGCCACGAGAGCCGCAAGATCCTCGGCATCCCCGGGCTGAAGGTGGCCGGCACCTGCGTGCGCGTCCCGGTCTTCTCCGGCCACTCGCTCCAGATCAACGCCCGCTTCGAGCGCCCGATCAGCCCCGAGCGCGCGGTCGAGCTGCTCTCCGGCGCCCCCGGCGTCGAGCTGAGCGACATCCCCACCCCGCTCCAGGCCGCCGGCCGGGACCCGAGCTACGTCGGCCGCATCCGGGCGGACGAGACGGTCGAGAACGGCCTGTCGCTGTTCGTCTCCAACGACAACCTGCGCAAGGGCGCCGCGCTCAACGCCGTCCAGCTGGCCGAGCTGGTCGCCGCGGAGCTGAAGGGCTGACACCCCGGCCGCACCCGGCCGCACCCTGGCGGGACCCCGTCCGCGGACGGGGTCCCGCCGTGCGTTCACGGGGCGCCGCGCCCCGGCCGCCCGTTGCCGGACCGCGACACACGCCGAGGTTCGGCGCGCGAACCAGGGGTAAAGGTGACCCAACGATCGGGCGGCCACGGGCTCCCCCTCACCCCACGCGGGCCCGAACGCCGGGCGGACCGCGCCCATCCGGTACCGCCGGCCGTGGCGGCGCCTGACCCCGAGGGCGAGCGAAAAGAGGTGCGCGATGGACCGCTGCGTCGTCCTGGTGGACGCCGGATACCTGCTGGGCGCCGCCGCCAGCCTGCTCGCCGGGGATCCGTCCCGCTCCAAGGTCACCGTCGACCACACCGCGCTGATCACCGCCCTGCGTGAGCGCGCCGAGGCCGAGACCGGCCTGCCGCTGCTGCGGATCTACTGGTTCGACGCGGCGCCCGACCGCCGCCCGATGCCCGAGCACCGCCGCCTGCGGGTCCTGCCGCGGGTGACCGTCCGGCTCGGCGCCCTCACCCGGGCCGAGGGCCGCTGGGTGCAGAAGGGCGTGGACGCCGCGATGCACGCCGAGCTCTCCGAACTCGCCCGCAACCGCGCCTGCGCCGACGTCGTGCTGATCACCGGCGACGGCGACCTGCTGCCCGGCATGATGTCCGCCAAGGAGCACGGCGTGGTCGTCCACCTCTGGGCGCTCCAGGCCGCCGACGGCGACTTCAACCAGTCCGAGGACCTGGTCGGCGAGGCCGACGAGCGGCGGGTCCTGGACCGGGAGTGGATCGAGGGCTCGTTCAGCCTGCGCGAGACCTCCATGGTCTTCCCCGCGCCCGGGCCGCGCCACGAGATCGCCAAGATCCTCGCCGCCCCGCCCGCAGCCCCGCACAGCGTCGTCCCGGCGGCCGGCCCGGTGTCCGCGGCCGGTCCGCTGCCCGCCGCCGGGCCGGGGACCAACGGCCGCCAGGCGGCGGCCGCCACCGCACTCAAGGTCGTCCCCACCCCCAAGGACATCGCCGGGCGGGCCACCGCCCCGCAGCCCGCCGCCGCCCACCACCCGAGCGGCCCGGTACTGCGCTGGTCCTCCGACCGGGGCTGGGTCGAGCGGCCGGCCGCCGAGCAGGCCGTCACCGCCGGCGACAGCCTGCCCACCCTGGCTCAGCTCACCACCGCCGAACAGCGCTGGGCCGACCGGGAGGAGGACATCACCACCATCGGCGGCGACGCCCACGAGGTCGGCCAGGTCTTCGCCCGCCGCTGGACCGAGCGGCTCGGCGACGTCGAACGGCTCACCGCGCTCTGGCCCGACTACCCGCGCATCCCGCACCGGGTCGACGGCGAACTGCTCCGCTACGCCGCCCGGTTCGGCCTGCTCGCGCACAAGGACGACCAGATCGACGAGCACGACCGGTACGCGATCCGGGCCGGCTTCTGGAAGGAGCTGGCCGGACGGGTCCCCGGCGGGGACCTGGTGGTGGAGGACTAGCGCCCGGCCGAGGGCCAGGCCCTGGCGGGCGACGCGGGCCGTACCGGTTGCGGGGGATCGGGCCCCCTTGTCCGGTTCGCGGGCTCCACGGCGTAAAGTCTTCGCTCGTGGACGAGACGGCCGGGCGGGCGCCCCAGGAGACCTCGCCGTGCTGTGCCGTACGCGACCTGGTCAAGACGTACCGCTCCGGGCGCGGCGGCCCCATCGCCCCGATCCGGGCGAACGACGGCATCACGCTGACCGTCCGGCAGGGCGAGATCTTCGGGCTGCTCGGACCCAACGGCGCCGGCAAGTCCACCCTGGTCCGCCAGCTCACCGGACTGCTGCGCCCCGACTCCGGCTCCGTCGAGATCCTCGGCCACGACGTCGTCCGCCACCCCGAGCGGGCCGCCCGGCTGCTCGGCTACCTCGGCCAGGAGTCGACCGCGCTGGACGAGCTGACCGTCGCGCTCGCCGCCGAGACCACCGGCCGGCTGCGCGGCCTCGGCCGGGCACAGGCCCGGGCCGCCGCCGACGAGGTGCTCACCGAGCTGGCCCTGGAGCCGCTCGCCCACCGGCCGCTCGCCAAGCTCTCCGGCGGCCAGCGCCGGCTCGCCTGCTTCGCCGCCACCCTGGTCGGGGACCGGCCGCTGCTCGTCCTGGACGAGCCGACCACCGGCATGGACCCGGTCGCCCGGCGCGCCGTCTGGAGCGCCGTCGAGCGGCGCCGGGCCGAGCGGCGGACCACCGTGCTGCTGGTCACCCACAACGTGATCGAGGCGGAGACCGTGCTGGACCGCGTCGCGGTGATCGACGAGGGCCGGGTGATCGCCTGCGACACGCCCGGCGGGCTCAAGGCGCTGGTCGACGGCGACGTCCGGCTCGACCTGGTCTGGCGGGACGAGGCGCCGCTGGCGGTGCCCGCCGTCGCGGCCCTGGCCGAACGGGCCGAGCGCACGGGCCGCCGCTGGACCGTGCGCACCACCCCCGAGCAGGCCCGCGAACTGGTCGCCGCCGTCACCACCGGCCCGGCCTTCGCCGCCCTGGACGACTTCACCCTGGCCACCCCGAGCCTTGAGGACGCCTACCTCAAGCTGGGCGGCCGCCATGGAGGACTGGCCAAGTGACGCTGCTCTCCGCGCCGCCGCAGACCGTTCCGGCCGAGGACGCCGGGCCCGCCCCGCTGGCCCCCGCCGCCCGGCTGCTGCCCGCGCTGGCCGCCGTCTACCGGGCGCAGCTGGCCCGGGCCAAGGTGGCCCGCATCCCGCTGCTGTTCGTGGCCACCTTCCAGTCGCTCGGCATCCTGGTGATGATGCGCGGCGTCGTGGACGCCGGGCAGACCCCGGCCGCGCGCTCGGTGGTGGCCGGCTCCAGCGTGCTGGTGGTCGCCTTCGTCGCGCTCAACCTGCTCGCCCAGTACTTCGGCCGGCTGCGGGCCACCGGCGGCCTCGACCACTACGCCACGCTGCCCGTCCCCGCCGCCTCCGTGGTGCTCGGCACGGCCGCCGCGTACGCCTCGTTCACGCTGCCCGGCGCGCTGGTGACGGCCGCCGTGGGGGCCGTGATGTTCGGGCTGCCGCTGGGGCAGCTCTGGGTGCTGCTCGCCGTGGTGCCGCTGGCCGGTGCGGCGCTCTCCGGGATCGGCGCGGCCTTCGGGCTGCTCGCGCCGAAGCAGGAGATCGCCACCATGCTGGGGCAGCTCGGCATGTCCGCGGCGCTGCTGCTGGGCGTGCTCCCGGTGGACCACCTGCCGCAGCCGGTGCTCTGGCTGCGTGACCTGATGCCCTCCACGTACGGCGTCGAGGCCTTCGCCCGGAGCTTCGCGGCCGACCCGGACTGGGCGGCGGTGGCGGGTGACCTCGCGGTCTGCGCCGGGGTGGGCGTGGCGTCGCTGGCCGTCGCCACCTGGGCGTACCGGCGGGCCACCACCCGGTAGGGCGCCGCGGGGCCGGCGTCCGCGGTGCGGGTGGCGGGTCCGTTCGGGCGGCCGTCGTGAAACGATGGGCCCGTGACCGTACCGAACACACCTCCGGATCCTCTGCGCGCGGCCGCGGGCACCGACGCGGACACCACCGGCCAGGGCCCGGCCGCCGCCCCGGACCCGTACGCGCCGCCGCCGGCGCCGGGCTCCGCGGGCGTCCCGCCCCTGCCGGGCGGCGTGCTCGCCGGGCCGCCGCGCCGGCCCGCGCTGGAGCGGCTGCGGCCGGAGCTGAAGGTCGGTGCGATCACGCTGCTGGTCTGCCTGGTGCTGGGCGTGGTGATGGCCGGGCTCTGGGTCTGGCTGGCGCCCAAGGTGCCGCTGGTGGTCGACGGCAACAAGATCCTCTACGCCGACCCGGAGGGCGAGCAGCGGGCCGGCGCCGACAGCGTCTTCGTGCTGATCGGGCTGGGCATGGGCATCCTGACCGCGCTCGGGGCCTTCCTGGTCACCCGCCGCCGCGGTGGCGGGATCGCGGTCGCGGTCGGCCTCGCCGTCGGCGGCCTGCTGGCCTCGCTGGGCGCGTGGTCGCTGGGCCGCCGGCTCGGCCCCGGCAGCGACCTGGTCGCGGAGGCCCGGCGGGTCGGCAACGGCGGGCACTTCAACGCCGACATCGACCTCGGGGCGTACGGGGCGCTGCTGGCCTGGCCGATGGCGGCGATGGTGGTGCTGCTGGCGCTCTCGGCGGCGTTCGGAAAGCGCGAGGAGGACCCGCCGCCGTACTGGGCCGGGCCCTACGGCGCGCCGCAGCCGCAGGACGAGGCGGTCCTGCGCCAGGACGATGCGGCCCCGCGCCACGACGCGGCGGCTCCGCGCCACGACGGGGCGGCTCCGCGGCAGGAGGGCTGAGGTCCCGGCGCCGGGCGGCGGGCCCTCAGCCCGGTGCCGTCGCCTGGGCGGCGACCAGCTCGCGGTAGGGCGGGCAGCGTTGGAGCAGGGTGCGGTGGTCCGCGGCGTCGACGACGGTGCCGTCGCGCATCATGATGACGTGCTCGGCGTGCTGGACCGTGGACAGCCGGTGGGCGACCACGATCACGGCGCGTGAGGCGGCCAGGCCGGCCACCACGCTGCGGAACCGCTGTTCGTTGATGCCGTCGAGCTGGCTGGTGGGCTCGTCCAGCAGGACGATGTCGGCGTCGGAGAGCAGCGCGCGGGCCAGTGCCATGCGCTGCCGCTGGCCGCCGGACAGGTCGGTCTCGCGGCCGAGCGGCGTGTCCAGCCCCTGCGGCAGCCGCGCTATGTCCTCGGTGAGGCCGACGGCGTCCAGCGCCGCCGCGAGCTCCTCCTCGCCGGCCTGGTCGGCCCGGCCGAGCTGGAGGTTCTCCCGGGCGGTGGCCTCCAGCAGGGTGAACGCCTGGTCGACGTAGGCGACCCGGGCGCGCAGGGCGTCCAGGGGCCAGTGCCGGGAGTCGTGGCCGAGTACCGAGATGGAACCGGAGGAGGGCCGCACGAAGCGGTCGATCAGCGCGAGCGCGGTGCTCTTCCCCGCGCCGGAGGGCCCCACCACGGCCGTGAGGCCGGTGCGGGCCGTGCTGAAGGAGATGTCCCGCAGCGCGGCGCGGCGCGCCCCCGCGTGGGTGTACGAGACGGACCGGAAGATCACGGCGGGGGCGTCCCGGAGCGGGGTGGGAGCGGGCCGTTCGTCCTCCGGGCCGGCCTCCCCGGGCAGCTCCAGCAGCTCGTTGCAGCGGTCGCGGGCGGCCAGGCCCGCCTGGAGCCGGCCGGAGCCGGTGGCGAGGGTGCTGACCGAGGGGATCGTCTGCAGCAGGTAGAGCAGGAAGGCGGCGAAGGCGGCCACGTCGAGGTCGCCGGCCGCGAGCCTGGCGCCGCCGGTCAGGATCACGGCGATCATCGCGAACTGGTTGCCCAGGGCCAGCACGGCCGGCACCAGGGCGGTGAGCCGGGCACCCTCCAGGGAGACGGTGCGCAGCTGCTCGGCGTCGGCCGCCAGCGCGCGGGCGGCGAACGGCTCGGCCCGCCAGGCCTTGACCGTGGTCAGTGCTTCGAGGTCGGCGGTGAACCGCTGGGCGATGCGCCCCACGGCGTCCTGCTGGCCCGCCACGTTGGTTCTCATCCGGCGCAGGATCAGCAGGACCAGCACCGCCAGTACGGCGAGGGAGAGCACGGTGACCACCGTGAGCACCCAGTCGATCCAGACCATCACCCCGAGGGTCGCCGCGACGGTCAGCACGGCCAGCGGCAGCTGGGCGGCGACCTCGACGACCTGGCGCAGCAGCAGCGCGTCGGAGGTGATCCGGGCGGCGAGCTCCCCGGTGCCCCGGGCCCGGACCACCGTGAGCGGCAGGTGCAGCGCGTGCTCCATGATGCGGGTCCGCAGGCGGTAGGCCAGCTGTTCGCCGAGCCGGGCGAGAAGGAACCCGGAGAGCGCCTGGGCGAGTGCGCCGCCGACGGCGGCGGCGCACATCAGCAGGACGTCGGGGGTCAGCGGCCGGTGTGCGGCGAAGTCGGTGACGATCTCGCGGACGAGCAGCGGCAGGGCCAGCGCGGCGGCCGTGGCGGCCAGCGCGAGCACCAGCGCGGCGGCGAGCCGGAGCGGGTCGGCGGCGAGTTCGTCGCGGAGCCGGATCGCGCCCGGGGCCCCGGGGGAGGTGGGAGGCGGCTGGTCGGCCACGGGGAGCCTTTCTGGTGATGGGTCGGACCGTGCCGCCGCCGGGGCCGTACGTGGCGTGCACCCCGGCGCGGCCGTCCCCGGCCACGCCCGGCCCTCAGCGGGCCGTGCCGCGGATCAGAGGCACAGCAGGGTGCTGACCGTGCTGGTGCCGCAGTTGAGGACGCTCAGCGAGCTGGTGCTGGCGAGGGTGTCGTCGATCGGGGCCGCCTCGGTCTCGGGCAGCTCCATGGTCTGGAGGTCGAGGATCGCCATGACTGTTCTCCTAACGGTGGTGAGGGGTGGAACCACCCGGCCGGGAGGCCGGGAGCAGGTGGGGCGCCTGGGCGCCGGGGTGGACCTGGCGGGCCGTCAGCGGCCCGCGGAGGCGGCCGCGGTGCGCGGGTGGCCGGTCCAGGGCAGGAACGGGGTGCCGGCCAGTGCGGTGCCGAGCGCGAGCAGCACGCCGGCGGAGCCGGTGGCGAGGTCGGTCGAAAGCCGGAGCAACTGGTCTCCGGGGAAGGCGAGTTCGCCGCGGTAGGTGACCTGGTGCAGGGCGAGCAGGCGGCGCTGCCGGTCGAGTTCGGCCGTGCCGGGGCCCCGCCCGGTGAGCGCGAGGTAGCCGAGCAGGCCGGCCCGGCCGTTGAACAGGCCCGGCTGGATCACGAACTCCGGCTCGGCGGCCCGCCGGATGCGGGGCACGGCGGAGGCCACGGGGCTGTCGGGCCGGTGGGCCAGCAGGGCGTCCAGGACCAGGCCGATCCCGGTGCTGCCGGTCTCGACGTACGGGAGCACGCGTCGCCCGTCGACCACCTGCAGCGTGCCGTCCGCGACGTCCGTGCACCGGTCGAGGTCGAGCTCCAGCAGGGACTCGGCCTGGTCGAGCAGACTCCACTCTCCCGTGTGCTCGTGGAGCCTGATCAGCGCGAGGGCGGCGCCGGAGGCCCCGGCCAGCAGGCCGGCCCGCCGCCGGGAGTCGCCGCGGCCGGCCTTCTCCAGGGCGTCGGCCGAGGCGCGCGCCAGCCCGACGGCCTGGTCCAGCAGGCCGGGTTCACCGGTGGTGGCGAAGTGCAGCAGGGCCAGCGCGATGCCGGGGCCGCCGGAGGCCAGTCCCGGGCCGGGGCTCTCGGCCGCCGGGTCGGGCAGGCGTCGCAGCAGGCCGAGCGCGGCCTCCCGCTCCCCGAGCAGGTCGAGCGCGTAGGCCACGCCGTGTCCGCCGTGGTACAGCCCGGCCGTGAGGGGACGGGTGCGGGCGGCCCGGACGAGCCACCGGACGTGCCCGGGGTCGATCTTGGAGCCGGTGGCGCGCAGGGCGTACAGGACGCCCGCCGCGCCGTGCGCGAGGCCGAGTCCGCCGTGGGTGAACTGTGCGACGTCGCCGGGGAAGAGCCGGTCGGGGCGGTCCGGGGTGGCCGTCCCGGCGATGCCCCGGGCCAGCGAGTCCCGGATCCGCGGCCAGTCGGGGACGGGCGCGGTGAGGAGGGCGCAGGCCTCGGCGCGGCGCCGGCCGACGTCGGGCCGGGGGGTGCGGCCGGCCTCGGCCGAGGGGCCGAGGAACCGCCGGATGTCGTCGGTGTAGCCGGGCGGTACGGGGAAGCGCCGTTCGATGGCGTCGGCGAGTTCGTCGGCCTTGCCGGGGTCGAGGGCCGGCAGCTGGGCCAGCGGGAGGAAGAGCCAGAGCCTGATGGCGGCCAGCGCGTACCGGTCGATGTCGGGCCCGGTGTAGCCGGCCGGTGCCGTGAAGCCGGCCGCGCCGAGCGCGGGGCGGACGAACGCGTCGGCGGGGCTGGCGAGTTCGAAGTCGATGAAGCAGACCTCGCCGGTCGGCCGGACGATCAGGTTGCGCGGGTGGAGGTCGCCGAAGACGATCCCGCGGGCGTGGATCGCGGCCAGCGACTCCTCGATCCGCCCGACGACGTCCAGCGCCTCCGAGGTGTACGTCGCGACCGCGGCCTCGTCGCTGTCCGGGTGGATGAGCGGGTAGCGGGCGGTGAGCCACTCGGTGAGCGACCGGCCGGTCACGAACTCCTCGGCCAGGAAGTGGTGTTCCCAGGCGGTCAGCATCCCGTGCAGGGCGGGCACCCCGGGGACGCCGGCCAGGCGGGCCAGCACGTCGTGCTCGTGGTGCAGCCGGGTGACCGCGTCGACACCGCGCTGGTCCAGGCCGGCGAACGGCCGCGCCTCCTTCAGGACGACCTGCGTGCCGTCGGGGCCTCCGCCCGCCAGGTAGACGCCGCCGGCGTTGGAGAAGTGCAGGACGCGTTCCACGGTGTAGGGCAGCCCGGAGTCCTGCTGGGCGGAGCGGGCGGCGAGGGCCGGGGCCAGGCAGTCCGGGACGGGCGCCCAGGGCGGGACGGCGAACCCGGCCCCCCGGACGTCGGGGACGAGCCGCCCGTCCGGTCCGGCGAGGGCGAGGACCCGCTCGCCGGCCTCGTTGCGGCAGTACCGCTCCGAGAACCCGCCGTAGCGCAGGAACAGTGGTCCGTCGCCCCACCGCAGGTCGCTGAGGATGTACGGCGCCCGGCGCCCGGCCAGCAGGTGGCCCAGGCCGTCGAGACATCGCTCCAGCTCGTCGTCGCCCACCGGATAGAGGGTGCAGAACTTCCCGCTGGATCCGCGCGGTGCGTACTTGGAGTTCTGCACCTGGAGGATGGGCAGGCCGCGCAGGAACTTGAAGGTGACGCGGGTGTCCAGGCAGTAGCCGTGGACCAGTTCCAGCACCTCCTCGGCGTCCTCGACGCGGGCCGACACGTGGATCTTCCAGCCCTGCTCCGGCAGCCGGACCCCGGTCGGGCGGACGACGGACCACATCTCCAGGTCGCCGCGCTCCCAGCCGTCGGGCAGCGGCCGGGTGACGGCCTCGAACTCCTCGTGTGCGCCCCAGCGGCGGGGCGAGTCGTAGAACAGCGGGTCGGCGTAGGCGTAGGCCTCGTACCGGTTGTCCAACGGAGTCCTCCTCGGCATCGGGCCGGCCGGGAACCACCGCGGTCGCGGGGGCGGGATCAGGGGGCGGCTGGTAACGGGCGAGGTCCTCGGCAGCCGGCTGGAAAACCGGCGGTCGATGTGACGATCCGAAGTATTGAGGTGCGACAAGTACCCCGGCAATGGCGCGAATTTCAGCGTACCCGTCACCTCGATGCGCCGGTGCGTACGGCACCCCGGACTTTCGAGCCGGCGCGAAGACGCGAGCCGCACGGCTCCGGGGCCCGGCCGTCGCCCGGTGCTCCGCCGGGTGCGGTGCGCCGGGCGCCGCCGTCCGGCGCGCCGGAGGGCGACCGGGTCTGTGCAGGTCGGGAGCCCCGTCCGGGTGCGGCCGTCCCCGAGGGGGCGGTGGAGGTGCGGGGAAGTGCGCTCCGCGGGAGCCCGGCGCACAGTGGGGAAACGTTTCCCTGCTCGATGCCGCCGCGTCGGCGGTGCGATACGTGGAATCGGGCCTGGCGGGCCCGGACAATCCCTTCGTACGCACGGGACGACTATTACGGGAGTATTTCAACGAGGGGTGGGTGTGACGCCTGGGTCGAACAGGAAATGCGTGGTCGATGGTGAATTCGACAAAGGGTTCGCAGCGGTCCGGAAAAGCGTCTCGCGTCCGCACCGCCAACCCGACCGATCCGGCGGGTCCGGCCGGTCGGGCGGGTCCGCGCGGCTCAGCGGCCGATGGGGGCGGTGCGGGCGCCGGTCAGCGCGACCAGGTCGGCGGGGGCGAGTTCGACCTCCAGGCCGCGGCGGCCGGCCGAGACGTACACCGTGGCGTGGGCGAGGGCGCTGTCGTCCACCACGGTGCGCAGCGGGCGCCGCTGGCCGAGCGGGGAGATGCCCCCGAGGACGTAGCCACTGCTGCGCTCGGCCGCGGCGGGGTCGGCCATCGCGGCCCGCTTGCCGCCGACCGCCGCGGCGAGCGCCTTGAGGTCGAGCTGACCGGCCACCGGGACGACGCCCACGGTGAGGACGCCGTCGACGTCGGCGACCAGGGTCTTGAACACCCGGTCGGCCGGGACGCCGAGCGCCTCGGCGGCCTCGCCGCCGTAGGACGCGGCGGCCGGGTCGTGCTCGTAGGCGTGCACGGTGAACGCGACGGCGGCGCTCTCCAGGGCGACCGTGGCGGGCGTGCCCTGGCCGCCCTTCTTCGCTTTCCTGGCCATGGTGGAGGTCTCCGGGACGGGGCTTCGGCGCGCGGCCGGGTCAGTTCGGGCTGAAGGACTGGCGGGTGAGGTCGACCGCCGGGAGCGAGGGCAGCCAGCTGAGCACGGCCGTCTCGCGGCGCAGCAGCTCCAGCTCGGTGCGCAGCCGCTGCGCGGTGTCGGGGCAGGCGAGCAGCTGCTGCTTCACCGGGGTCTCGAACACCGAGGCCGCGGCCACCAGGTAGGAGAGCACCTGCGGGTCGTCCGGCAGCTCCTGGCGGCCGACCGTGCTGGCCTCCCGGGCGCCGGCCAACCGCTTCTGGTAGGCGCGGAAGGCCCGTTCGACGCCGGAGGCGAGCGCGCCCGCGCCCTCGCCGGGCTCCTCGTCGATCGGCTCGATCTCACCGGTCAGGTACGGGCCCGCGGTGTCCACCGAGCGGAGCCGGAACCGGGTGGTACCGGTGACCAGCAGCTCGTACCGGCCGTCGGGCTGCTCCTGGGCGGAGGCGACGTCGGCCACGCAGCCGACGTGGTGCAGAGCCTCCAGCGGGTCGCCGGTGGCGGTGCCGAGGCCGTCGAGCGGGCCGGCCGGGCCGTCGTCGGCGCGGACCGGCGCGACCTCGCGGCCGTCCTTGATGGCGAGCACGCCGAACCGGCGCGGCTCGTCCTCGGGGAGGGCGAGCAGGTCGGCCAGCAGACGGCGGTAGCGCTCCTCGAAGACGTTCAGGGGCAGCACCAGGCCCGGGTAGAGCACGGTGTTCAGCGGGAAGAGCGGCAGCCGTTCTGTCACGGCCGACAGCGTAGTTCCCCGGGTGCCCGCCGTGCGCCCGGGTTTGCGCACGGGGAGTCCGGGCGGCCCGGGCCGCAGCCCGCGGCTATCCGCGCTGGAGCATCCGGCTGGCCCCGGCGGCGACGGTGGTGGCGAGGATCCAGCCGACGACGACCAGGCCGGAGGTCACCCACTGGTCGGCCCCGCCGGGGTTCCAGCCCTGCTGGCCGAGGTCGATGACGGGCAGCAGCTGGCCGAGCGCGTACAGCACCGGGTTCCAGTGCGGCCGCTCGTCGGCCTTGAGCGGCTGGAGCTCGTGCGTGGCGAAGTAGACGCTGCCGAGCGCCCAGGCGAGCAGCAGCCAGAGCGCCGCCCGGCCGGGGCGGAAGCCGTAGCCGACGGTGACGTCCTGGATCCGGCCCCAGACCCGGGCGGGCAGCGGCAGGGTCTGCCGGCGGCGGCGCTGCTTGGCGTAGAGCACCTCGCGGGCGTCGTCGTCGGCGCCGTCGCGGCGCAGGGCGGCGGCCAGCTGCTCGTAGGACTCGGGCTGGAACTCCACCGACGAGCCCTCCAGCCACGCGATCCGCTGCTGGACGGTGAACGGGGCGGCCGGGCGCAGGCACTCGTAGGTGAAGCCGGTGAGGCCCAGGTGCTTGCCCTGAGGCCAGGAGCCGGGGGCGTCGACGAGGTTGCCGACCTTGGCGCGGGAGAGCGAGACGGTGCCGCCCGCCGGGAAGCGGCAGGTGAACCGAAGCTCCGGGGTGTGGACGCGGCGCAGCGAGAGCTCCTGCTCCGGGCCGAGGTGGAACTCGGCGTCGGAGAGCAGGCAGGCGGCCTCGAACCGGGCGTCGGAGAGCCGGACCTCGCCGTGGGACCGGAACGGCGTGCTGGGGGCGCCGGCCGGCGGGATCTCGCCGTAGCCGGAGCCGTAGTACGTCTGCGAGCCGTACCAGCCGCCGTCCACCGAGCCGCTCAGGTAGAGGGTGTGGCCGACGGTGATCCGGACCAGGTTGAGGGCGCAGCGGTTGGCGGGGACGGCGTGCAGCTGGGCGCCGCGCAGCGAGAGCCGGCCGCCTATCCGGGCGGTGCGCAGGCTGACCTCGCCGCGGGACTCCAGCCGGTCGGCCTCGAAGTCCTGGTTGACGGCCATGCCGTCGGCGGACAGCGCCCGGCCGAACCGGTCGCCGCCCAGCACGGTCTGGTTGAGCAGCAGGTCGGTGCCGATCCGGGCGTCGGTGAGCCGGACGCCCTCGGGTATCCGGCAGCGGGCCAGGTGCAGGTCGCCCGAGGTGGCGAGGCGGGAGGCCTCCAGGCGCGGGATCAGGCAGCCGACGAAGCGCAGCGTGCCCGCCTCGGCCTCGGACATCAGGATCTTCTGTTCGAAGCGGCAGTCGTGCATCTCGACGTAGTGGTCGATGGTGCCGCCGGCCAGCCGCAGCGGGCCGGTGACCCGGACGCCGCTCAGCTTGAGCGAGGCGACCCGGCCGGGGGCGGCGGCCGGCCCGGCCAGCAGCAGCCGGGAGAGCACCTCGGCGCGGACGGTGCGCTCCGGGCCCCAGGCGACACCGCCGAACGGGTCGTCCTGCTCGGCGTCGCCCGTCCGCAGGTCGTGCACCCCGCCCTGCCGGAACGCCTCCCACAGGCCCTGCTCCACCGCGGTCCAGCCGTCCGGTGCCCGTTCCGCCATCGTTCCCCCGTCTCCCCCGGCCGTCTCGCCTTTCGTATCACGGACTGAAATGCCGGGGCGGCCAGATCCGGCCACTCCTTACACTGGGCTGCGTGATCTCACGAATCGACCTGCGCGGATCCCTCGACGACCCGCGCGACCTGCTGCCCCGTGCCGACTTCGACGTCGCGGCCGCCCTGGAGAAGGTGCGGCCGATCGCCGAGGACGTACGCCATCGCGGGGTCGCGGCGCTGATCGAGATCACCGAGCGGTTCGACGGCGTGCGGCTGGAGTCCACCCGGGTGCCCGCCGAGCAGCTCGCCGAGGCCCTGGAGACGCTGGACCCGAAGGTCCGCGCCGCGCTGGAGGAGTCGATCCGCCGCGCCCGCATCGTCCACGCCGACCAGCGCCGCACCGGCCACACCACCCAGGTGGTGCCGGGCGGCACGGTCACCCAGCGCTGGGTGCCGGTGGACCGGGTCGGCCTGTACGTGCCGGGCGGCCTGGCCGTCTACCCGTCCTCCGTCGTGATGAACGTGGTGCCGGCCCAGGAGGCGGGCGTCCGGGGCATCGCCGTGACCTCGCCCCCGCAGAAGGCCTTCGGCGGCCGGGTGCACCCGACCATCCTGGCGGCCTGCGCGCTGCTCGGCGTCACCGAGGTGTACGCGGTCGGCGGCGCCCAGGCGGTCGCCATGTTCGCGCTCGGCACCGAGGAGTGCGAGCCGGTCACCATGGTCACCGGCCCGGGCAACATCTACGTCGCCGCGGCCAAGCGCTACTTCGCCGGCCGGATCGGCATCGACTCCGAGGCCGGCCCGACCGAGATCGCCGTCCTCGCCGACGACAGCGCCGACCCGGTGGACGTCGCCGCCGACCTCATCAGCCAGGCCGAGCACGGCCCGACCTCCGGCTCGGTGCTGGTCACCGACTCGGCCGCGCTGGCCGACGCGGTGGAGGCCGAGCTGAAGACGCAGGTCGCCCGGACGAAGCACGCCGAGCGGGTGGCCGAGGCGCTGGGCGGCCGCCAGTCCGGCATCATCCTGGTCGACGACCTCGACCAGGGCCTGGTCGTCGTCAACGCGTACGCCGCCGAGCACCTGGAGATCCAGACCCGGGACGCGCACGCCGTCGCCGCCAGGGTCCGCAACGCGGGCGCGATCTTCATCGGCCGGTGGACCCCGGTCTCGCTGGGCGACTACGCGGCCGGCTCCAACCACGTGCTGCCGACCGGCGGCTGCGCCTGCCACTCCTCGGGGCTCTCCGTGCAGACCTTCCTGCGCGGCGTCCAGGTCGTCGAGTACGACCGCGAGGCGCTGGCCGGCATCGCCGCGCACGTCGTCAACCTCGCCGACGCCGAGGACCTGCCCGGTCACGGTGACGCGATCAAGGCCCGCTTCGACTGGACGGTACCCGGCACGTGACGAAGATCGACGACCTCCCCATCCGCGACGAGCTGCGCGGGCAGTCCCCGTACGGTGCCCCGCAGCTGGACGTCCCCGTCCAGCTGAACACCAACGAGAACCCGTACCGGCTCCCCGAGGAGCTGGTGGCCCGGATCGCCGAGCGCGTCGCCGAGGCCGCCCGCACCCTCAACCGCTACCCCGACCGGGACGCGGTCGAGCTGCGCACCGGCCTGGCCGCCTACCTGACCGCCACCACCGGCTTCGCCCGCACCCGCGAGCAGGTCTGGGCCGCCAACGGCTCCAACGAGATCCTCCAGCAGCTGCTCCAGACCTTCGGCGGCCCCGGCCGCACCGCGATCGGCTTCGAGCCCTCGTACTCGATGCACGCCCTGATCTCCCGGGGCACCGGCACCGACTGGATCTCCGGTCCGCGCAACGAGGACTTCACCATCGACGTGGAGGCCGCCGTCGAGGCCATCGCCGAGCACCGGCCGAACGTCGTCTTCGTCTGCTCGCCGAACAACCCGACCGGCACCGCCGTCGACGCCGACACCGTGCTGCGGCTGTACGAGGCCGCGCAGGCGGCCCGGCCCAGCCTGGTCGTCGTCGACGAGGCGTACGTCGAGTTCTCGCACCGCGCCTCGCTGCTGCCGCTGCTGGAGGGCCGCCCCAACCTGGTGGTCACCCGCACCATGTCCAAGGCCTTCGGTGCGGCCGGCCTGCGCCTGGGCTACCTGGCCGCCGACGCCGCCGTGGTGGACGCGGTGCAGCTGGTCCGGCTGCCCTACCACCTGTCGGCCGTCACCCAGGCCACCGCGCTGGCCTGCCTGGAGCACACCGACACCCTGCTCGGCTACGTCGGCCGGCTCAAGGACGAGCGCGACCGGCTGGTCGCCGCGCTGCGCGCACTGGGCCTGGAGGTGACCGACTCGGACGCCAACTTCGTCCAGTTCGGCCGCTTCGCCGACACCCACGCCGTCTGGCAGGCCATCCTCGACCGCGGCGTCCTCGTCCGGGACAACGGTGTCCCCGGGTGGCTGCGCGTCACCGCCGGCACCCCCGCCGAGAACGACGCCTTCCTGGACGCCGTCAGCACTGTGATCAAGGAGCTGTAACCCCGTATGTCCCGTATCGGACGCATCGAGCGCACCACCAAGGAGACCTCGGTCCTGGTCGAGATAGACCTCGACGGCACCGGCAGGACCGACATCTCCACGGGCGTCGGGTTCTACGACCACATGCTCGACCAGCTCGGCCGCCACGGCCTCTTCGACCTCACCGTGAAGACCGACGGCGACCTGCACATCGACACCCACCACACCATCGAGGACACCGCCCTCGCGCTGGGCGCCGCCTTCAAGCAGGCCCTCGGCGACAAGGTCGGCATCTACCGCTTCGGCAACTGCACCGTGCCGCTGGACGAGTCGCTCGCCCAGGTCACCGTCGACCTCTCCGGCCGCCCCTACCTGGTGCACACCGAGCCGGAGAACATGGCGCCGATGATCGGCGCCTACGACACCACCATGACCCGGCACATCCTGGAGTCGTTCGTGGCCCAGGCGCAGATCGCGCTGCACGTCCACGTACCCTACGGACGCAACGCCCACCACATCGTGGAGTGCCAGTTCAAGGCTCTGGCCCGGGCGCTGCGCTACGCCGCCGAGCGCGACCCGCGCGCGGCCGGCATCCTCCCCTCGACCAAGGGTGCGCTGTGAGCAAGGCCGCGATCGTCCTCATCTTCGTCGGACTCTTCCTGGCGGGCGGGGTGATCTCCTTCTGGAAGCAGAAGATCCCGAAGGGCGTCATCGCCGTGCTCGCCATAGGCTCGGTGCTCTGCCTGGCCTCCGGCGTCATGCGTCTCTGACGCCGCCGCGCCTCTGACGCCCGTGCCCCGGCCGCCGCCGCGGCGCAACGCCGCCGTACAGAGCCGCTCCGGAAACCGCCGAGCAGCCACCGAGAAAGTGGACACCTGAACATGGGCAAGAACGTCGTCGTACTCGACTACGGGTCGGGCAACCTCCGCTCGGCCCAGCGCGCCCTGGAGCGCACCGGCGCGAACGTCACCGTCACCTCCGACTTCCAGACCGCCATGGACGCGGACGGCCTGCTCGTCCCCGGCGTCGGCGCCTTCGAGGCCTGCATGCGCGGGCTGAAGGCCGTCCGCGGCGACTGGATCATCGGCCGCCGCCTCGCCGGGGGCCGTCCGGTCATGGGCATCTGCGTCGGCATGCAGATCCTCTTCGAGAAGGGGGTCGAGCACGGCGTCGAGACCGCCGGCTGCGACGAGTGGCCCGGCACCGTCGAGCCGCTGAACGCGCCGGTCGTGCCGCACATGGGCTGGAACACCGTGGACGCCCCCGAGGGCGGCCGGATGTTCGCCGGCATGGACGCCGACACCCGCTTCTACTTCGTGCACTCCTACGCGGTGCGCAGCTGGGAGCTGGAGGTGCACAGCGCGCGGATCAACCCCCCGCTCGTCACCTGGTCCACCCACGGGGAGCCGTTCGTCGCGGCCGTCGAGAACGGCCCGCTGTGGGCCACCCAGTTCCACCCCGAGAAGTCCGGCGACGCCGGCGCCGCCCTGCTGACCAACTGGGTCGACACCCTCTGACCGGGCCGACCCCCTCTGACGATCTGAGAGTTGCAACGATGAGCCGCCTCGAACTGCTCCCCGCCGTCGACGTCCGCGACGGCCAGGCCGTCCGCCTGGTCAAGGGCGCCTCCGGCACCGAGACCTCCTTCGGCGAGCCGCTCGCCGCAGCCCTCGCCTGGCAGAACGCCGGCGCCGAGTGGCTCCACCTGGTCGACCTCGACGCCGCCTTCGGGACGGGCTCCAACCGCGACCTGCTCCGCGAGGTCACCGGCGCGCTGGACATCAAGGTCGAGCTGTCCGGCGGCATCCGCGACGACGAGTCGCTGGCCGCCGCCCTCGCCACCGGCTGCACCCGGGTCAACCTGGGCACCGCCGCCCTGGAGAGCCCCGAGTGGGTCGCCAAGGTCATCGCCGAGCACGGCGACAAGATCGCGGTCGGCCTGGACGTGGTCGGCACCACCCTGCGCGGCCGCGGCTGGACCCGCGACGGCGGCCAGCTCTTCGACGTGCTGGCCCGCCTGGACGCCGAGGGCTGCGCCCGCTACGTCGTCACCGACGTCAACCGCGACGGCACCCTGACCGGCCCCAACCTCCAGCTGCTGCGCGATGTCTGCGCCGCCACCGACAAGCCGGTCGTCGCCTCCGGCGGCGTCTCCTCGCTGGACGACCTGCGGGCGATCGCCACGCTGGTCGGCGAGGGAGTCGAGGGCGCCATCGTCGGCAAGGCACTCTACGAGCAGAAGTTCACCCTCGAAGAGGCCCTGGAGGCGGTTTCAGGATGACGGAATGTCAGGTCGTGCGCGGCCGGGTCGCCGGATTCTCCCCCTGGGAGGGCGAGTTCGGCTACTCGCGGGCGGTCGCGGCCGGGGACCACGTGCACGTGGCCGGCTCCACCGCCTGGGTCGACGGGAAGATCGAGCACGAGGGCGACCCGTACGGGCAGACCCTCGCCGCCTTCGGCGTCGGCCTCCAGGCCCTGGCCGCGTACGGACTGACCGCGGACGACGTGGTCCGCACCCGGATGTACATCACCCACGTCCGCGACGCCGACGAGGTGGGCCGCGCCCACCGCGCCCTCTTCGAGGCCGCCCGCCCGGTCGCCACCATGGTGGTGGTCGCCGGGCTGATCGACACCCGGATGATGGTCGAGGTCGAGATCGACGCCTACCGCGCCGGGCTCGCAAGCACCATGGAAGCTCTGGAAGGCAAACAGCCGTGACCCTCGCAGTACGAGTCATCCCCTGCCTGGACGTCGACGCCGGCCGAGTGGTCAAGGGCGTCAACTTCCAGAACCTGCGCGACGCCGGCGACCCGGTCGAGATGGCCAAGCTCTACGACGCCGAGGGCGCCGACGAGCTGACCTTCCTCGACATCACCGCCTCCTCGGGGGACCGCGAGACCACCTACGACGTGGTGCGCCGCACCGCCGAGCAGGTCTTCATCCCGCTCACCGTCGGCGGCGGCATCCGCGCCGTCGAGGACGTCGACAAGCTGCTGCGGGCCGGCGCCGACAAGGTCGGCGTCAACACCGCGGCGATCGCCCGCCCGGAGCTGATCCGCGAGATCGCGCAGCGCTTCGGCCGCCAGGTGCTGGTGCTCTCGGTGGACGCCCGGCGCTGCCCGGAGGGCACCGAGACGCCGTCCGGCTTCGAGGTCACCACCCACGGAGGGCGCCAGGGCACCGGCCTGGACGCCGTCGAGTGGGCCGGCCGGGCGGCCGAGCTGGGCGCGGGCGAGATCCTGCTCAACTCGATGGACGCGGACGGCACCAAGGACGGCTACGACCTGGACATGATCCGGGCGGTCCGCAAGGCCGTCGCCGTCCCGGTGATCGCCTCCGGGGGCGCCGGCAAGCTGGGCGACTTCGCCCCGGCGGTGGAGGCCGGCGCGGACGCCGTGCTCGCCGCCAGCGTCTTCCACTTCGGCGACCTGCGGATCGGCGAGGTCAAGAACGCGCTGCGCGAGGCCGGGCAGCTCGTCCGCTGAACTCCGGCCGGTGCCGTCCACGTCCTCGCCGGACGCGGACGGCACCGGCGGACGCGCTCAGGACTCCTTCGGCGGCTCGCCCTTGATCAGGGCGAACGGCGCGCCGAACGGGTCCGCCAGCCAGGCGATCCGGCCGACGTCCGGGACCTGCTCGGGGCCCATCAGCACCGTGCCCCCGGCCGTCTGGCCCCGGCCGACCAGCTCGTCCACCTGCTCGGTGGCGAAGTACGGCGTCCAGGAGGGCGGCTGGCCCTCGCCCATGATCGGTGCGATGCCGCCGAAGCTCGTCGCCCGCTGGTCGCCGTCGGCGGTGGAGACCACCAGGTACTCCATCCCCGGGGCCGGGAACTTCTCCGAGCGCCACCCGAACAGCGTCCGGTAGAAGCCGAAGCCGGCCTGCTGGTCACTGGTGTGCAGCTCGGCCCAGACCAGCGCGTTGTCGGTGGACACCGCGTCCAGGCCCTTGGTGGTGCCGGCCTGCCAGAGCGCGAACTGCGCCCCCTGCGGGTCGGTGATCTGGGCCATCCGCCCGGCGTCCATGACGTCGAACGGCGCGACCCGGACGGTTCCGCCGGCCTGCTCGACGGCCTTGGCGGTGGCATCCGCGTCGGGCGTCCTGAAGTACGTCGTCCAGCTGGACCGCGCGCCCTCCTCGGTGAGCGGCCCGATCGCGGCCACGGTCTTGCCGTCGGCCTGCAGGAATCCGTAGCCGCCGGCCTCCGGGCCGAGGCCCTGGTACGTCCAGCCGAACACCGCGCCGTAGAACGCCGCGGCCGCGGCCGGGTCCGGGGTGCCGAGGTCGATCCAGCAGGGCGCGCCGGTGGGGAAGTCGGTAGTGAGCATGGGGGTGGTGCTCCTTCGACGGGAAAGGGCGGCCGGGCGGTTTCGCGGGGGCGCGCACGCACCCCACCCCGGCCATCTGCGAGTCTGCACCCCGCCACCCACATCCGCAGCCGGACGCAGCCGAGCCGCCGGTCCCGAGTCGCCCGGCGGCCCTACGGCGTCGCCGGGGGCAGCGGGAGGACGTGCCGCAGGGCGGTGACGGCGTCCGGCGGGCCGTCGACGGACAGCTCCGTCCGCTCGCCGCGGCCGTAGACGAAGAGCAGCAGCTCGCCCGGCTCGCCGGTGATCCGGACGGTCGGCGCGCCCGCCGGGCCGACCGTCAGGCTCCGTCCGTCGGGGTGGCGCAGCTCCAGCCGGGCGGGGGAGCGGCGGCCCGCCTCCAGCCGGGCGAGCAGCGGCAGCCGGCGCCAGAGCGCCTCGGCCCGCCCCGGCGGCACCGGCTGCGGCCGCCACTGCGTGCCCGCCCGGCGGACGTCCTCGGCGTGCACGAAGTACTCGACGGTGTTGCCGGCCTCGTCGGCGCCGGGCAGCGCGAACAGCGAGAGCAGCGGCGGGCCGGAGCGGAACCGCCGCACCAGCTCCTCGTAGGGGCGCTCGGCGTACCCGTCCTGCACCCGGTGGGTCCAGCCGGCCAGCGGGCCGAGCCGGATGCCCGCCGCGGCGTCCGGCCGGCCCTCCCGGATCACCAGGTGGGCGGCGAGGTCGCGGGTGGACCACCCGGCACAGAGGGTGGGGGCGTCCGGCCCGGCGGCGGCCAGCAGTTCGGCCAGCCGGTGGCGCTCGGCGAGGGCGTGGTTCGACATGGTCAGAAGCGTAGGGCCCGGGTGCCCCGGGGGTGTGCGGACGGGGGCTACTTCAGGTGCCCGGTGAGCCTGGTGCCGCCCGGGTGGTTGCTGGCCGTCAGGGTGCAGGTGTAGTCCCGCCAGCCCTGCTGGTAGAAGGTCATCGACGGGCCGACCGGGTACCCGTAGTACGGCCCGCCGCCGCCCTGGCGGGTTTCCGCCGCGGCCTGCGGGTCCTTGCACCCGTCCCGCATCGCCTTGCTGATCTGGCTGTCACCGGTCAGCCCGTCCGGCAGCAGCAGGGTGCCGATCGCCTCGCCGTCGTGCGCGCCCTCGCAGGGACGCGCCTCCGGCTTGGTGACCGACTTGTTCAGCTGCGGGTGGTCGAAGCAGGAGCCGGCCGTGAAGAAGGTGTACGGCACCGCCTTGGTGGGCGTCGGCGTCGGCGTGGGCGTCGGGGTGGGTGTGGGGGTCGGGCTCGGGGTGGTGGCGGCGGGGGCGGGCGGGGGAGGCAGCGCGGCCGGCTTCCTCTCCGGCCAGAGCAGCACGGTGGCCACCACCGCGAGCAGTACGGCCAGCACGGCCGAGACGGCGAGGACCAGGCCCCGCGACGGGCGGGCGGCGGCTTCGTCCGGCCGCGCGGGGACCGGCGGCTCGGGGGACGGCTGCTCGGAGGTCATGGCCACGAGGATGGCCCAAGCCGGGGCCGCCCGGCAGGCGGTTGGCACAACTCGTACGAACAGACCGGCGCGCCGGGGCGGGCGGCCGGCGTTCGGATAGGCTCGCCCCGGCACGGCACGATCCCAGGAGCATGCGGATGCGCGTCGGAATCACCGGTCACCGGGGCCTGTCGGGTGGCATCACCGAGATGCTGGTCCGCGGGGACCTCTGGAAGCTGGTCACCACCTTCGGCCCGTACGAACTGGTCGGCGTCACCTGCGCCGACGAGGGCCCGGAGACCTGGTTCGCCAGGTCGGTACTGGAGCACGGCGGCAAGCTCGAGGTCATCGTCCCCGCGGGGGCGCCCGTCGTGGGCCGCGCCGACGACGCGCACCGGGGCACCCGGATGCGGCTGATGAACGAGGCCAACGCCGTCCACCGGCTGGCCGCGCCCGAGCACGGCGGTCTCGGTGACGACACCGGGCGGGCCATGGTCGGCATGATCGACGAACTGATCGCGGTCTGGGACGGCGGGCCCGGCAGCGAGCCCGCCCGGGTCGCTGCACTGGCGCAGCGGGCCGGGCTCTTCGTCCACCGGATCTGGCCCGCCGGCTGCGAGCGGCCGCTCTGAACGGCCGGGCCCCGACGGGAGGTCCGCCCGCCCGCCGGTCCCCCGTCCACGCGCGCCCGCCGGCCCGGCCGCGATCCGGACGGGGGACCGGCGGGCCGGGCCGGGCTGACACAATGGCCCCATGTCCACCCCCACCACGCCCGCCGCCCCCGGCTCCACCGCCCTGGACCCCGCGATCGCCGCCCGGCTCAAGCGCACCGACGACGGCCTGCTCCCGGCCGTCGCGCAGCAGTACGACACCGGTGAGGTCCTGATGCTGGGCTGGATGGACGACGAGGCGCTGCACCGCACCCTCACCACCGGCCGCTGCACCTACTGGAGCCGCAGCCGCCGCGAGTACTGGGTCAAGGGCGACACCTCCGGCCACGTCCAGAAGGTCAAGTCGGTCGCGCTGGACTGCGACGGCGACACCCTGCTGGTCCGGGTGGACCAGACCGGCGCCGCCTGCCACACCGGCGACCGCACCTGCTTCGACGCCGACGTGCTCCCGCTCTCCTGACCCGTTCCTACCCTTTAAGGTGCCGCCCGCCATGGACCTCGAAGCCTTCCGCAAGCTCGCCGTCGACACCCGGGTCATCCCGGTCACCCGCAGGCTCCTCGCGGACGGCCTCACCCCGATCGGCCTCTACCGCAGCCTCGGCGGCGAGCGCCCCG
This sequence comes from Kitasatospora sp. RG8, assembly GCF_017813315.1. Taxonomy (NCBI): domain Bacteria; kingdom Bacillati; phylum Actinomycetota; class Actinomycetes; order Kitasatosporales; family Streptomycetaceae; genus Kitasatospora; species Kitasatospora sp. RG8. The sequence goes on from NZ_JAGIYX010000006.1 coordinate 164,852, forward strand.
GCACCTTCCTGCTGGAGTCCGCCGAGCAGGGCCGCAGCTGGTCCCGGTACTCCTTCGTCGGCGTCCGCAGCGCGGCCGTGCTCACCGCCGGCGAGGACGGCGAGGCCCGCTGGCACGGCACCCCGCCGGTCGGCATCCCCACCACCGGCGACCCGCTGGAGGTGCTGCGCGCCACCCTGGTGGCGCTGCACACCCCGCGCCACACCGACGACGGCCTGCCCCCGCTCACCGGCGGCCTGGTCGGCTACCTCGGCTACGACGTCGTCCGCCGGCTGGAGAAGCTGCCCGACCTCAACCCGGACGACCTGAAGCTCCCCGAGCTGACCATGCTGCTGGCCACCGACCTCGCGGTCCTGGACCACGCCGACGGCACCGTGCTGCTGATCGCCAACGCGGTCAACCACAACGACCTGGCCAGCGGCGTCGACGAGGCCTACGCGGACGCGGTGGCCCGGCTCGACGCGATGGAGGCCGACCTGCTGCAGCCGGTCGACCCGGGCCTGGCCACCTTCACCCCGTCCGGCCCCGGCGAGGTCCGCTCGCCGTTCGGCGGCGAGCCGTACCGGGCCGCCGTCGAGGAGGTCAAGGAGCGGATCAGGGCCGGCGAGGCGTTCCAGGTGGTGCCCTCGCAGCGGTTCGAGGCCCCCTGCCCCGCCTCCGCGCTGGACGTCTACCGCGTGCTGCGCACCACCAACCCCAGCCCGTACATGTACCTCTTCCGGTTCCCCGGCCCGGACGGCGGGGCCGAGGGCGGCTTCGACGTGGTCGGCTCCAGCCCGGAGGCCCTGGTCAAGGTCACCGAGGGCGAGGCGATGCTGCACCCGATCGCCGGCACCCGGCACCGCGGCGCCACCCCGCACGAGGACGCCGGGCTGGCCGCCGAGCTGCTCGCCGACCCCAAGGAGCGGGCCGAGCACCTGATGCTGGTCGACCTCGGCCGCAACGACCTCGGGCGGGTCTGCGAGCCGGGCAGCGTCGAGGTGGTCGACTTCATGCAGATCGAGCGGTACAGCCACGTCATGCACATCGTCTCCACGGTCACCGGCAAGGTCGCCGAGGGGCGGACCGCCTTCGACGTGCTGACCGCCTGCTTCCCCGCGGGCACCCTCTCCGGCGCGCCGAAGCCGCGCGCCATGCGCATCATCGAGGAACTGGAGCCCACCCGCCGGGGCCTGTACGGCGGCTGCGTCGGCTACCTGGACTTCGCCGGGGACTCCGACACCGCGATCGCCATCCGCACCGCCGTCCTGCGCGACGGCACCGCGTACGTGCAGGCGGGTGCGGGCGTGGTCGCCGACTCGGACCCGCACGGCGAGGACACCGAGTGCCGCAACAAGGCCGCGGCCGTCCTGCGGGCGGTGGCCACCGCGAATACGCTGCGCACGCCGACGCTGTGAGCCGCGGCAAGGAGGCGGGATGTCGGAGGAGCAAAACGCCGGATCGGCCTGGGACGCCCTGGAGGGTGTGAGGATCCCGCGCGGGTACCAGGTGGAGATCACCGCAGGGAAGATCATCATGACGCCGCGGACGGCGGAGCAGCCGGGCGTCGTCCGGGGCGCCGAACAGCAGGTCCGCGAGCAGCTCGCCGGGCACGGCACCGTGCTCTCCGGCGTCGTCGTGGACTTCCCGTCCCCGCAGTACGGCTACGCGCCGGACCTCGCCCTGGTCGCGCCCGGCGCGCGGCGCAACGCCCGGCAGCGGTTCGAGGCGCGTGACCTGGAGGCGGTGCTGGAGGTCGTCCCGCGCTCGCGCCAGGACGACGACTTCGTCCGCAAACAGCGGTACCTCGCCGCCTCCGGGATCCCGCTGTACGTGGTGGTCGACCCGGCCGCGGCGGTCTGCACGGTGCACAGCCACCCGCTGCAGGGCGGGACGTACCGGGAGGCGGAGCGGGTGCCGTTCGGCAACGACCTGTTCCTGCCGCTGCCGGGACGGACGCTCGTGCTGCGCACCGACGACTTTCCCGCCGGGCCGCCGACCCCGGGTGCGGGCCCGGGGGCCGGGCGGGGGATAGTGGACGGGTGAGCGTTCCTACCCAGTCCCGTGCCGAAGCCGATCCCGCCGCCCCCGCCAAGGCCGGGCGGCGCACGCTCGGCCTGATGCTGCTGCTGACCGTGCTGGGCGCGGTGCTGGTGCTGACCGCCGTCGGCCGGGTCTGGGCCGAGGGCGTGGCCGGCACCCTGAAGGTGTCCGTCACCGGCGGGAGGATCTCCGAGCTGCCCGGCGGGCTGGCGCTGGTGGCGCTGGCGGCGGCCGTCGCGGTGTTCGCGGTGCGCGGCGCCGGTCGGGTCGCGGTCGGGGCGCTGACGCTCCTCGCCGGTCTCGGGGCGGCGGCCGCCGCCGCGGCCGGGGCGGGCGACACCGCCGCGCTGGACGGCGAGGCGGCCCGCAAGCTCGCCCTCTCCGGCACCACGGCGGCCGGGATCACCCACACCGCCTGGCCCTGGGTGGCCCTGCTCGGCGGGGTGCTGCTGGCGCTGGCCGGGCTGCTCACCACCTGGTACGGGCGCGGCTGGCCGGCCATGGGCAGCCGCTACGAGGCCCCCACCCGCAAGGCGCCGGCGAAGGCCGCGGAGTCCCCGGCCGACCTCTGGAAGGCGCTGGACCGCGGCGAGGACCCGACCGCGCTCTGAGGCGTCGCGCCGCGGCGCGACGGTGCCCGCCGCCCGGTGGCCGCGGTGCGGGCGCAGTGTGACCCGATAGACGAGTACCCGCCTTGGGGCGCCGGTGTGTGGCCCGGCACAATGGAACACGTCAACCCGCCAGGGGCCGGCAGGCCCGGCCGGGCCCCGGAGAACCAAGGAGCAGCATCAGATGGCAGCAGCAGCACACGGCCACAACCCCGCCGCCTGGACCGGCGTGACCATCGCCTTCGTCGGTTTTGCGATCGCGGGTGTCGCGATGATCCTGCCGTCGGTGCTGCTGGTCTGTGCCGGCCTGGCGGTCGTCCTGATCGGTGGCGTGGTCGGCAAGGCCATGTCGATGGCGGGCATGGGCAAGCAGCCCAGCACCATGGTGTACACCCCGGAGGAGCAGGCCGCGCTGGCCGCCGCCTGACCTCCCCGGAACCCTGTGAACGGCGGGCGCCTGCCCGCCGTTTCCGTTTCCCGCCCGGGCGCGGTCTGCCGCCCCGCTGTGTCACGGTGCCCGCCGACCGCACCGGACGGGCAGAATCAGGGGCGTGACCGCCTCCTCCGCCGCCCCTGCCCGGCCGCCCGTCCTGCGCCGGCTGGGCGCGCCGCTGACCGCCCTGGCCGCGGTGGCCGCCCCCACCGTGTACGTCGCCGCGGTGGACCCGAACGCCCCCGGCCACTACCCGACCTGCCCGTTCCTGATGCTCACCGGCTGGTGGTGCCCGGGCTGCGGCGGACTGCGCTGCGTCCACGCGCTCACCCATGGGGACCTCAGCGGCGCGCTGCACGACAACGCGCCCGCGGTGCTGCTGTTCGCGGTGCTGGCGGTGCTCTGGCTGCGCTGGGTGTGGGCGGCGGTGCGCGGCGGGCCGGCGCCGCGGCTCGCGCTCGGTGCGCGGCGCTGGGTGCTGGTGGCGCTGCTCCTGCTGGTCTTCACGGTGGTGCGCAACCTGCCGGTCGGGGCGGGGCTGGCGCCGGCGTCGGTCTGAGCTGGACACTCGGTGTGAATACGGTGAAACCGCAGTTCGGAGCCGCCGTTGGGGGCGTCCGTTCCGCGAGACGCGCGCCGGGCGGATGCGCCCCGCGCCCCCGGGTGCCGATACCATCGAAGGGCCGGTGGCCCTCATGGCCCCCCGGCTCATCGCTAGAACGACTAGCAGATTAATGATGGGGGCGCTCGCGTGAGTGTGCTCGACACGATCATCGACGGGGTCCGCGAGGACCTCGCCGAACGGCAGGCCCGGGTCTCCCTGGACGAGCTCAAGGAGCTCGCCGCCAAGGCCCCGGACGCCAAGGACGGCGTCGCCGCCCTCAAGGGCGACGGCGTGCGGGTGATCTGCGAGGTCAAGCGCTCCAGCCCGTCCAAGGGTGCACTGGCCGCGATCGCCGACCCGGCCGCCCTGGCGGCCGACTACGCGGCCGGCGGTGCCGCCGCGATCAGCGTCCTGACCGAGCAGCGCCGCTTCGGCGGGTCGCTCGCCGACCTGGACGCCGTCCGCGCCGCGGTGGACACCCCGCTGCTGCGCAAGGACTTCATCGTCACCGCCTACCAGCTGTGGGAGGCCCGCGCCCACGGCGCCGACCTCGCGCTGCTGATCGTCGCCGCCCTCGACCAGCCGGCCCTCGTGTCGCTGATCGAGCGCGCCGAGTCGATCGGCCTCACCCCGCTGGTCGAGGTGCACGACGAGGAGGAGATCGCCCGCGCGGTGGACGCCGGCGCGAGGATCATCGGCGTCAACGCCCGCAACCTGAAGACCCTCGAAGTGGACCGCAACACCTTCGGCAACGTCGTCCACGCGATCCCGGACGGCATCGTCAAGGTCGCCGAGTCCGGCGTGCGGGGCCCGCTGGACGTGATCTCCTACGCCAACCTCGGCGCCGACGCGGTGCTGGTCGGCGAGTCGCTGGTGACCGGCAAGGACCCGCGCGCCGCCGTGGCCGACCTGGTCGCGGCCGGTGCCCACCCCGCCCTGCGGCACAAGGACTGACCCCGCCGCCATGAAACTCGCCTCCCGTCTCGCCCCCGGCTGCCGCCCGCGCGGCTGCCGCGCGCCCGCACGCCGGGTGCTGGGCAGGCGGGTGCGCTACGTGATCGGCTGCGAGCCCGGGCAGGTGCAGGGCCGGCGATGGCGCAGGACGCGCGGCTGAACCAGCCGTTCCGACGTCACTGCCGTCATCTTCCAGAAGGACTTCACCATGTCCGAGAAGGACTACCTGCCCGGCGCCGAGGTGCCGGACGCCCGCGGCTACTTCGGCGCCTACGGGGGCCGCTTCATCCCGGAGGCGCTGGTCGCCGCCGTGGAGCAGGTCGCCGAGGAGTACGAGAAGGCCAAGGCCGACCCGGCCTTCGCCGCCGAGCTGGACGCGCTGCTCAAGGACTACACCGGCCGTCCCAGCCCGCTCACCGACGTGCACCGCTTCTCCGCGGAGGCGGGCGGCGCGCGCGTCCTGCTCAAGCGCGAGGACCTCAACCACACCGGCTCGCACAAGATCAACAACGTGCTGGGCCAGGCGCTGCTCACCCGGCGGATGGGCAAGACCCGGATCATCGCCGAGACCGGCGCCGGCCAGCACGGCGTGGCCACCGCCACCGCCTGCGCGCTGTTCGGCTTCGACTGCACCATCTACATGGGCGAGGTCGACACGCAGCGCCAGGCGCTGAACGTCGCCCGGATGCGGATGCTCGGCGCCGAGGTCGTCTCGGTGAAGTCCGGCAGCCGCACCCTCAAGGACGCCATCAACGAGGCCTTCCGCGACTGGGTCGCCAACGTCGACTCCACCCACTACCTGTTCGGCACGGTGGCCGGCCCGCACCCGTTCCCGATGATGGTCCGGGACTTCCACCGGGTCATCGGCGTCGAGGCCAGGCAGCAGGTCCTCGACCGGACCGGCAGGCTGCCGGACGCCGTCGTCGCCTGCGTCGGCGGCGGCTCCAACGCGATGGGCATCTTCCACGAGTTCATCCCGGACGCGGACGTGCGCCTGATCGGCTGCGAGGCGGCCGGCGAGGGCGCCGAGACCCCGAAGCACGCCGCCACCCTGACCAAGGGCGACCCGGGCGTGCTGCACGGCTCCCGCACCTACGTCCTCCAGGACGAGGACGGCCAGACCATCGAGTCGCACTCCATCTCGGCCGGCCTCGACTACCCCGGCGTCGGCCCGGAGCACGCCTGGCTGAAGGACACCGGCCGGGCCGAGTACCGCCCGGTCACCGACGACGCCGCCATGCAGGCACTGCGGCTGCTGTCCCGCACCGAGGGCATCATCCCGGCCATCGAGAGCGCCCACGCGCTGGCCGGCGCGCTGGAGCTGGGCCGCGAGCTCGGGCCCGGGGCCACCATCCTGGTCTCGCTCTCCGGACGCGGCGACAAGGACATGCACACCGCGGCCGAGTACTTCGGCCTGTACGACGGGGCCGGCGACAAGCCGGCCGACGGCGCCGGCAACGGGGGTAAGTGACCATGGCTTCGAAGCTCAGCGGCATCCTGGCCGCCGCCAAGGCGGAGAACCGCGCCGCGCTGATCGGCTACCTGCCGGCCGGCTTCCCGAGCGTGGACGGCGGCGTGCGCGCCGTCAACGCGCTGGTCGAGGGCGGCTGCGACGTCGTCGAGGTCGGCCTGCCGCACTCCGACCCGGTGCTGGACGGCCCGACCATCCAGACCGCCGACGACATCGCGCTGCGGGCCGGCGTGCGGATCAAGGACGTGCTGCGCACCGTCCAGGAGGTGGCCGGCGCCCACCCCGGGGCGGCGGTGCTGGTCATGACCTACTGGAACCCGGTGGAGCGCTACGGCACCGCGCGGTTCGCGGCCGACCTGGCCGCCGCCGGCGGCACCGGCTGCATCCTGCCGGACCTGCCGGTGGAGGAGTCCGAGGAGTGGCGCAAGGCGGCGGACGAGCACGGTCTCGACACCGTCTTCGTGGTCGCCCCGAGCAGCAAGGACAAGCGCCTCGCCGAGGTCACCGCGGCGGGCTCCGGCTTCGTCTACGCGGCCGCGGTGATGGGCGTGACCGGCTCCCGGGCCCAGGTCGGCGACCTCGCCGAGGACCTGGTCGCCCGGACCCGGGCCACCACCGACCTGCCGGTCTGCGTCGGCCTCGGCGTCTCGACGGCCGACCAGGCCGCCCAGGTGGCCGGCTTCGCCGACGGCGTCATCGTCGGCTCCGCCTTCGTCCAGCGGATCCTGGACGCCGACGGTGACGAACAGGCCGCGCTGGCGGCCGTCCGTACCCTGGCCGGCGAGCTGGCGGAGGGCGTCCGCCGCAGGTAGGCACCGCTCCACGACGGCCCGTCGCCCCCGTTCGCCGGGGGCGGCGGGCCGTCGTCGTGCCCGCGGGAACCCGAACGGGTGAACAGTGCGCTCCGTCGCATCAGCGGGGGTTGACGGGCGTTGAGTGGAGGGACGAGTGCACGAACGACGTGCGCGGCACGTGGAGCGAACGGAAGGGGTCCGCCGGTGCCTGGTCTCCAGCGAGCGGTTCTGCTGCGGGCGGCCGCGGCCGTGCTGGTGCTGGGGGCCGCGGTCGGGGCGGACCACACCGTGGTGGGGGAGGCGCTGGCCAAGCGGGGTGCGGAGCGCGCCGAGCGGGAGGCGTACGTCTGCGCGCAGGCGGCCCGGGTGGAGGCGCTGGCCAGGGCCGCCAGGTCGCGTCCGCAGGGGCGGCCGGGGCTGGAGGACCGGGGGCGGCCGCCCGGATGCGGTACGAACGGCCGCTAGCCGGGAACAGGACAGAACCTCACAAGGTGTCACTCATTCGGCTTAATTCCTGAATATGGAGGAACCACCCTTCAGTCCTTACGGTTCATCAGGGCGTGAAGGTGTTTTCCGAGGGGGTTACCTCTATGGCGGCCGGACCGGCGTCGCGCAGCGGTGCGGTGTGGACGGAGTGGGTCAGTACGGCGGCGCGGCTGGGCCTCGCGGTGGTCTGGGGCTGGGCCGGGCTGGCCAAGATCGCCGACCCGGCGGAGGCCGCCCAGGCCGTGCGGGCGTACGAGATCCTGCCCGAGTCGCTGGTGAAACCGGTGGGGTACGCCCTGCCCTTCCTGGAGCTGGCGCTCGCGCTGCTGCTGCTGATCGGCCTGGGGGTGCGGCTGGTGGCCGCGGTCTCCGCGGTGCTGCTGCTCGCGTTCATCGGGGGGATCGCCTCCGCCTGGGCGCGCGGCATCTCGATCGACTGCGGCTGCTTCGGCGGCGGCGGGGCGGTGGACGCCTCGAAGACCGAGTACCTCCAGGAGATCCTGCGCGACACCGGCTTCCTGGTGCTGGCCGGCCGGCTGATCTGGCGGCCCCGCACCAGGTTCTCCGTGGACGGCTGGCTGGCGACCTGACCGGCGGGCACCCCGCACCCACCCCGACCAGTCCCCCGATTGTGGATGTCAATGCAGATGAGCGAGAAGAACCGAGAAGGCAAGCGCACCGCCCGCGAGCGGATGCTGGCGGAGCGGGCGGCCGACGAGGCCCGCGGCAGGCGGAAGAAGAAGCTGGTGGTCGGCGGGGTGGTGCTGGCGGTGATCGCCGCCGCCGTGATCACCGGCGTGGTGGTGCAGAACGAGCGGTCCAAGCCGGAGACCCCGACCGCGGCCCCGGCCGGCACGACCGGTGACAAGAACCTGGTCATCCCGGTCGGCGCGGCCGACGCGCCGTCCGTGCTCACCGTCTACGAGGACCCGCGCTGCCCCGCCTGCGGCAGCTTCGAGCGCGAGTTCTCGCCGACGGTCGACCAGCTGGAGGACGCCGGCAAGATCGCCACCAACTACCACATCGTGTCGTTCATCGACCGGGCCGTGCCGGGCAAGGGCTCGAAGTACGCGGCCAACGCGCTGGCCTGCGCCCAGGACGCCGGGCACTTCCGCGACTACCACGACGTGCTCTACCGCAACCAGCCGGACGAGACCAGCGACGCCTTCGGCAACAAGGCCGTGCTGATCAACCTGGCCAAGCAGGTCGAGGGCCTGGACACCCCCGCCTTCGAGGCCTGCGTCAACGACAACAAGTTCGGCGGGTGGGTCTCGGCCGTCCAGCAGGACTTCGACAAGTCCACCTACAAGTCGACGCCGACGGTGCTGCTCAACGGCCAGCCGATCTACCCGAAGAACGGCACCGAGGAGATCACCCCGCAGGACCTGGTGAAGTGGGTGGACGCCGCCAACCAGGGCAAGCAGCCCGCCGCGGCCGGCTCGCACGGCCAGTCCCCGGCGCCGACGAGCACCGCCTCGGAGAGCAACAACCCCTCGCCGTCCGCCGGCTGAGAAACCGCCCGCCCGGCCGCCCGCCGCCGCCCCCTCCCCGTCCGGAGGGGGCGGCGCGCCGCCGCGGGTACCGCGTTGTTCGGGATCTGTGACCCCTGGGGTGCCCGGGGCGGGCCGCCGACCCTGTAGCGTCGGAGCTGCCATGGATATCGCCTACATTCCCAGCCCGTCGCGGGGCGTCCTGTACCTCGGACCGATCCCGCTGCGCGCCTACGCCTTCTGCATCATCCTCGGTGTCGTCGTGGCCGTCTGGCTCGGCAGCAAGCGCTGGGTCGCCCGGGGCGGTGGCAAGCACACGGTCGGCGACATCGCCGTCTGGGCTGTGCCGTTCGGCCTGGTCGGCGGCCGGCTGTACCACGTGATCACCGACAACCAGCTGTACTTCGGCGAGGGCAGGAACCCCTGGAACGCCTTCAAGATCTGGGAGGGCGGCCTCGGGATCTGGGGCGCGATCGCGCTGGGCGCGGTCGGCGCCTGGATCGGCGCCCGCCGCCGGGGCGTGCCGCTGCCCGCGTACGCCGACGCGATCGCGCCGGGCATCGCGCTGGCGCAGGCCCTCGGCCGCTGGGGCAACTGGTTCAACCAGGAGCTGTACGGCCGGGAGACCACGCTGCCGTGGGGCCTGGAGATCCACAAGACGCTGCCGAACGGCCAGGTCGTCACGGGGACCTACCACCCGACCTTCCTCTACGAGTCGATCTGGTGCGTCGGGGTCGCGCTGCTGGTGATCTGGGCGGACCGCCGGTTCACCCTCGGCCACGGCCGGGCCTTCGCGCTGTACGTGGCCGCGTACACGGTGGGCCGGTTCTGGACCGAGTGGCTGCGCATCGACGAGGCGCACACCTTCTTCGGGCTGCGGCTCAACGACTGGGTGGCGATCGTGGTCTTCCTGGGCGCCGTCGCGTACCTCGTGATCGTGGGGAAGAAGCGGCCCGGCCGCGAGGACCCGGCGAGCATCGACCCGATGGCGCACGACCTCGAGGCCGCCGCCGACGCGGGCCCGGAGGCCCCCGCGGCGGCGCAGGAGACCCCCGCGGACGGGAAGCCGTCCCGGCCCGTGGACAAAAAGACGGACGCGGAGCCCGCCGCGGTGGCCGCCGACAAGACCGGCAAGGACGCCGAGAACCTCACCTGACCTGCGACTTTCCCGTTCCTCCGGCCGCCCCCGCGATCCTCGCGAAGGGCGGCCGGAGTGCTGTTCGGACAGCCTTACTTTGCTGGAAATGCCCAGGTCAGGAGGGCTACGTTCGAGGCAGACCAATCGAACGGAGGGGACCCCCGTGAGCGTGACCACCCTGGAACCCGAGGCCGTGAGCCACCCCCGCATACCCGCGGCCGGGCACCACCGCGACGTGAACGGCGGGTGGCTGCGGCCGGCCGTGTTCGGCGCGATGGACGGCCTGGTCTCCAACTTCGCGCTGATGACCGGCGTGGTCGGCGGCGCGGTCTCCAGCGGCACGGTGGTGCTCACCGGCCTCGCCGGGCTGGCGGCCGGTGCCTGCTCGATGGCGGCGGGGGAGTACACCTCGGTGGCCTCGCAGCGCGAGCTGGTCCAGGCCGAGATCGAGGCCGAGCGGCTGGAGCTGAGCCGCAACCCGCAGGGCGAGCTGGCCGAGCTGGCCCAGCTCTACGTGGCGCGCGGGGTGGAGCCCGAGCTGGCGCACGAGGTGGCCCGCCAGCTCTCCGCCGACCCGAACCGGACGCTGGAGGTCCACGTCCGGGAGGAGCTGGGCGTCGACCCCCACGACCTGCCCTCGCCGTGGGTCGCGGCCGGTTCCTCGTTCGTCTGCTTCGCGGTCGGCGCGCTGCTGCCGCTGCTGCCGTACCTGCTGGGCGCGACCTCGCTGCTGCCGGCGCTGCTGCTCTCCGTGGCCGGCCTCTTCGCCTGCGGCGCGGTGGTGGCCAGGGTGACGGCCCGCTCCTGGTGGTTCAGCGGGCTGCGGCAGCTGGTGCTGGGCGGCGCGGCGGCCGGGGTGACGTTCCTGCTGGGGTGGCTGATCGGCGGACAGGTCGGCTGACCGGCGGGCAGGCCGCCGGGCGGCGGAAGCCGGCCGGGCGGCCCGCCGGCGGCGTCGTGGGATGGTACAGCACGGTGCATGATTATGCGGCGGAACGCGTGACGTTCCGCACATGGTGTGGGGAGGCCGCCTGGCCTAGTCTCATCATCCGGGCTCCGGAGCCGCGAATTCGCATCCCGGGGCCGACTCCGGGAATGGAATCGCAGGAGACCTTGATCGGCTTCTGTGGCCGGGGGATTTCGCCCCTGTTTCGAACGGCCCCACGCCGGGCACAATCGTCGGGACGTGCACTGTGGCACGTCCTCTCACTGCGCCCTTGACCTGCGCATCCGTCCGCGATGTGGACGCGATATTCCGCTTCCCGGGATCTTGGGCATCATGTAACTTGCACGAAATCGCATCAGGGCCAACGTCGTCCCTACTGCAACAAGCACCTCGAATGACGACGACGGGAGAGCCGATGCTGTCTGCATCCATGCACTCCGCCAACGAGCCCCAGGCCGGCGCAGCGCGCCCGCCGTACGCGCTCGTTCCGGATGCGCGACCTGCTGCTCAGGGCCTGTACGACCCGCGAAACGAGCACGACGCCTGCGGCGTCGGTTTCGTCGCCACGCTGACCGGCATCGCCGACCACAAGATCGTCGAGCAGGCGCTGACCGTCCTGCGCAACCTGGAGCACCGCGGCGCCACCGGCGCCGAGCCGGACTCCGGTGACGGCGCGGGCATCCTGACCCAGGTCCCGGACGCGTTCCTGCGCACCAAGGTCTCCTTCGAGCTGCCCGCCGCCGGCTCGTACGCGGTCGGCATCGCCTTCCTGCCCGACGAGGACGCGGCCTCCGCCGCCGCCGTCGCGCAGATCGAGGCCATCGCCGCCGAGGAGGGCCTCACCGTCCTCGGCTGGCGCGACGTCCCGGTCAGCCCGGACCTGCTGGGCGCCACCGCCCGCAGCGTGATGCCGCGCTTCCGCCAGGTCTTCCTGTCGCAGGGGGAGACCAGCGGGATAGCCCTGGACCGGCTCGCCTTCGTCGTCCGCAAGCGCTCCGAGCGCGAGGCCGGTGTCTACTTCCCGTCGCTCTCCGCGCGCACCATCGTCTACAAGGGCATGCTGACCACCGGCCAGCTGGAGCCCTTCTTCCCCGACCTGTCGGACCGGCTCTACGCCTCCGCGCTCGGTCTGGTGCACTCGCGGTTCTCCACCAACACCTTCCCGAGCTGGCCGCTCGCCCACCCGTACCGCTTCGTCGCGCACAACGGCGAGATCAACACGGTCAAGGGCAACCGGAACTGGATGACCGCCCGGGAGTCCCAGCTCGCCACCGACCTGATCCCCGGCGACCTGAGCCGCATCTTCCCGGTCTGCACCCCGGACCACTCCGACTCGGCCTCCTTCGACGAGGTCCTGGAGCTGCTCCACCTCGGCGGCCGCTCGCTGCCGCACTCGGTGCTGATGATGATCCCGGAGGCGTGGGAGAACCACGCCACCATGGACCCGGCCCGCCGCGCGTTCTACCAGTACCACTCCAACCTGATGGAGCCCTGGGACGGTCCGGCCTGCGTCACCTTCACCGACGGCACCCAGATCGGCGCCGTGCTCGACCGCAACGGCCTGCGCCCGGCCCGCTACTGGATCACCGAGGACGGCCTGGTCGTCCTCTCCTCCGAGGTCGGCGTGCTCGACATCGAGCAGGAGAAGGTCGCCAGGAAGGGCCGCCTCCAGCCCGGCCGGATGTTCCTCATCGACACCGCGGAGCACCGCATCGTCGAGGACGAGGAGATCAAGTCGGCGCTGGCCTCCGAGCACCCCTACGAGGAGTGGGTCGCCGGCGGTCAGATCCAGCTCGCCAAGCTGCCCGAGCGCGAGCACATCGCGCACACCCACGCCTCGGTGACGCGCCGTCAGCAGACCTTCGGCTACACCGAGGAGGAGCTGCGGGTCATCCTGGCGCCGATGGCGAAGACCGGCGGCGAGGCGCTCGGTTCGATGGGCACCGACAGCCCGATCGCCGCGCTCTCCGAGAAGCCGCGCCTGCTGTTCGACTACTTCGTGCAGCTCTTCGCGCAGGTCACCAACCCGCCGCTGGACGCCATCCGCGAGGAGCTCGTCACCTCGCTGCTGTCCAACCTCGGCCCCGAGGGCAACCTGCTGGCCGCCGAGGCCGCCGCCTGCCGTTCCGTCGGCATCACCTTCCCGGTGATCGACAACGACGAGCTGGCCAAGCTGGTCCACATCAACGCCGACGGCGACCAGCCCGGCCTCAAGGCCGTCACCCTGTCCGGCCTGTACAAGGTCTCCACCGGCGGCGAGGGCCTGGCCGCCCGGCTGGCCGAGATCGCCGCCGAGGCCGACGCCGCGATCGCCGACGGCGCCCGGATCGTCGTGCTCTCCGACCGGCACTCCGACGCCGAGCACGCCCCGATCCCCTCGCTGCTGCTCACCTCCGCGATCCACCACCACCTGATCCGCACCAAGCAGCGCACCCAGGTGTCGCTGCTGGTCGAGGCCGGCGACGTCCGCGAGGTGCACCACGTCGCGCTGCTCATCGGCTACGGCGCCGGCGCGGTCAACCCCTACCTGGCCATGGAGTCCGTCGAGGACCTCGTCGCCCAGGGCGTCTTCATCCAGGGCGTCGAGCCCGAGAAGGCCATCAAGAACCTGATCAAGGCGCTCGGCAAGGGCGTGCTCAAGGTCATGTCCAAGATGGGCATCTCCACCGTCGCCTCCTACCGCGGCGCGCAGGTCTTCGAGGCGATCGGCCTCTCCCGGGAGCTGGTCGGCGCCTACTTCGCCGGCACCACCACCAAGCTCGGCGGCATCGGCCTGGACGAGATCGCCAAGGAGGTGGCCGCCCGCCACGCCAAGGCGTACCCGGCCTCCGGCATCCCCGCCGCGCACCGCGCGCTGGACATCGGCGGCGAGTACCAGTGGCGCCGCGAGGGCGAGCCGCACCTGTTCGACCCGGACACCGTCTTCCGCCTCCAGCACTCCACCCGCAACCGCCGGTACGACATCTTCAAGCAGTACACGGACCGGGTGAACGAGCAGTCCGAGCGGCTGATGACGCTGCGCGGCCTGTTCCAGCTGGACGGCCTCGGCCGTACCCCGGTCCCCGTCGACGAGGTCGAGCCGGTCTCCGAGATCGTCAAGCGCTTCTCCACCGGCGCCATGTCGTACGGCTCGATCTCCCGCGAGGCGCACGAGACCCTGGCCATCGCGATGAACCGCCTCGGCGGCAAGTCCAACACCGGTGAGGGCGGCGAGGACCCGGACCGTCTGTACGACCCCGAGCGCCGCTCGGCGATCAAGCAGGTCGCCTCCGGCCGGTTCGGCGTCACCTCCGAGTACCTGGTCAACGCGGACGACATCCAGATCAAGATGGCCCAGGGCGCCAAGCCCGGCGAGGGCGGCCAGCTGCCCGGCCACAAGGTCTACCCGTGGGTCGCCAAGACCCGTCACTCCACCCCGGGCGTCGGCCTGATCTCCCCGCCGCCGCACCACGACATCTACTCCATCGAGGATCTCGCCCAGCTGATCCACGACCTGAAGAACGCCAACCCGGCGGCCCGCATCCACGTGAAGCTGGTCTCCGAGGTCGGCGTCGGCACCGTCGCCGCGGGCGTCTCCAAGGCGCACGCCGACGTGGTGCTGGTCTCCGGTCACGACGGCGGCACCGGCGCCTCGCCGCTGACCTCGCTGAAGCACGCGGGCGGCCCCTGGGAGCTCGGTCTCGCCGAGACCCAGCAGACCCTGCTGCTCAACGGCCTGCGCGACCGCATCGTCGTCCAGACCGACGGCCAGCTCAAGACCGGCCGCGACGTCGTCATCGCCGCGCTGCTGGGCGCCGAGGAGTTCGGCTTCGCGACCGCCCCGCTGGTCGTCTCCGGCTGCATCATGATGCGCGTCTGCCACCTCGACACCTGCCCGGTCGGCGTCGCCACCCAGAACCCGGTGCTGCGCGACCGCTTCTCCGGCAAGCCCGAGTTCGTGGTCAACTTCTTCGAGTTCATCGCGGAGGAGGTCCGGGAGATCCTGGCGGAGCTGGGCTTCCGCTCGATCGAGGAGGCCGTCGGCCACGCCGAGCACATCAACGCCCAGGCCGCGATCGACCACTGGAAGGCCGCCGGGCTCGACCTGGCCCCGCTCTTCCACGTCCCCGAGCTGCCCGAGGGCGCGGCCCTGCACTGCACCACCACGCAGGACCACGCGCTCGACAAGGCCCTGGACAACCAGCTGATCGAGCTCGCCGAGGACGCCCTGGAGCGCGGCGACGCCGTCCGCATCCAGCTGCCGATCCGCAACGTCAACCGCACGGTCGGCACCATGCTCGGCCACGAGGTGACCAAGCGGTACCGCGGCGAGGGCCTGCCCGAGGGCACCATCGACGTCACCTTCACCGGCTCGGCCGGCCAGTCGTTCGGCGCCTTCGTGCCGCGCGGTGTGACGCTGCGCCTGGAGGGCGACGCCAACGACTACGTCGGCAAGGGCCTCTCCGGCGGCGTGGTCGTCGTCCGGCCGGCCCGCGACGCCGCCGCGATCGGCGCCGACGCGCAGAACCACGTCATCGCCGGCAACACCATCGGCTACGGCGCCACCAGCGGCCGCGTCCACCTGCGCGGCAAGGCCGGCGAGCGTTTCGCCGTCCGCAACTCCGGTGCGACCCTGGTGGTCGAGGGCGTGGGCGACCACGGCCTGGAGTACATGACCGGCGGCCGGGTCGTCATCCTCGGCGAGACCGGCCGCAACCTGGCGGCGGGCATGTCCGGCGGCATCGCCTACGTGCTGGACCTGCGCCCCGCCAACGTGAACGACGGCATGGTGGGCATCGAGGCCCCGACCGCCGCCGACCGCGACTGGCTGCGCGAGACCGTGCAGCAGCACTACGAGGAGACCGGCTCCACCGTGGCCGCCGAGCTCCTGGCCGACTGGGGCGGCGGGGTCTCCCGCTTCTCCAAGATCATGCCGACCGACTACAAGGCAGTGCTCGCCGCCAAGGACGCCGCTGAGCGCGATGGCCTCTCCGAGGCCGAGACCACTCGCAAGATGATGGAGGCGGCACGTGGCTGACCCCAAGGGCTTCCTGACCACCGGCAAGCAGCTGGCCGAGCGCCGGCCCGTGGACGTCCGTCTGCGGGACTGGAACGAGGTCTACGTCGAGCGCAGCCTCCTGCCGATCATCACCAAGCAGGCCGGCCGCTGCATGGACTGCGGCATCCCGTTCTGCCACAACGGCTGCCCGCTCGGGAACCTCATCCCCGAGTGGAACGACCTCGCCTACCGGGACGACTTCGCCGGCGCCATCGAGCGCCTGCACGCGACGAACAACTTCCCGGAGTTCACCGGGCGGCTCTGCCCGGCGCCCTGCGAGTCCGCGTGCGTCCTCGGCATCAACCAGGACGCGGTGACCATCAAGAACGTCGAGGTCACCATCATCGACAAGGCCTGGGACAACGGCGGCGTCACGCCGCAGGTCCCGGAGCGCCTCTCCGGCAAGACCGTGGCCGTCGTCGGCTCCGGCCCGGCCGGCCTGGCGGTCGCCCAGCAGCTCACCCGGGCCGGGCACACCGTCGTGGTGTACGAGCGCGCCGACCGCGTCGGCGGCCTGCTGCGCTACGGCATCCCCGAGTTCAAGATGGAGAAGCGCCACATCAACCGCCGCATCGAGCAGATGCGCGCGGAGGGCACCCGGTTCCGCACCGGCGTCCACGTGGGCGAGGACATCACCGGGCAGCAGCTGCGCGAGCGCTTCGACGCCGTCGTCGTCGCCGCCGGCGCCACCACCGCCCGCGACCTGCCGGTGCCCGGGCGTGAGCTCAAGGGCATCCACCAGGCCATGGAGTACCTGCCGCTGGCCAACAAGGTGCAGGAGGGCGACTTCGTCGAGCCGCCGATCAGCGCCAAGGGCAAGCACGTCATCGTCATCGGCGGCGGCGACACCGGTGCCGACTGCCTCGGCACCGCGCTGCGCCAGGGGGCGGCCTCGGTCACCCAGCTGGAGATCATGCCGCGTCCGGGCGACTCGCGCCCCGGCCACCAGCCCTGGCCGACCATGCCGATGACCTACAAGGTCACCTCGGCCCACGAGGAGGGCGGTGAGCGGGTTTACTCCGTCAACACCACCCACTTCAGCGGCGACGAGGACGGCAACGTCCAGGAGCTGCACCTCGTCGAGGTCGAGTTCAAGGACGGCCGCTTCGAGCCGGTGCCCGGCACCGAGCGCGCCATCCCGGCGCAGCTGGTCACCCTGGCGATGGGCTTCACCGGCACGGACGTGAAGAACGGCCTGGTCGAGCAGCTGGGCGTCGAGCTGGACGCCCGGGGTAATGTGGCCCGGGACGGAAAGTTCGCCACCAACGTCGATGGCGTCTACGTCTGCGGCGACGCCGGCCGAGGCCAGTCGCTGATCGTCTGGGCCATCGCGGAGGGCCGTTCGGCCGCCGCCGCGGTGGACCGCTACCTGGGCGGCAAGACCCCGCTGCCCGCCCCGATCCGTCCGACGGACCGCCCGCTGGTGGTCTGACGTACACCCGAGCCCGCCGGCGGCCCCACCGCCGGCGGGTCCGGACCCCCTGATCGCCCGGTGCCGCATCACCGGGAGTTCGAGCCGCTGCCCCCGCCAGCGTCGCCGGGCCTGCACGGTGCCATGGCGCCTGCCCTCTCCCCGACCAGTGGAGGGCGGGCGCCGTTTCGCGTTCCCGGAGAGCCGGGCCTTCGGGGACGGAGCCGCACGGGCCCGGTCCGGCCGTGCGCCCGCTCGCCGGCGCGCCCCTACGGCTCAGCCGCGGAGCAGCAGCTCGGCCGCCTCGGTACGGGCGTAGAGCACCGTGCGCCCGGTGCGGTGGCGGGCCAGCAGGCCGGCCTCGCGCAGGGCGGTGAGGTGGTGCGAGACGTTCGCCGGGGAGCCGCCGGTGCGGGCGGCGAGCTCACTGGTCGAGGCCGGCGACTCCAGCTCGGCGAGCAGCCGGGCCCGGGTGCGGCCCAGCACGCCGGCCAGCCCGTCCGGAGCGGTGGCGCCGGCGCTCTCCCAGAGCGTGGCCACCCCGCGCGGCGGATAGACCAGCCCGGGCTGTCCCTCGGGCTCCACCTGCCAGACCATGCCCGGCCAGATGAACACCGACGGCACCAGCACCAGGCCGCGTCCGCCGTCCAGCCGCCGCTCGATCTCGTACCGCCGCTGCGCCACCGTCATCCGGCCGTCCTGCCACCGCACCTTCGGGTGCAGGCCGTCGAAGAGCGCCGCCGGGCCGTCGGCCGCCATCCGCCGTGCCCGGTAGAGGATCTCGCCCTCGACCAGCCGGACGATCCGGCCCCAGTACGGCTCCACGGCCGCCGACCAGTACGCCCGGACCTCACCGGCCAGCCGCTCCAGCCCGGGCCCCGGATCGGCGTACAGCCCGGCCACCAGCGGCGGCAACGGCTGCCCGACCAGGTCCAGTTCGGCCCGGACGACGTCCGGCGCGGTGGCCGTCAGCGCGGCGAGCTCGGCCTCGATGCCGGGCGCGGTGGCGGCCGGCAGGGCGGTCAGGAACTGCGGCAGGTGCCAGGCCGGCATCGGCACCAGCTGCGACAGCAGCTCGTAGCGGACCCCGCCGGCCGCCAGCCGCTCGCGGGCCCGGCGCACCCACGGCAGGTGGACGGCCTTGGCGCCGGGGTCCTTGAGCACCTGGACGCTCATCACCACCTCGACCACGCGCGAGCCGGCGAAGCGGGTGGCGGCGAGGTCCTGGGCCGAGAAGTCCAAGGTGAGCACGGGTGTCTCCGGTACGGAAGCGGTCGGGATCCGGTCGGGGGCCGATAGGGATCCGGCCGGATTCGGCTGAGATTCGATCATGATGGAATCTCTGGGCGCAGCATCCCATCGCCGGGAGGCTCGGTCCATGACCACCGCCACGCTCCCCCCGCTCCGGGACCGGCTCGGCCTCCCGGAGACCGCCGGCCGCCACCGCCTGATCGGGGCCCACCTCGTCGACAGCCTCGGCACCGGGCTGATCCTCGCCTTCACCCTCGTCTACTTCGCCCGCACCACCAGCCTGACCCTGGCCGCCATCGGCGCCGCGGTCACCACCGCCCGGCTGGTCGCCCTGCCCACCGCGATCGCCGTCGGCCCGCTCATCGACCGGTACGGCGCCCGCCCGGTGGCGGCCTGCGGCAACGCGCTCTCCGCGCTCGCCTACGGCGGCTTCCTGCTCGCCGGGCAGGTCTGGCAGATCGTGCTGGTCTGCCTGCTCGCCCAGATCGGGCACGTCTCCTACTGGACCTCCAGCACCGGCCTGGTGGTGCTGGCCTCCGCCGAGGGCGAGCGGACCCGCTGGTTCGCGCTGGTGCAGACGCTGCGCAACACCGGGATGGGGCTCGGCGGGGCGCTCGGCGCCGTCCTGGTGGCCGGAGACGGGACGGGCGGGCTGCGGGCGCTGGTGGTCCTCAACGCGGCCAGCTACGCGGTGGCGGCGGGCCTGCTGGCCTCCTGGCGGCCGGCCGCCGCGGAGCCCACGGCGTCCGCGGCATCCGCAGCCTCCGCGGGGCGGACGGCGCCGGGGGCGGAGGGGCAACGGGACGGCGGCTACCGGGCGGTGCTGCGGGACCGGCGCTACCTGCTGCTGGTCGTCGTCCACCTGGCCTTCGTCTTCGGCTCGATGATCATCAGCATGCTGCTCGCCGTCTACCTCACCGAGGGCCTGCACCGCGAGGCCTGGCTGGCCGGATCGCTGCTCGTCCTCAACGGCGTCCAGGTGGTGCTCACCCAGAACGCGGTGGCCCGCCGGCTGGAACGGTTCCGGCCGACCCGGGTGGTCGCCGCCGGCGCCCTGCTCAACGCGCTCTCCTTCGGCCTCTTCGCCCTGATGGCCGCCGCACCCGGCTGGATCGTGACCGCCGGCCTGTTCACCGCGATGGCGGTCTTCAACCTCGCCGAGACCGTCGCCACCCCCTACGCCGAGGAGCTCAGCGTCTCGCTCGCCGACCCCGCCCGCCGCGGCCGCTACCTCGCCGTCTACCAGCTCTCCTGGAACACCGGCCAGGCCGTCGCCCCCGCCCTGCTCACCCTCCTCCTCTCCCACGGCGCCGCCTGGCCCTGGCTGTTCCTGCTGGTGCTGAGCCTGGCCGCGGTGCCCGGATTGCTGCGCCTCGAACGCCTCGGCTGACGGACTGTTGTTTGTCGGTGCCAGGTGGCAGACTGCGGCCGACGGCCGGGGGGCTGCGCGAGGTGCGGAGGTTGACGGGATGAGCATGACCCAGGCGGGCGGGGGCGCCACAGTACGGCGCCTCCTGCTGGGCTCCCAGCTGCGAAGGCTGCGGGAGGCCAGGGGCGTCAGCCGCGAGGAGGCCGGCTACTCGATCCGCGCCTCGGAGTCGAAGATCAGCCGCATGGAACTCGGCCGGGTCGGCTTCAAGGAGCGCGACGTCGCCGACCTCCTCACCCTGTACGGCGTCGAGGCCGAGCAGGAGCGGGCCGGTGTCCTCGGCCTGGTCCGCGACGCCAACGCGACGTCCTGGTGGCACGCGTACGGCGACGTGCTGCCCGGCTGGTTCCAGACCTACCTCGGGCTGGAGGAGGCCGCCTCCGACATCCGCAGCTACGAGGTCCAGTTCGTCCACGGGCTGCTGCAGACCGCCGACTACGCCCGGGCCGTCATCACGCACGGCGGGCACGTCACCGAGGCGGACGAGGTCGAGCGGCGGGTCGACGTCCGGCTGAGGCGCCAGAAGGTGCTCACCGCGGAGCGGGCGCCACGACTGCTCGCCGTCCTCGACGAGGCCGCGCTGCGCCGCCCCTGGGGCGGCCCGGAGGCGATGCGGGCCCAGATCGACCGGCTGCTGGAGCTGACCGAACTGCCCAACGTGGTCCTCCAGGTGATGCCGCTCGGCTTCGGCGGGCTGCGCGCGGAGGGCGGCGCCTTCTCGGTGCTCGGCTTCGCCGAGCCGGAGCTCGCGGACGTCGTCTACCTGGAGCAGTTCACCACCGCGCTGTACCTGGACAAGCCCGCCGAGGTGGCCGAGTACGCGGGCGCGATGGACGGCCTGGCGGCCGACGGACTCTCCCCCGAGCGGACCCGGGAACTTCTCCGCTCCGTACGCCAAGAGCTGTGAAGCATAAGTACGATGAGGCCTGATCAGATCTGATCGGGGGAGGGCCTGGCCGTCTTCCCGAATCGGCACGAGAGGGATCAGATGTCGTACCTTTCCGAGTTGGCGCTGCAGTACATCGACGGCGAATGGCGGGCGGGCAGCGGCTCCTGGGACATCGTCGACGTCGACCCCTACACCGGCGACAAGCTCGCCGGCATCACCGTCGCCACCGTCGAAGAGGTCGACCAGGCCTACCGGGCCGCCGAGCGGGCGCAGAAGGAGTGGGCCGCCACCAACCCCTACGCCCGCCGCCTGGTCTTCGAGCGCGCGCTGCGCATCATCGAGGAGCGCGAGCAGGAGATCACCGAGGCGATCACGGCCGAGCTGGGCGGCACCGCCCTCAAGGCCGGCTTCGAACTCGCCCTCACCAAGGACATGCTGCGCGAGTCGATGCAGCTCTCGCTGCGCGCCGAGGGCCGGCTGCTGCCCTCGCCGGTGGACGGCAAGGAGAACCGCCTCTACCGCCTGCCGGTCGGCGTGGTCGGGGTGATCAGCCCGTTCAACTTCCCGCTGTTCCTGTCGGTCAAGGCGGTCGCCCCGGCGCTGGCGCTCGGCAACGGCGTCGTGCTCAAGCCGCACCAGGAGACCCCGGTCGTCGGCGGCACCCTCATCGCCAGGATCTTCGAGGAGGCGGGCCTGCCGGCCGGCCTGCTCAACGTCGTGATCACCGACATCGCCGAGATCGGCGACGCCTTCATCGAGCACCCCGTGCCCAAGGTGATCTCCTTCACCGGCTCCGACAAGGTCGGCCGGCACGTCGCCACCGTCGCCGCCTCGCACTTCAAGCGGACCGTGCTCGAACTCGGCGGCAACAGCGCACTGATCGTCCTCGACGACGCCGACCTCGACTACGCGGTGGACGCCGCCGTGTTCAGCCGCTTCGTCCACCAGGGCCAGGTCTGCATGGCCGCCAACCGGGTGCTGGTCGACCGCAGCGTCGCCGACGAGTTCACCGAGAAGTTCGTCGCCAAGGTCGCCACCCTGCGGGTCGGCGACCCCAGGGACCCGGCCACCCAGCTCGGCCCGCTGATCAACCCCGTCCAGGTCGACTCCATCACCGCCCAGGTCGACCAGGCGATCGCCGCCGGCGCCACCGCCCTGCTGCGCGGCGAGACCAACGGCAGCCTGATGGCCCCGGTCGTCCTCGGCGACCTGCCGGCCGACGCGCCCATCCTCCGGCGCGAACTCTTCGGCCCCGTCGTCCTGGTGGTGCCCTTCGACGGCGAGGACGAGGCCGTCCGGATCGCCAACGACACCCCCTTCGGCCTCAGCGGCGCCGTCCACACCGCGGACGTCGAGCGCGGCGTGCGGGTGGCGCAGCGGATCGAGACCGGCATGATCCACGTCAACGACGGCACGATCGCCGACGAGGCCGTGGTGCCCTTCGGCGGCGAGAAGAACTCGGGCGTGGGCCGGCTGAACGGCGAGTCCACGGTGGACGCCTTCACCACGGTGAAGTGGATCTCCATCCAGCACGGGCGCAGCCGCTTCCCGTTCTGACGGACGGCGGTGCGCCGCAGCCCCCGGCGGTGGGGCCCTGGCGGCGGGGGAGCCCCCGGTGGCCGGGGCCCCGGCGTCGGCGGGGGGCTCCGCCGCACCGGTCCCGGTGCCGGTCCCGCCGGGTGGCTGCCCCATCGGGCCGCTTTCCGGAAGTGGCGGGTACGGTTCCCGCCCGGCGCCTAGGCTGCCCGGGGAACGACCGGAACGGCCCGATGGGGGACCGAGGATGACCGAACGTCAGAACATCGTCGCAAACTGGGCGGACGGCGGGGCCGACGGCCCGCGCATGCCCACCGACCTGCGCCCGGACGTCCCGCACCCCGCCCGGATGTACGACTACTACCTCGGCGGCAAGGACAACTTCCCCGCCGACCGGGCGGCCGCCGAGAAGGTCCTCGCGCTCAGCCCGCTGGTGCGGATCAGCGCCCTCGCCAACCGGGCCTTCCTCGGCCGGGCCGTCCACCACCTCGCGGCCGACGGCATCCGGCAGTTCATCGACATCGGTACCGGCATCCCCACGGCCGGCAACACCCACGAGGTCGCCCAGCGCGTCCACCCCGACGCCCGGGTCGTCTACCTCGACAACGACCCGATCGTGCTGGTGCACAGCCGCGCCCTGCTCAGCGGGACCACCCCGGAGAGCACCGCCGTCGTCCGGGCCGACCTGCGCGACCCGGCCGCGATCCTCCGGACCCCCGAGGTGCGCGCGCTCCTCGACTCCGGGCGGCCCGTGGGCCTGCTGCTCTTCGCCGTCCTGCACTTCATCGACGACCAGGACGACCCGCACGGCATCGTGCGCACCCTCGTCGACGCCCTGCCCGCCGGCAGCCGGCTCGCGCTCTCGCACGCCACCGGCGACTTCACCGCCCCCGCCGACGCGGCCAAGGGCCCGGCCGTCTACCGCAACGCCTCCGCCCGGCTCACCATGCGCACCCGCGAACAGGTGCTGCGCTTCTTCGACGGCCTGGAGCTGGCCGAACCCGGCCTCGTCACCGCCCCCCTCTGGCGGCCCGACCAGCCCGCCCAGCCCACCGACGCCGAGGTCGCCTTCTGGGCCGGCGTGGGCCACAAGCCCTAGCCGCCACGGCCGCCGCCGGCCCGCGGGAAGGTCAGGCGGCCGGGTAGCGGATCAGATCACCGGTGACGAGGTCGAAGGCGAACGGGTGCGGGACCGGCCGTCATGACGATCTCGTCGCCGGACACCTCGATCTTCCATCCCGAGGGCGGCGTCAGGCTCCGTGCGTAGGCCAGGAGCCGGGCGTGCCGCGCGGGGACGTGGAACCCGGTCATGCCGCCATCCTCGCACCGCGGCGCCGTTCTCCGGCGGTCGGCCGGACGCGAACGGCCCCGGACCGTCGAGAGCGGTCCGGGGCCGGTCGGTGCGTGCGTCGGGTCAGAACACCGGCTGGCCGGCGCGGACCAGGCGCCAGGACTCACCGGCGAAGTCGGCCGGGTCGATGACGCCCTTGGCCTTCACCCAGGCGATCATCGCGTTGCGGATCTCGTCCGAGTTGGCCCACACCTTCTGGGCCTTCGCGACGTGCGGGAAGTTGCCACCGCCGTTGGCGCGGTAGTTGTTGACGGCCAGGACGAACTGGGCGGCCGGGTCGATCGGCTTGCCGTCGAACGACAGGTTGACGATCCGCGAGCCGACCGGCTGCGAGATGTCGATGTCGTACGAGACGCCGTACACCGCGTCGTAGTTGTAGTCCGGGGTGGTCTGCGCGTTGGTCAGGGTGTCCTTGTCGATCGGCGCACCGGGGGCGACCTGGGCGTAGTACTTCGCCGAGTACTCCAGGTAGTCCTTGATCTGGGCGCCCGTCAGGATGCGGGCCTCCAGGGTGTTCTCGTAGATGTACAGCCCGGCGGCGTCCCGCAGCTTGACCTGCCCGGCCGGGATCAGGGCGGTGCGGTTGAACGGCGCGGCCTGCGCCAGCACCGGGAGCTTGGCGTACTGGCCGCCGGCCAGCGCCTCCCGCACGACGTCGGCCTGGACGCGGCCGATCAGGTCGATGATCGGGGTGTCCTTGAACCGCGACTCGGCGATCGACAGCTCGGCCTTGCAGGTGCCGATCGGCTGGTTGACGTACGCGACGACCTTCTTGTGCTGGTCCGCCAGCGCGTTCGCGATCTCCGGGTCCTCCGGCACGGTGTTGGAGTTCAGCACCCGGGAGGAGAGCGAGACCAGCTTCCACGCGCCCCGGTCGAACTCCACCTCGAAGTCGAAGCAGGTCAGCCGCTGGCCCCAGCAGAGCGGCTCGGAGAGCACCACCGTCTTCCCGGTCTGCTTGTTGACGATCAGCCGCTGCGCCACCTCCTTGTGGGTGTGGCCCACCAGCACCGCGTCGATGTCCGGGACGGTCTCGGCCATCTCGCCCGAGGCGTCCTCCGGCCAGGGAAGCTGGTCGCCGTACGTGGTCGGCTCGTCGATGCCCGAGTGGGCGGAGACCACGATGATGTCGGCGCCCGCCGCCTTCATCCGGGGCACGTACTTCTTCGCCATCTCCACGATGCCGGGGAACACCATCTTGCCGGCGACGTTGGCCTTGTCCCAGATCGCGATGCCGGGGTTGGTCAGCCCGAGGATGCCCACCTTCAGCGGCCGGCCGCCGCCCAGGTGCAGCTCCTTGATGACGAACGGCTTGAAGGCGGGCTTCTCGTCCTTCGCGTGCAGCGCGTTGGCGCCCAGCAGCGGGAAGTCCAGCTGCTCCTCGAAGGCCCGCAGGGTCGGGATGCCGTAGTTGAACTCGTGGTTGCCGAGCGCCGCCGCGTCGTACTCCATGAGGTTCATGGCGAGCGCCATCGGGTGCTCGGGTGCGGTGTCAGCGTCGGTGGCGATCGGCTCAACGCGGGCGAAGTAGTAGGTCAGCTGGGTGCCCTGGATGATGTCGCCCGCGTCGATGAGCAGGCAGCGGTCCCAGCCCTTCTCCTCGCGGACCTGCTTGGCCAGGCTGGAGATCTTGGCGAGGCCGACCTCGTTGTGCGCCTTGTCGGCGTACACCGCGTCGGTGAAGTAGTCCCAGTTGAGCACCCGGCCGTGCAGGTCGGTGGTGCCCATGACGGTGAAGGCCTGCTTCTTGGCGGGCTTGCCCTTGGCGCGGGCGTCGTCCGGGCCGGCCGCCGCGGCGGGGGAGGCGGCGGCGAGCGAGGCACCGCCGGCGAGGGCCGCACCGGCGGCGGTGGCGGCGGACCGGGTGACGAAGTCACGGCGGTTCAGGGACATGGACGGCTCTCCCGGGTGGGGACTGCGGACGCATCGTCAACGATGCGTCCGCGGAGGTAATGGTGACGCGCGTAGAGGTACGCGCGTAGAAGTGTGCCGTGCAGTCAGGCGGATTGATAGCCCCGGGACGTTTCCAGCAGGTGAGATCTTGGCGACTCGTTCGTGACGCGGCCGGGCGGGTGCTGCGCGGTTCGGGCCCGACCGGACGAAGCGGGCGGACGGGCCCGCGGCCCACCTCCGCGGCCCACCTCCGCAGCCCCCGTCCGGGGCGCGTCCGGACCGCGTCCGGACCTCGACCGGGCAGGCCCCGGGCGGACACGCCCGGAAAACGCGCCACCCGCCGCGCCGTGCGGACACGGCGGGCGGGTGGAACGGCTGCCCGGAAACGGACCCGGAGGTCCTAGATGTAGCCCTCGCGCACGGCGTGGGCGACCGCGTGGGCCCGGTTGCGCAGCTGCAGACGGGTGGTCAGACCGTGCAGCACGTTCTTGACGGTGCGCTCCGAGTACGACAGCCGGGCCGCGATCTCCCCGGTGTCCCACCCCTCGGCGACCAGCCGCAGCACGTCCGACTCACGCTCCGACAGCCCCGTCGGCGCGTGCCCGGGCATCCCCTGGACACTGCGCTGCAACCGGCCCACCTGGCTGATCAGGCGGCCCAGCAGATCGGCCGGCAGGTCCCCGTCGCCGCGCGCCGCGGCGAGCACCGCCCGGCCCAGCCGTTCGGCGGTCGCCTCCCGGCGCCAGAGGATCGCGGCCACCCCGCACTCCACCGCCTCCAGCAGCTCGGCCTCGCGCATCCGCTCGACGACCAGCACCACCTTCTGGTCCGCGCCGCGCACCAGCCGGCGCAGCGTCGCCACCACGGCGGCGTCCGCCGACTCGGCGAGCAGCACGGTGACCGCGCCGGGCGTCACCGCAGCGTCGTCCGCCATCAGCTCCAGGCCCGGGTGGCGGCGCAGCTGCGCCTCCGCGCCGGCCCGCGAGATCGGGTCCGCGGCCCGCACCACCACGCCGGTGCGCAGGCCGCCGGCCGGGGCCGCCGAGGCCGCGGCGGCATGGCGCACGGGCGCGGGACGCTGGGGCGGCACGGCACGAGTCGGCGTCGCCGTCGCCGGCAGCCGCCGGGCGGCGCCGCGGTGGTCGGGCTCGGTGTGCAGGACAGTCAATCTGGCCCCCTCCTGGAGAATCCCGGCCCGCCACCCGGACATCCGGGCATGCCGCGCGCTGGGGGGGCGTTGCATGAACCCGACCGGGCGGGGGACCGTGCAGTGATGCGTCCCGGGGCAGGGGTGCCCCCGGGAGCCCGGGGCTGCGGTGCCCCCGTGGCTCCATGCTTTCCCGCGGCGGGCGGCCACGGCCATCGTGGTCCACCACGAGATCGGGCCGCCCGCCGGCGCCCTCACGGCACCGCGGGAGCGCCCTCCGGAGCGGCCGAACCTGCCCCAGGAGGCAGCCCGGAGGTAAGGTGCGAAGCGGCGTCGGCCTACGGGTTGTGCGGACAAGCGAGGCCGCGCCGGGCCCCGGGGAGACGGCCGCCGCACCCGCCGGGCAGGGGTGCGACGAGAATCACACCGCTAGCCCAGGCGCTGATACCCCGTCAAGCCGTTTCCCTGAATGACGGCGAAGAGTGCCCGACCGGCCGCGCCGGAGGGAACGACGGGGAGGGGAAACAGATGAGCACCGTCAGGATCCGCGGACCGCAGCAGGCCGCACCCGTGCACCTCACCGCCCGCGACCGCCAGCTCGGCCGGATCACCGCCCTCGCCGACCGCGCCCGGGCCGGCACCGGCGGCGTCCTCCTGCTCACCGGCGCGGCCGGCACCGGCCGCAGCACCCTGCTCGCCGAGGCCGCCCGCCGCGCGGCCGCCGAGGGCACCACCGTGCTGTGGGCCCGCTGCTCCGCCGACGAGGCCGGCACCCCGTACGCGGCCGCCCGCCAGCTGTTCGAGACCGGCCCCGACGAGCACCCCGTGCGCGCCGACGGCGGCGAACGGGCCCGCTCCGACGGGCCCCACAGCGCTGAACGGGCCCGCTTCGACGACGCCGACCGCGGCGAACGGACCGACCGCGGCGAACGGACCGACCGCGGCCGGTGGGCCGGACAGGCCGGACAGGCCGGACAGGCCGGACAGGCCGGACGGACCGGGACGGGCGGCCCGACGGACCCGGCCGAGCGGCCCGCAGACCCCGCCACCACCGACCTCTGGGCCCTGCTGCGCCTGCACGCCGCCCACAGCCCCGTCCTGCTCGCCGTCGACGACATCCACCACGCCGACCGGCCCACCTGCGACTGGCTGCTCCAGGTCGCCCGCCGGATCGACCGCCTGCCCGTCCTCCTGCTCGCCACCGAACGCCGCCAGTCCGTCCTCGGCACCCCGCCCACCCGCTTCGGCCGCGGCCTGCCCCCCGGGCTGGCCGAGACCGTCCCGCTCGGCCCGCTCGACACCCCCGCCGCCGCCCGCCTCGCCGCACACCACCTCGGCCCCGCCACCCCGACCGCCCTCACCGCCGACTGCGTCCGCGCCACCGGCGGCAACCCGCTGCTGCTCACCGCCCTCCTCGGCGACCTGCACCACCACCCCGCACCCGCCCCGCAGGCCCTCCCCGACCACTGCACCCGCCTGCCCGGCGACGCCTTCCCCGAAGCCGTCGAGGCCTGGCTGCGCGGCGGCGGCGACCGCGCCCTCACCGCGGCCCGCGTCATCGCCCGGATGCACGAACACCCCGCCGCCCGCACCGCACCACTGCCCGTCGCCGGCCACGACGACCCCGCGGCCATGCTCGCCGAACTCGCCGACGCCGACCCCGACCAGCTCGCCGGCTGGCTCGCCGACCTCACCGCCCAGGGCCTGCTCGACGACCCCGGCCCCGGCCGCTGGCCCCGCTTCGCCCACCCGCTGCTCGCCGACGCCGTCCTCGCCGGCCACGAGCCGGGCCACCGCGCCCGCGTCCACCGCGCCGCCGCCACCTTCCTGCACCGCGTCGGCGCCCCCGACGAACGCGTCGCCGGACACCTCCTCTTCACCCCCGCCCCCGGCCCCCGCTGGGCCGTCGACACCCTCCGCCACGCCGCCCGCAAGGCCGCCGACGCCGACCGCCCAGCCGACGCCGTCACCCTGCTGCGCCGCGTCCTCGCCGAACCGCTCGGCGACCGCCGGCGCGCCCTGGTGCTCACCGAACTCGGCAGCCTGGAGGTGACCCTCGGCCCCGACGAGCGCACCGCGGGCGTCCGCCGCCTCGCCGAGGCCGTCCACCTCCAGCAGTCCGACGAGGGCGTCTTCCGCACCGCCAACACGCTCGGCGCCGTCCTCGCCGCCCGCGGCGACGCCCCCGCCGCACTGGAGCTGATGGAGGAGCTGGCCGAGCGCTTCGCCGACCGCGACGACCTCGTCCACGCCGTGCAGGCCGCCGCCGCACTGATCGCCGCACACGACGGGCGCAGCTGGATCCAGGTGGTCGAGCGCGTCCAGGGGTTCGCCGCCCGCTCCTCCCAGCGGCTCGCACCGCCCGCCTACGCGCTGCTCACCGAGTTCGACTCGACCAGCGGGGTGCTCTCCGCCGCCGAGGTCGGCGGGCGGATCGAGGAACTGCTCGCCGCCCCGGTCGACCCGCTCTGCCGCTCCTACGTCCTGGTCTCCGCCGCCACCCTGGCCCAGTGGGCCGACCTGCTCCCCGAGGCCGACCGGCTGGTCGAGCGCGGCCTCGCCGCGTACCGGGGGCCGTCGCTCGACCCGGGCTACCAGTGCCTGCTGAGCGTCCGGGCCGAGGCGCGGGTGATGCGGGGGGAGTACCAGGCGCTGCTGGACGACCTCGCCCTCACCGGGCCGGCACCCTCCGGGCCGCGCGGCCCGGGCGAGTCCGGACGGGGCGAGTCCGGACGGGGCGAGACCGGGTGGGACGAGTCCGGACGGGCCGCGGGCGAGACCGGCGCCCGGGCCGGCCGGTCGCTGCCGGCCCGGGCCGAGCGGTCGGTCTGGTCCTGGTGGTGCGGCGCCCAGCCGGAGGACGGGCCAGGCCCGAACAGGTACGGCCCGAACGGGCAGGCACCTCACGGCGACGGACCCGGCGGGCACGGACCCGGCGGGCACGGACCGGACGGTCCCGAGGGCACCGAGGCCGCCCGCGCCCGCTACGCCGGGCTGCTCGGCCAGCAGAACGCCCACCTGGTCGCCCAGGCCGTCCTCGCCCTCACCGAGACCGGCCGGTACTGGCAGGCCCACGGCCTGGCCCGGGCCGTCGCCGCCGACCGCGCCCAGGGCTCCTGGGAGTGGAACGAGTACCTGTACGCCCGCGGCATGCTCCGGCTGGCCACCGGCGAGCCTGCCGCGGCCCTCGCCGACCTGCTGGAGTGCGGGCGCCGGCAGGACGAACGACAGGTCCTCAGCCCGATCGTCACCCCCTGGCGCTCCGCCGCCGCCGACTGCCACACCCTGCTCGGCGAACCCGGCCCCGCCGTCGCCCTCGCCGAGGAGGAGCTGCGGCTCGCCCGCGTCTGGGGCACCCCGCGCACCGTCGGCCGCGCCCTGCGCGCCCTCGCCGCCGCCACCGGCGGCCGGCACGGGCTCGACCTCGCCGCCGAGGCCGTCGACCTCCTGCGCGGCGCCGGGGTGGAGACCGAACTGATCCCCGCACTGATCACCTACGGCCGGCTGCTCGCCGACGGCGGCCGGCGCGGCGCCGCCCGCCGGGCCCTGCGGGACGCCGCCGTCCGGGCCGAACAGCTCGGCGCCGTCCGGCTGCGGGCGGTCGCCGTGGAGTCGCTGCGCGCCTCCGGCGCCCGGCTCGGCCGCGGCGAACACGCCGGGACGGAGGCCCTGACCGACAGCGAACTGCGGATCTGCCGGATGGCGGCGGCCGGGAGCTCCAACGCGGAGATCGCCGGGATGCTGCACCTCGCCGTACGGACGGTGGAGACCCATCTGACCAACAGCTTCCGCAAGCTCGGCGTCCGGCGCCGGGCGGAGCTGGCGGGCGTGCTGGAGGGCTGAGACCGCCCGCGGCGGGCACGGCCGACCGGACCACGGCCGGCCGCGCCCGCCCAGGGGTCAGACCGTGAGGCCCGCCGCCATCAGCTCCACCTCGTGCGCGAGTTCGGCGCCCGGGTCACCCGCACCCGGCCGCCAGCGCTCCCACGTCAGGGCCCGCAGGTAGCCGTCCACCGCCACCGGCAGCCGCAGGCCGACGACCGGCTCCGTGCCCGGCCCCGGCCCCAGCTCCGCGAGCCGGTCCAGCAGCCCCTCCAGCAGCGCGTCCAGCTTCGCCGGGTCCGGCGGCCGCGGAACGCCGCGCAGGTAGACCCGCAGCTCCTCCAACTCCGTCCAGACCGGACGGGGTTGCGGCGGAACCGGCCCGCCCGCACCGCCCCGGCCGCCCGACCCGCCCTGACCCCCCGCGCCGCCCCGGCCACCCGCGCCGCCCTGCCCGCCGGGCCAGAGCAGCACCCCCGCCCCGTACAACGCCGCCACGATCCCCGGCCACCAGGCACCGCCCAGCCCCGCGAGGTGCAACCCCAGCCCACCCGCACCGGCCGCGCAACCCACCAGGTTCCGGGTCGACTCCAGATACCCCAGCACCCGCCGCCCGCCCGAACCCCCGCCGCCCCCACGGCCGTTCGGGCCGGCCGGACCGCCGGCGCCGCCGGAGCCGGTACCGCTACTGGTAACCACGGATCTCCTCGAACGCCCCGTCCAACGAGCCCGTCCCGTCGAACAACTTCCCCCCGGTCAGGTCCGCGATCCCCTGCAACTGCGTCTTCGCCGCGTCACCGAACAGGATCGGGAACACCGGCACCGCCTTCTGCGCCGACGAGAGCCCGTTGTAGAAGTCCTTGAAGTCCCGGTCCGACGCACCCTCGTTGCTCTCGCCGTCCGTCATCACCACGATCGACGTGAACCGGTCGTCCTTGGCCTCGGCCTGCTGCCGCTCGATCAGCTTGTACGCCTCCTCCACCGAGCTGTACACCGCCGTACCGCCGTCCGCCGACAACGCCTGCACGTCCGCGTTGATCGACGTCAGCTCCTGCTGCGCGTCCGCCGCCGGCACCGCATGCGTCTTCGTCGACTTCACCTTCGAGGCGAAGGACATCAACGTCACCTCCTCGCGGTTGCGGAACCGCCGCACCCCCCGCGTGTCGTCCGCCCCCGTCAACCGCCCCAGCGCCCTCTTCAACGACGCCAACCGGTCACCCGCCATCGAACCCGACGTGTCCAGCACGTACACCGTCCGCGACGGCCGCCGCAGCTCGTTCTGGTACGACGCCAGCAACCCGTCCGCCACCGACTTCGACCCCGGGAACGGCAGCTCACGCCGCCGGTCGCCCGGCAACGACGACGCCGGGGCCGCACCCGCCGCCACCGGACGGCGCAGCGTCAGCTCCGAGATCCGCTTCTGCACGTCGTCCTTGAGCAGGTACGCCGTCAACCGCTGGAACGAGTCCCGCTCACGCTGCGCCGACGACCCCAGCAGGGTCAACGGGTAGTCCGCCGACACCACCCCGTCCGTCGGCCGCACCACCGTCAGCCGCTGCCCCTCCGCCAGCGTCCTGTTCATCGACAACAGCACCGACTCGTAGTTCACCAACGCCCCGACCCGGCCCTGCTCGGCCCGGCCGTACGCCTGCGCCAGCCAGCCCGACGAACCCGACGTCAGCTTCTGCCCCGTGAAGAACCTCTTCAGCGACGGCGTCGCCTTCTGCACGTCCGCGTCCGTCAGCGCCGACTCCGCCCCCGAGAACGCCGAGGCCACCGCGACCAGCGCCGAGAAGCCCGAGTTCGACCGCGACGGATCCGCCATCCCGTACGACAGCTTCCCGGCCGAGGCCGCATCCGCCACCTGCGCCCAGCTCACCTTCGAACCGTCGCCCCAGCCGAGCTCGTTGAGCGTCGCCGACCGCACGCCCACCGCCACCGGCGACACCATCACCGGCGTCTCCGACAGCAGCTTCGACCGGCCCGAGTCGTCCAGCCGCAGGTAGTGGTTGGACGGAAACCACACCGCGTCGTACTTCCCGTCCGCCCGCCCCGACGACACGGCGTCCGCCCCGTCCAGCGACCCCGTCCACACGAACTGGACCGTCACCCCGGTGGCCTTCTGCGCCTCCTCCAACACCGGTGCCATGTCCTGCAGTTCACTGCCGGCCAGCACCCGCAGCACACCCGCCTGCGCGGTCGGGGCCGGCGCGTCGCTCGGCCTCGGGGCCGGGGACGAACCGGAGGAGGAGGTGCACGCCGTCGCCACCAGCAGGGCCACCCCCGCCGCGATCACCCGGCCGCCCTGCACCACCGCGGTCTTCGCACGCATACCCGTCGCCATCCCCCGTCACTTCCCCTTGGCCGCGTTGATCAGTTTGTTCAGGACCGCCACCGTCGGCACCTGCGCCTGTTGCACGCCGGCCGCCGCCAGGTCGGAGGCGTACGCCGGTCCCTGCCGGCCCTGGACGGCCTTGCCGAGCGCCCCCGGGTCCGCCTGCGGACGGAAGCCGTACTTGGCCTCCAGGTCCCGCAGGACCTGGTCGTCCCGCAGCACCGCGGCGAGCTTCTCGGCGCCCGGCTTGAGCGCCACCAGGGTGTGGTCGCTGAACACCGTGGTGTCCGGGTACAGCACCACCAGGTCGCCCGCCGAACCACCGGGCGTGGACACGCCCTTGGCGGTCAGCGCCGCCATCTGCGACTCGTACGCCAGCACCGGCCCGTTGCCCACCCCGGACAGGAAGTCCTTGAACGGGCCGTCGCTGCTGGTCTTCTGGTCGCCCTGGACCGAGGTCACCTGCCGGACCACGTCCTTGACCGCGCCCACGCCGGCGTCGTCCGACACCACCTGGTGGCCGTTGGCCAGGTACGAGACGGTCGCCAGGTACAGCGCCCCGGAGGAGGACGTGGACGGGTCGGTGGTGGTCAGGAAGAGCAGCCCCCTCAACTCGTTGTGACTGCCGGCCCCCTTGAGGTCCTGCCACTTCCGGCCCTCCTGCACGGCCTTCAGGTAGGCGTCCATCTTGAGCGTCCAGACCGCCGGCTCCGAGCTGCTCTGGCCGGCCAGGCCGTTCTCCTTGAGCACCTCCGCCATCGACCGGTGGGCGAGCACCACCAGCGGCGAGTAGAACGGCCGCACCGGCTCGCTCTTGATCTGCCGCTGCTTGCGGATCTCCTCCGCCGGCGAGAGGCTCGCCGGGAAGGCGAAGTCGTACTTCGCGAGATCGCTCTCGCCCATCAGCCAGGAGCCGGTGGTGTCGGTGGTGACCTTCAGGCCCTGCTTCTGCAACTCCGCGACGACATCCGGGTCCGCGAAGAACTCCCTCTTCTCCGAGCCGATCAGGCCGGAAATGGTGACGACCTCGTCCGAGCCGTCGGGCTCGTCACCCGGCCAGAGCAGTGCGACTCCCACCCCGGCAAGCAGCGCCAGCGCCGCCAGTACCCCGAACACACGCCTCATGCCGAACGTTTCCCCCTCGCCCACTCCGTGCCCGGGCGGTACACCCGGGTGACGAGCGTCCCGCCGGGGCGGGAGCGGAGGCCGAAGGGGTGGTGAACCGGGGGTGAACACCCCTTCACGGAATCGCATCGGGGAGCGGGCCGACGACGACCGCGCGCACACCTGTCCGACCATGTGTCAGATTGTTCAACTCGCCTTCCGGCAAAGGTCATCCCGCTGTCCGGACGCACGTCGATGTTACGCGCCGGTAATCCGTACTCTCAGCACTATGCGCCGAGCAAAAATCGTCTGTACCCTCGGGCCCGCCACCGACTCGTACGACCAGATCAAGGCACTGGTCGTCGCCGGGATGGACATCGCCCGATTCAACCTGAGCCACGGCTCCCACATCGAGCACGAGGAACGCTACCGCCGGGTCCGCAAGGCCGCGGACGAGACCGGCCGCAGCGTCGGCGTGCTCGCCGACCTTCAAGGCCCGAAGATCCGGCTCGACACCTTCGCCGAAGGACCCGTACTTCTCGAACGCGGCGACGAGTTCACCATCTCCACCGACAAGGACGTCGTCGGAGACCAGCACATCTGCGGCACCACCTACGCCGGCCTCGCCGGCGACGTCACCCGCGGCGAGCGGATCCTCGTCGACGACGGCCGCGTCACCCTCGAAGTCGTCGACGTCGACGGACCCCTCGTCCGCTGCACCGTCATCGAGGGCGGCCTCGTCTCCGACCACAAGGGCCTCAACCTCCCCGGCGTCGCCGTCTCCGTGCCCGCGCTCAGCGACAAGGACGTCGACGACCTGCGCTGGGCCCTGCGGACCGGCGCCGACCTCGTCGCCCTCTCCTTCGTCCGCAGCGGCCGCGACATCGAGGACGTCCACCGCGTCATGGCCGAGGAGGGGCGCTTCGTCCCCGTCATCGCCAAGGTGGAGAAGCCGCAGGCGGTCGACAACCTGGACTCCATCGTGGACGCCTTCGACGGCATCATGGTGGCCCGCGGCGACCTGGGCGTGGAGATGCCCCTCGAACAGGTCCCGATGGTCCAGAAGCGCGCCGTCAAGCTGGCCAGGCGCAACGCCAAGCCCGTCATCGTCGCCACCCAGATGCTCGACTCGATGATCAACGCCTCCCGCCCGACCCGCGCCGAGGCCTCCGACGTCGCCAACGCCGTCCTCGACGGCACCGACGCGGTGATGCTCTCCGGCGAGACGTCGGTCGGCAAGTACCCCGTCGAGACGGTCCGGACGATGGGCCGCATCATCGAGGCGGCGGAGGGCGACGCCCTCGCCGCCGGCCTGCCCCCGCTCACCCCCAGCAACAAGCCCCGCACCCAGGGCGGCGCCGTCGCCCGCGCCGCCGCCGAGATCGGCGACTTCCTCGGCGCCAAGTACCTCATCGCCTTCACCCAGTCCGGAGACACCGCCCGCCGCCTCACCCGCTACCGCTCGCCCATCCCCGTCCTCGCCTTCACCTACGAACCCGCCGTCCGCAGCCAACTCGCCCTCACCTGGGGCGTCGAGACCTTCCTCGGCCCCTTCGCCCCCACCACGGACGAGATGGTCGAACAGGTCGACGCGGCACTGCTCTCCCTGGGCCGCTGCCAGAAGGGCGACATCGTCGTCATCACCGCCGGCTCGCCCCCCGGCCTCGCCGGCTCCACCAACCTCGTCCGCGTCCACCACGTGGGGGCGTTGGACAACTGACCGCGCCCCCGGGTGCGGTCGGGGCGGCGCCCCTCCGAGGGGTGCCGCCCGCCCGGCCGGTCAGGGCGTGTAGACGTCGACGTCCGTGGTGGAGGTCTGCTCGGTGTCACCCTCCGTGCCCCCGACCAGGTAGATCCGTCCGTCGCCGCCGACCGCCGCCGCCGCGCAGTCCCTGGCGTGCGGCATGCTCTCGGCGGGCTCCCAGTAGTCCGTCCCCGGCGAGTACGCGTAGGTCACCGCCGTCGGCGTGTCCCCGGGCTCGGAGTCGCCCCCGAACACGAAGATCCGCCCGTCCGGGGCCGTCACCCCCGCGGCCCGGGCCTTCGGCCCCGGCATGGGCGCCGCCTGGCTCCACTCCCGGGTGCTCGGTGTGAAGACCTCCACCGTGCTCGTGGGAACGGCGGGCGCCGCGGTGGCGTACCCGCCGATCACGTAGACCCTCCCGTCCGCACCGGTCGTGGCCACCGCGCCTTCGCGGGGCGTCGGCATCGGGGGCCCGGTCTGCCAGGTCCTGGAAACCGCGTCGAAGACCGCGGTTTCGTCGCCGTCGAAGACGTAGACGTTCCCCGCGGCGTCTGAAGCGGCCGAGGGGAACGGCATCTCCACGGGCAGACTGGGCATCGCCTGCCATGCTCCGTAACCGGGCGTGTACACCTCGACGGCCGTGCCCGAGTAGGCGTCGTCGCCGCCGATGGCCAGGATCCGGCCGTCCCCGTCGGTGACGGCCGCCAGCCTGTCCCGCGCGCTCAACAATGCGGGCATCGTTGTCCAGGAGCCGCTGCTCGGGTCGTAGTTCTCCACCAGATCGCTGCGCGCGAAGTCCGACGGCCCCGGGTTCGGCGTCGTGGCCGCCCGTCCGCCGACGGCGTAGACCGTTCCGTCACAGTCGGTCGCCGCGGCGAGGAAGTAGCGCTGCGTGGAGATCGGCGCCGCCGACGACCAGCTGTCGTGCGGGCCGCCCGGATCGGGGCTCACGGTCAGGCAGGCCGGCACGAGCGCCGGACGTGCGGCGGCGGCACCGTCCGGCAGCGCCGCGCCCGCGGCGGCCAGCATGAACGCGCCGAGCAGGGCCGGCCACCGTCGCGGGTTGACTCCCGCCATCGGTATCACCGGTTCCACGTGGAGGTGACTGTCGGTCAAGTAGGGCGCCGGTGTGGCGCGCAAGCGGCATCGGGACCCTGCGCCGCCCCTTGGTCCCGGAACTCCAGCGCACCACGGGCCGCCGTGCCACGCACGCCGGAGGCGGGGTCTAACCGAGGTTGCACCTCCTCCACGGCCGCCACATGCTGAAAGGGGAGCCTCGGCACCCGACCGTGCGGCTCCCGCAATCCCCTCCCCGGAAACGAGTGCGACGTCACGCACGGACGGAGGAGCCATGGCCCACGAGGATCCCCCGCAGCGCGGAGGCGGGGGCATCGCACCCCGGCTGTCCCGCGACTGGCCGCTGGTGGCGGCCGCAGGCACGGCAGTGCTGAGCTTCTTCATGCTCTTCGCCCCCTGGGTCTCGGACACGTACACCACCGTCGACGCCTTCGGGGAGGGCATGCAGGCGGCCGGACCGGCGTTGATCATCGTGATGGTCCTGGCCTTCCTCGGCCTCGTCGGCGCGGCATTCGCACGGGACGACCGGAGATTCGCCGTGATCGCGCTGATCCCGGCGTCCGTTCTGCTGGTCCTCTACATCGTCAAAGTGGCCGACGTCTCCGACCTGGTGGACCTGAACAACCAGCTGACCGAGACCTCGGCCTCGACCGGAGCCGGCCTCTGGATCGGTCTGCTCGCCGCCATCGCCACAGCGGCCTTCACCGTGGTGGCGGCCGTCCGGCGGGACCGGCCCCCGACACAGGACGAGGCCGAGTGGCACGTCGGTGCGAAGCCACCGGTGAATGTGCCGCCCCCGCCGCCCTACGACCCGCCCAAGCCGCCGGCGACCTAGGAGCTGAGGGACATGGGCAGAACACCCGGGACGCCGCTTCGGGGGTACCGGCGGGCGAATCGGCTCCTGGCCGCCGCCGCGACGGCCGGCCTGACCGCCGTCGCGGTCGCCGCGTGCGGCTCCGGCGGTTCGTCGCCCGCCGCCTCCACCACGGCCGCGACGGCGACCCGGACCGTCACCGTGACGGCCACCGCCCCGTCCGCCACCGACCTCTCCGCGTCGCCCACGCCGGGCTCGCCCACCTCCGGTTCGCCCGGCTCCGGCTCGCCCACGACGTCCTTCACGGCCGGAACGCAGTACCTCAGCGACAACGACCCGTTCTCCTCCACCTACGGCGTCGAGAACGGCGCGGCACTCGTGAACGGCACGAACTACGCCCACAGCGTCTCCCTCAGGACGGATCTCACCTCCATCCCGTCCAACGCGGCCGAGTACAACCTCGAACGCTCCTGGCAGACGTTCAGCGCCACGATCGGGGCCCGCGACGACTCGCCCACGGGCACGGTCCTGACCTTCGAAGTCCTCGTCGACGGCAGGTCCGTGGCCCAGCAGACCCTCTCGCTCGGGCAGTCGCAGCAGCTCACCGTCGACGTCAGGAACGCGTTGCGCCTGAAGATCGTGGTCACCTACGCCACGACGGCGGACCTGTCCCCCTACAGCTACGGGGTCTGGGGCGACGCCAGGCTCGGGGCGTAGCTCCCCGAGCCGAGCCGTGGTCAGTACTTGGGGCCGATGTGGGCGTCCATGAGGGCGACCGACGCCTTGCGGGCTACGGAGATGTTCACCTGGCCGGTGGGGCGGGGGATCGAGGCCTTCCATTGCACGCCGACGGCGTCGAGGGTGGCGGTGAAGAGGCGGATGATGTCGGTCGAGGTGTTGGTGAAGAAGTACCGCGGGTACTCGTAGCGCTTCTGGACGCCGCCGACCGTCCGCGTCGTCCAGTTGGTGATCCGGCAGCCGTCGGAGTGGACCAGGCCGCGCAGGAACTCCCAGGGGT
This sequence comes from Kitasatospora sp. RG8, assembly GCF_017813315.1. Lineage (NCBI taxonomy): Bacteria > Bacillati > Actinomycetota > Actinomycetes > Kitasatosporales > Streptomycetaceae > Kitasatospora > Kitasatospora sp. RG8. The sequence goes on from NZ_JAGIYX010000006.1 coordinate 203,657, forward strand.
TGGCGTCGACGATGTCCTGCTGCCAGGGCTCCAGGGCTATCGGGCGCTCGTGCTTCTTTCCGGGGCCGTGCTGGGGGAAGTAGCAGGTCAGGTGATTCGAGTAGACCTTGATGTCGTGGCAGCCGGTACGTCTCACCCGGCAGGGCTTGTTGTTGGGGAGAACCTGGCGGATGGCACGTTCGACGGAATCGGTGATTCCGGGCCAGCGGTCGTCACAGGTGATCTGGAGGCTCTGGGTTCTGCGGTACTTGTTGGGCAGCAGGATGTGGCCGTCGCCGAGGTAGAGGCCCAGCAGATAGGAGTAGGCGGGGCGGTCCAGCTCGTCGCCGAAGCAGTGCAGGCAGGCGGAGTGTTTGCGGCCGGGGAGTGTGCCGTGTTTGGCGAGATCCTCGTGCTTCCACCAGGAGACCGTGCCGGGCGGGACGCCGAGGCGTCGGGCCACTTCGACATTGCGGAGGCCGCGGCGCAGGAGGAGGACTGCTTGTTCGCGCACAGAAGGGGTGGTCATGTGCGCCAGCATGAGAGGGCGGGGACCGTGTGGTGGCGGTTCGCGCATGGTCCATCAGATGTGATGAACTTCCCATTACCTGGGAATATAAGGGAAAATCTGGTGCCGAGTGTGGGATTCGAACCCACACGCCCTTTCGAGCAATCGCTTTTGAGGCGATCGTGTCTGCCCTTCCACCAACCCGGCAAGTTCGCGCCCGTGAAGGATACCCTGCGCACGTTGTCCGGCGCAGCTAGGTACCCTCGTGCATGCAGTACCCCGCCGGAACTAGGAGCCCCGTGAGCACCGCCGACGAGCAGCCCGAGCCGCTTGAGACCGACATGCCCCAGATCACCCGGATTGTGATCGCCGAGGACGAGGCTTTGATCCGCCTCGACCTGAAGGAGATGCTCGAAGAGGAGGGGTACACCGTCGTCGGCGAGGCCGGCGATGGGGCTACGGCGGTGCGGCTGGTCGAGGAGCTCCGCCCCGACCTGGCGATCCTGGACGTGAAGATGCCGGTCCTGGACGGGCTCTCCGCCGCCGAGCAGATCCACGAGGCGCACCTGGCGCCGGTCCTGATGCTGACCGCGTTCTCGCAGCGGGAGCTGGTGGACCGGGCGCGGGACGCCGGTGCGATGGCGTACATCGTGAAGCCGTTCTCCAAGAGCGACCTCGTGCCCGCGATCGAGATGGCCGTCTCGCGGTACACGGAGATGCGGACGCTGGAGGAGGAGATCGCGGATCTCACCCAGCGGCTGGAGACCCGGAAGCTGGTGGACCGGGCGAAGAGCGTGCTGCAGACGAAGTTCGGGCTGAACGAGCCGGCCGCGTTCCGGTGGATCCAGAAGACCTCGATGGACCGCCGGATGACGATGGCCGCGGTCGCGGAGGCCGTGATCGAAGAGGGCGAGGCCCAGGACAAGAAGAAGGCCGAGGAGGCCAAGGGCGAGTAGCGCGACGACGAGGGGCCCGGCGGCTGGACGCAGCCGCCGGGCCCCTTCGTCGTACCGGGGGTGGGTCAGTCCTCGCCGAGGTACGCCTTGCGGACGGACTCGTCGTGCAGCAGGTCGGCGCCGGTGCCCTGGAGGACGATGCGGCCGGTCTCCATCACGTAGCCCTGGTCGGAGAGCGACAGGGCGGCCTGGGCGTTCTGCTCGACCAGGAGGATGGTCGTCCCGCTCGCCTTGAGCTCCACGATGGTCGCCATGATCTTCTGCATCATCAGTGGCGAGAGGCCCATGGACGGCTCGTCCAGCATGAGCAGCTTGGGCTGGGACATCAGCGCGCGGCCCATGGCGAGCATCTGCTGCTCGCCGCCGGACAGCGTGCCGGCGGCCTGCTTGCGGCGTTCCCCGAGGATGGGGAAGAGCCCGTAGGCCCGCTCGACGTCCGCCGTGATGCCGGCGCTGTCGTTGCGCAGGAAGGCGCCGAGGAGGAGGTTCTCCTCGATGGTCATGCGGGGGAAGATGTGCCGGCCTTCGGGGGAGTGGGCGAGTCCGAGGGCGACGATCTTGTGGGCGGGGACGGTGGTCAGCGGCTGTCCGTCGAACAGGACCTTTCCGGAGGTCGGCTTGAGCAGGCCGGAGAGGGTGCGCAGGGTGGTGGTCTTGCCGGCGCCGTTGGTGCCGATGAGGGTGGTGACCTCGCCCTGGTTGACGGTGAAGCTGATGCCCTTGACGGCTTCGATCTTGCCGTAGGAGACGCGGAGGTCCTCGACCTCAAGGAGTGCGGTCACTGGGTGTCCTCCGGTGCTGCGGTGGTGCCTTCGAGCGGGGCGCCGAGGTAGGCGGTGATGACGCGTTCGTCGTTCTGGACGGTTTCGCGGTCGCCTTCGACGATCTTCTGGCCCTGCACGAGGACGGCGGTGCGGTCGCAGAGGTTGAAGATGAACCGCATGTCGTGCTCGATGACGAGGATGGAGACGCCGCGGTCGCGGATGGCGAAGACGAGCTCCTCGGCGGCCCTGGTCTCCTGGGGGTTCATGCCGGCGGTGGGCTCGTCGAGGAGGAGCAGGCCGGGGTCGGAGGCGAGGGCGCGGGCGATTTCGAGCTTGCGCTGTTCGCCGTAGGGGAGGTTGCGGGCGAGGTGCTCGGCCTTGTCGGCGAGGCCGGTGAACTCCAGGAGTTCCATGGCGCGGGCGCGGCTCTCGGCTTCGGCCCGGTGGTAGCCGGGGCCGCGGAGGATGGCCGAGAAGAGTCCTTCGCGGGTGCGGCTGTGGCGGCCGACGAGGACGTTCTCCAGGACGGTCATGTTGGCGAAGAGCCGGATGTTCTGGAAGGTGCGGGCGATGCCGGCCTGGGTGACGAGGTGGGGCTTGGGGGGCAGGACCGTCCCCTTGTAGGCGACCCGTCCCTCGGTGGGGACGTAGAGCCCGGTGAGGCAGTTGAAGAAGGTGGTCTTGCCGGCGCCGTTGGGGCCGATGAGGCCGATGATCTCGCCCTCGCCGACGGTGAGGGAGACGTCGTTGACGGCGGTGAGGCCGCCGAACCTCATGGTGACGCCGGAGACTTCGAGGATGGGCCTGGCCACGGCGGGGGCGCTGGGGGCGGTGGTGGTGGTCATCTGGCTGGTCACGCCCCTGCCTTGGTGAGGGTGGCCGCGTCGCCGGTCGACTGCGCCGGGATCGCCGCCTCGTGGAACTCCAGCTGCTGCCGGCGGTTGGGGATGAGGCCTTCGGGGCGGACCCGCATCAGGATGATGAGGGCGATGCCGAAGGCGAGCAGCTGGTAGTCGGAGAGGAATTCGAGCTTCTTCGGGACGAGGAAGAGGAGGGTGGCGCCGGCCAGGGGGCCGCTGATGGTGCCCATGCCGCCGAGGATGACGGCGGCGAGCAGGAAGGCGGAGTTGGGCGGCAGGGCCTCGGCGAAGGTGTACTGGTCGGGGGTGACGGTGTAGCTGACGTGGGCCTGGACGGTGCCGGCGAGGCCGGCGAGGCAGGCGCCGAGGGCGAAGGCGAGGAGCTTGAGGCGGAAGCCGTTGATGCCCATGGCCTCGGCGGCGGTCTCGTCCTCGCGGATGGCGACCCAGGCGCGGCCGATGCGGGAGTTGCCGACGCGGGCGAAGACCAGCACGACGATGGCGGTGACCACCAGCATCAGCAGGTAGTAGTTGGAGAAGCGGCCGAGTTCGACGCCGAGCACGGTGTGCGGCTTGCCGAGGTCGAAGCCGAGGATCTCCAGGTCGGGGATGCGCGGGATGCCGTTGGAGCCGTTGGTGATCTTGGGGCCGGTGGTCCCGTTGAGGTTGAGCATGGTGATGCGGAAGATCTCGCCGAACCCGAGGGTGACGATGGCGAGGTAGTCGCCGCGCAGTCGCAGGGTCGGGGCGCCGATGATGACGCCGAAGACCATGGAGACGACGGCGCCGGTGAGCATCGCGGCCCAGAACGGGAACTGGACGTGGATCGGCGAGGCGGGGGAGCCGGAGACCAGGGCGGCGGCGTAGGCGCCGACGCCGAGGAAGGCGACGTACCCGAGGTCGAGCAGGCCGGCCAGGCCGACGACGATGTTGAGGCCGAGCGCGACGGTGGCGAAGATCAGGATGTTGGCGGCGACCGAGGTGTACTGGTCGCTGGTCTGGGTGAAGGGGAAGCTGGCGGCGGCGGCGAAGGCGGCGCCGGTGGTGACCGAGCGGTACTTGACGGTCAGGGAGCGCAGCCGGGGCAGCAGTCCGGACTTGGTGATCGCGGGGACGACGGTGCCGGCCAGCAGCAGGTAGCCGATGAAGAGCTCGCCGTACTCGGTGTCGATGCCGAAGGTGATCGCGAACAGGCCGGTGGCGAAGGCCGCGACGATGAGGAGGACCTCGGCCCAGGAGGGGAGTTCGCGGGGGGCGGGCAGCGGCCGGGTGATGTTGGCGATGCGCAGCCAGTGGTTGGCGAGGTGGCCGAGCTGGACGGCGAGGACGGCCGCGGCGGCGATGACGAGGCCGCCGGCGAGGGCGGTCAGCACGGGGGCGACCGGCTTGTCCTCGGGGATGGCGTGGGTGGCGAACCAGACGACGGCGGCGGCCGGCACGAGCAGGAAGAGCCGTCGGTCGAGGACGCGCAGGGTGACGCCGGTGCGCCGGTCGAGGGGGAGGCCGAGGGCGCCGGCGAGGGTGAGCAGTGACCCGGCGCCGAGGACCCAGCCGCCGGGTTCGAGGTTGGCGAGGCCGCCGAGGTCGGTGGCGATGGCGGTGATGGAGAACCAGCCGACGACGAAGGCGCCGGCGGCGGCGAGGAGGACGGCGTTGTTGCTGCGGGAGGGGGCGGCCCAGCGCAGGCCGGGGACGCCCTGGGTGGCGAGGAGGAGGACGAGGGTGAGCAGTCCGGCGGTGAGGGCGAGCCACTGGAGTCCGGCGGGGGAGCCGAAGTAGGTGAGGTCGCCGGGGAACTCGGAGGTCCAGGTCCAGGACATCAGGGCGGAGCCGGCGGTGGCGGCGGCGCCGAGGCCGGTGAGGAGGGTGGCGGCGCGGGCCGGCAGGGGGAGGACCGGGCTGGTCTCGGTGGTGGTGGTCATGGTGCTCACGCCCTGTCCGCGACGCGCTCGCCGAGCAGGCCCTGGGGCCGGACGAGCAGCACGACGATGAGGAGTACGAAGGCCCAGACGTCCTTCCAGGCGCCGCCTCCGAAGAGGTGCATGCCGGGGAGGTGCTGGATGTATCCGGTGGCGAGGGCTTCGGCGAGGCCGAGGGCGACGCCGCCGAGCATGGCGCCGTAGATGTTGCCGATGCCGCCGAGGACGGCGGCGGTGAAGGCCTTGAGGCCGAGGATGAAGCCCATGCGGAAGTCGACCTGGCCGCTGCGCAGGCCGTAGGCGACGGCGGCGACGGCGGCGAACGCGGCGCCGATGGCGAAGGCCATGACGATGATGCGGTCGGTGTCGATGCCCATGAGCTTGGCGGTGTCGGGGTCCTGGCTGGTGGCCTGCATGGCGCGGCCGGAGCGGGTGCGGGTGACGAACCAGCCGAGGGCGAGCATGCAGAGCGGGGCGGCGATGAGCAGGAAGATGTCGCTGCGCTGGATGGTGACGGAGCCGAGCTCGAAGGGGTCACCGGGGATCTTGGGGAAGACGCGGGCCTTCTTGGCGTCGGGGTAGAAGGAGAAGACCAGCTGCTGGAGGACGATCGAGAGGCCGATCGCGGTGATGAGGGGGGCGAGCCGGGGGGCGGTGCGCAGCGGCCGGTAGGCGAAGCGCTCGGCGGCGACGGCGGTGAGGGTGGAGACCAGGATGCCGGCGATCAGCATCAGCGGTAGGGCCAGCCAGAGTGTGGTGCCGCCGGGGAGGGCGAGGTAGGCGGTCAGGGCGCCGAAGCCGCCGACCATGACGATCTCGCCGTGGGCGAAGTTGATGAGCTGGACGATGCCGTAGACCATCGTGTAGCCGATCGCGACGAGCCCGTAGAGGGCGCCGAGGATCAGGCCGTTGGCCAGCTGCTGCGGTAGGTCGTGCACCGCTGGGCCTCCGTTGTGCGTGGGGTGGGTCCGCGTGGGTGGTGGATGTGGGTGCGCGGGGGCACTCGTGGCGCCCCCGCGCTGGTAGTTCCGACGTTCTGTGGTTCTGCTGACTCTGGGTCAGGTTCAGCCGTTGAAGGTGCCGGACTTCTCCACGGCCCACTTGCCGTCCTTGACGGCGTAGACGGTGAGCTGCTTGTTGGTGGTGTCGCCGAACTCGTCGAAGGAGACCTTGCCGGTGACGCCGTCGAAGGAGACCTTCTGGACGGCCTCGACGACCTTGGCGCGGGGGTTGTCGGGGAGCTTGCCGTTGTTGGCGCTCACGACGGCCTTGACGGCCTGGATGATGGCCCAGCCGCTGTCGTAGGAGTAGCCGCCGTAGGTCTCGTAGGCGTCCTTGTAGCCGGCGGCCTTGTAGTCGGCGATGAACTTGGCGGCGGTGGGGAGCTGCTCGACGGGGAGGCCGACGGCGGTGGCGTAGTCGCCCTGGCTCTTGGGGTTGAGCTTGATGAAGTCGCCGCTCTGGATGCCGTCGCCGCCCATGAGCGGGATGTTGACGCCGGCGTCCTTGAGCTGGAGGGAGAGCGGGCCGGCGGCGGGGTACTCGCCGCCGTAGTAGACGGCTTCGGCGCCGGAGTTCCTGACCTTGGTGACGACGGCGGCGAAGTCGCGGTCGTCGGGGTTGACGTGCTCCTCGCCGACGATGGTGCCGCCCTGCTTGGTGAACTCGCCCTTGAAGGTGGCGGCGAGGCCGGCGCCGTAGGTCTTCTGGTCGTCGATGAGGAAGACCTTGGTCTTCTTCGCGTCCTTGGCGAGGAACTGGGCGGCGAACGGGCCCTGGACGGCGTCGGTGGTGGAGGTGCGGAAGTAGGACTTGAAGGGGCGGGCCTTGGTGCCGCTGGCCCACTTCTCGCCCTGGCTGAGGGCGACGCCGGTGTTGGCGGGGGAGATCTGGGCGAGGTTGGCGTCGTTGAAGATCTGCTGCATCGACTGGGCGACGCTGGAGTTGAGGGGGCCGACGACGCCGATGACGTCCTTGTCGGCGACCAGCTGGGTGGCGTTCTGCTGGCCGGGGGCGGGCTTGGCGGTGTCGTCGAGGGCCTTGATCTGGAACTTGACGCCCGGGACCTCGTTCTTCTCGTTGGCCTGCTTGACCGCGAGCTCGACGGAGTTGCGGATGCCGAGGCCGAGGGCGGAGAGGTCGCCGGTGAGGGGGGCGTCGACGCCGATGGTGACGGTGGTGCTGGACCCGGCGTTGTTGCCGTCCCCGGACTTCTTCTCGTCGCGGGAGCCGCAGGCGCTGAGGCTGAGGGCGCCGATCACGGCAATGCTCACGACAACTGCTGAACGATGACGCACGAGGGTCCCCTTCGGTTCGGGAGGCGCCGCACCTGAGTGGCGGGAGCCGGATGCGCGGTGGGCCTGGCCCAATCCGGTGGCGCGGTGACTGGCCGTGACTCTAGATGCCCCTGGGCGGCTCGGGCAGTGGTGTGGCGAGGCTGTGATTCTCTTGTTATGAGCACACGGAGCGCCCGTCTCACTATGTGGTCGTTTCGGCTCGACCGGTCCTGTACTTCCGGGGCGTCTGCTAGCAGTCGGGGGCATGTAAGGCCCAGAAATGCAGGTGACTCCTGGCCTCGCCGATAATCGGACACGACCGTCCGCCATGTTGGTTTCGGTCGTTTGCGTCCGAATATCGGACATATGAGGGGTTGACGCCACGCTCCCGGGTGGTCGTGAGGTCCGGGGGGCGCTGGATCTTCGGATTTCCTAGCTGTTACGCGCTGTTACATTCTGAAAGTCTGACAACATGCAACCGCCCCCTTGTATAGACCAACGCCTGCCCAGGGCAGGTGGAGGTCAAACAAGGGGGCGGGCAAGGGAATTGACGGCCGGCCGGACCGGCCGGGAGGGTCCGTCCGGCCGACGGGCCGTCAGAGGTCGCGGAGCATGCACGTCAGCCGGCAGCTGGTGACCCGCCTGCCGGTGTCGTCGGTGATCGCGATCTCGTAGGTGGCGGCGGTGCGCCCCTTGAACACGGCGGTCGCCACCCCGGTGACCAGCCCGGAGGTGGCCGAGCGGTGGTGGGTGGCGTTGAGGTCGACGCCCACCGCGTACCGGCCCGGGCCGGCGTGCAGCATCGCGCCGACCGAGCCGAGGGTCTCGGCCAGCGCCGCCGAGGCGCCGCCGTGCAGCAGCCCGTACGGCTGCTGGTTGCCCTCGACCGGCATGGTGCCGACCACGCGGTCGCCCGAGGCCTCGACGATCCGGATGCCGAGCTTCTCGCCGAGGTGCCCGCCGGAGAAGGTCGCCGGGTCGACGCCGAGCTTGGCGAAGTGGTCCAGCACCTCCTGCGGGACCTTCAGGACGGGGGCCGCGTCGGGGGCAGCTTCGGTCATGGGGGAGCTCCTGCCGCTTGGGGTCACGTCATCGTGCTGCCTGTGATCGTACGACCGTCCTACTCGGCGGTAGCGGTCGCGTCGAGGGGCTGGCGTGGCGGGAGGCGCGCCGTGGCGGGCCCGCCGTCGCGGGGGCGGGCCCGGGCTCCGGCGCGCCCCTTTTGTCGGTGCCGGGCCATAGGATCGGTGACCGGCAGTGGAATCGGCAGGAACGGACGTTGACGTGGCTACGCAGAGTACGGACAAGAGCGCGGCGGGTGGCGGCGGGGCCCGGCCCCGGCTGATGCTGCTCGACGGGCACTCGATGGCCTACCGGGCGTTCTACGCGCTGCCCGTGGAGAACTTCAACACCTCCACCGGCCAGCCCACCAACGCGGTGTACGGCTTCGCCTCGATGCTCGCCAACACCGTCCGCGACGAGCAGCCCACCCACCTCGCGGTCGCCTTCGACCTCTCCCGGCAGACGTTCCGCTCCGCCGAGTTCCCCGACTACAAGGCCAACCGCGCCAAGACGCCGGACGAGTTCCGCAGCCAGGTCCCGCTGATCGGCGAGCTGCTCGACGCCATGAACGTCCCGCGGATGACCGTCGAGGGCTTCGAGGCCGACGACATCATCGCCACCCTGGCCACCGCGGCCGAGGCCGCCGGCTTCGACGTCGACATCGTCACCGGCGACCGGGACTCGCTCCAGCTGGTCACCGAGCACGTCACCGTCCTCTACCCGACCAAGGGCGTCTCCGAACTCACCCGCTACACCCCGGAGAAGGTCGCCGAGAAGTACGGCGTCACCCCCCGCCAGTACCCCGACCTCGCGGCGCTGCGCGGCGACCCGTCCGACAACCTGCCCGGCATCCCCGGCGTCGGCGAGAAGACCGCCGCCAAGTGGGTCAACCAGTTCGGCTCCTTCGACGAGCTCGTCACCCGCGCCGACGAGGTGAAGGGCAAGATCGGCGAGAAGCTGCGCGAGCACCTCGACTCGGTCAAGCGCAACCGCATCCTCACCGAGCTGGTCCGCGACGTCGAACTCCCGCTCGGCGTCGGCGACCTGGGCCGCGCCGCGTTCGACCGCGAGGCCGTCGCCACCCTGATGGAGTCGCTGGAGTTCCGCAACGCCAACTTCCGCGACCGCGTCTTCGGCATCGACCCGGCCGGCGCCGAGCCCGAGGCCGCCGCCGAGCTCGCCCCCGGCGTCGAGGTCGACGGCGAGCTGCTCACCGACCCGGGCACCCTGGCCGCCTGGCTCCGGGAGCACGCCGCCGACGGCAAGACCCCGGTCGCCGTCGCCGCCGTCTACCGGTGGGCGCTCGGCACCGGCGAGGTCACCGAGGTCGCGCTCGCCGAAGGGGAGGCCGCCGCCTGGTTCGACCCGGCGCTGCTCGCCGAGGAGGACGAGCGCGCCTTCGCCGCCTGGCTCGCCGACCCGGCCGCCCCCAAGGCCCTGCACATCGCCAAGCAGGTCATGCGCGCCTTCGCCGAGCGCGGCTGGCGGATCGAGGGCGTCGTCGCCGACACCGCCCTCGCCGCCTACCTGGAGAAGCCCGGCCGCCGCACCTTCACCCTGGAGGTGCTCGCCGAGGAGTACCTCGCCCGCTCGCTCGCCCCGGCCCCCGCCGCCGAGAGCGGCCAGCTCGCCTTCGACGCCCCCGACGAGGACGCGACGGCCGCCGCCCAGGCCCTGATGCTCCAGGCCCGCGCCGTCCTCGACCTCGCCGCGCTCTTCGACACCCGGCTCGCCGAGGTCGGCGCCACCGGGCTGCTGCGCGACATGGAGCTGCCGATCGCCGCCCTGCTGGCCCGGATGGAGCGCACCGGCATCGCCGCCGACCGCCCCTGGCTCACCAGCCTGGAGAACCAGTTCGCCGCCGAGATCCAGCGCGTGGTCGAGGAGGCGCACGCCGCCGCCGGCCACGAGTTCAACCTCGGCTCGCCCAAGCAGCTCCAGGAGATCCTCTTCGGCGAGCTGGCGCTGCCCAAGACCAAGAAGATCAAGACCGGCTACACCACCGACGCCGACGCCCTCACCTGGCTCGCCACCCAGACCGACAACGAGCTGCCGGTCATCCTGCTCCGCCACCGCGACCAGGCCAAGCTGCGCACCACCGTCGAGGGCCTGCTCAAGACGGTCTCCCCGGCCGGGCGGATCCACACCACCTTCAACCAGATGGTCGCGGCCACCGGCCGGCTCTCCTCGCAGGACCCGAACCTGCAGAACATCCCCGTCCGCACCGAGGAGGGCCGGATGATCCGCCGGGCCTTCGTCGTCGGCGACGGCTACGAGGCGCTGCTCACCGCCGACTACTCGCAGATCGAGCTGCGCATCATGGCCCACCTCTCCGAGGACGAGGCCCTGATCGAGGCCTTCGCCACCGGTGAGGACCTGCACACCACCGTCGCCTCCCAGGTCTTCGAGGTCCCGGGCGACGCGGTCGACGCCGAGATGCGCCGAAAGATCAAGGCGATGTCCTACGGCCTCGCCTACGGCCTCTCCGCCTACGGGCTCTCGCAGCAGCTCGGCATCAAGCCCGGCGAGGCCCAGGGCCTGATGGACACCTACTTCGAGCGGTTCGGCGGCGTGCGCGACTACCTGCGCCGGGTCGTCGACGAGGCCCGTGCCACCGGCTACACCGAGACCCTGCTCGGCCGCCGCCGCTACCTGCCCGACCTCAACAGCGACAACCGCCAGCGCCGCGAGATGGCCGAGCGGATGGCCCTCAACGCCCCGATCCAGGGTTCGGCCGCCGACATCGTCAAGATCGCCATGCTGCGGGTGGACGAGGCGCTGACCGCCGCCGGCCTCACCTCCCGGATGCTGCTCCAGGTGCACGACGAAATCGTGCTGGAGCTCGCCCCCGGCGAGCGCGAGCAGGTCGAGGCGATCGTCCGCGAGCAGATGGCCGGGGCCTACCCGCTGCGCGCCCCGCTGGACGTCTCGGTCGGCGTCGGCGCCAACTGGGAGTCCGCCGCGCACTGACGACACCACCGGCCCGCGTGGGCGCCGACCCGACCGGCCGGCGCCCACGCGGGCCGCTGCTGTTCGCGCCGCCGTCAGCGCCGACGCCGTACCCGCCGACGCCGTGCCGCAGGGCCGGTCCTGAGCGTGCGCGGGGCCGGCGCAGTGCGCCCCGGGGGTTGATCCGGCGTCAGGGAACCACTTCACTTGTCATGGCACCGACGCTCTTGATCGCGATGCGGTGCCGCTCCACCGCTCCACCCGCTCCACCGCTCCACCCGCTTCACCGCTCCACTGCTCCGACGCCTCACCCGACGAGTCTGGAGATCCCTCATGTCCCTGCCCCGACTGCGGCGCGCCACCGCGGCGCTCGCGGCCCTTCCCCTGCTCGCGCTCGGCGCGGGCCAGGCCGTGGCCGCCCCCGCACCGGCCGCCCCGGCGCCCGCCACCCGTGCCTCCACCTCCCAGGTGGCGGCGATAGAGGACGGCATCGCCCGCACCCTGGCCGCCTCCCTCACCGACTCCGCCGTGCGTGAGCGGCTGCGGTCCGCCACCGCCGGCGCCGGCGCCGCCGAACTCGCCCCGCTGGCCGCCGCCGCGCCGGGCCAGGCCGGCCGCGGGCTCGCGACCGCCACCGAGCGGGCCGACCACGCCGTCGCCGCCGCCAAGGGCCTCGGCGACCTCGGCCCGTTGCTGCGCGTCCAGTTGGCCGACCCGTCGATGCGGGCCGCCCTGGACGCGGGCGCGGCGCCGCTGGTGGCCGTCGCCGCCGCGGACGACCACGCCCGCACCCTCCGGGCGTACGACACCGCCGGCCGGGCCCGCGCGCTCGACACGGGCTCGCTCCCCGGGCAGCCCGTCTACCTGGTCGACATCGACACCGGCAAGACCCTGGCCGCCGGAATCGCGCTCCTCCAGCGGGAGTTCGCCGCGCGCGGCCTGGACGCCACGGGTCTGGACGCCAAGGGTGCGCAGGCCCCGGGCGCGGTGCAGGCCGCCGGCGGCTGGTGGGCCACGAAGATCAGCGGCATCGAGGTGGCCGACGACGAGGAGCCCTGGTTCAAGGGCGCCGCCGAGATGTTCAGCCTGGTCACCGGGTTCGGCCAGGACGGCAAGGTCCGGGTCGACTCGGTCGCCATGCCCTACCTCCAGTACGACGGCACGGTGTACTACCCGAACCAGATCCTGGTGAACTGGTCGAACTACAAGTACAACCTGGCCGACGTCGTCCTGATGGAGGACGACGGCGACACCAACTACCTCGCCCTCGCCCAGGCCGTCGCGGCCGTGCTGCTCACCATCGCCGACCAGGGTGCCTACATACCGCTGGTCAACGCCGTCCTGGCGGCACTGCCCTCCTCGTGGTGGACCGACGACCCGGACTACGTCGAGTCCTGGTACACCCTCGCCCGTGGCAGCTCGGGCCGCCTCAACGGGGCCCGCGGCAACGGCTGGATGACCGTCGAGCCGTACTTCGTGCAGCAGTTCTGATCCGGTCGCGGCCCCGGCCGCCGGTGGGGCAGGGTCCCGCGGCGGCCGGGGTCGCACGTCTCGACCACGGGTGACCGTCCGTCAGGCGGACCGTCCTCCCGGCGCGGACGCCCGGTGAGCCGGGGCCCGTCCGGGCCGGCCGCCCCGGTCCCGCGCGGCCGCTCGCCGGCGGGTCCACCGTCGGCGGGGTGACGGGGGCCGCCGGAACCTCATGCGGCGGCGGTTCCCGACGACCTGGCGTCCCCGTCGGCGTCCTCACCGCCGGCCGGTTACCGGCGGGCGTTGGTGCGCTTCGTCGGCTCGGCCGTGGTCGGGTCCTCCGGCCACGGGTGGCGGGGGTAGCGGCCGCGCAGGTCGGCGCGGACGGCGCGGTAGCCGTCGCGCCAGAAGGAGGCGAGGTCGCCGGTGACGGCGGCCGGGCGCCCGGCGGGGGAGAGCAGGTGGACGGTCAGCGGCACCCGCCCGCCGGCCAGCGCCGGGGCCGCCGCCCAGCCGAACAGCTCCTGCAGCTTCACGGCCAGCACCGGGCGTTCGCCGCCGTAGTCGACCCGGATCCGGGAGCCGGACGGCACCGTGATCCGCTCCGGCGCCAGCTCCTCCAGCCGCCCGGCCTCGCCGCCCGCCCACGGCAGCAGCCGTTGCAGGGCGGCGGTCGTGTCGATCCGGGCGAGGTCGCCGCGGCGGCGCGCGCGGGAGAGCTCGGGCTCCAGCCACTCCCCGGCCCGCTCCAGCAGCGCCGCGTCGCCGACGTCGGGCCAGGGCTCGCCGATGGCCGTGTGCAGGAAGGCCAGGCGCTCGCGCAGGCCGACGGAGGGCCAGGTGAGGAGGGTGCTCACGCCCTCGCGGGCCAGCCCCTCCAGGAGGGCGGTCCGGACGAGGGCGGGGTCGGGGCGGTCGAGGGCGGCCGCGGACAGCTCGACCGCGCCGAGGGATTCCACCCGCCGGGAGACGACCTCGCCGCGGCGGGTGTCCCAGTGCACCTCCTCCCGGGAGGCCAGCAGTGGCGCGCCCGCCAGCCGGGCGGTCTCCTCGTCCAGGGCGGCCGCGTGCAGCACCCGGGCGGACGGTGACCCGGCCGGCCGGTCGGCCACCGCGACGGCCAGCCACGGCACGGCGCCCAGCGCGGTGCCGGGGGCGAGTTCGGCGGCCGTCCCCGAGGCCATCAGGTACGGGCTGCGCTCGCCGGGCGCGGGCTTGTCGACCCGGGCCCGGGCGATCCGCTCGGGGAAGCCCAGCGCGACGACGAGGCCGACGGCCGAGGCGTCGGGCAGCGCGGTGGCGGGGGTGTCGCCGGCCGCGCGCAGCAGCCGCCGGACCTCCTCCCGCCAGCGGCCCGCGTACGGGTCGCGGCCGTCGCGGACGGTGCGCAGCACGGCGCCGAGGTCGTCGCCGAGGGCGCGCGGCGGTTCCTCGGAGAGCAGGGCGACGACCTCGGCGGCCCGGCGTGCGCCGACGGCCGGGGCGCCGTCGGCGAGGGCGCGGGCGAGCCGAGGGTGCAGCCCGGTGCGGGCGAGGCGGACGCCGCGCGCGGTGGCCCGGCCGTCCTCGTCCACCGCGCCGAGTGCGTGCAGGGTCTGCCGGGCGGCGGCCATGGCGCCGGCCGGGGGCCGGTCGGGCAGGGCGAGGCCGGTGGCGTCCGGGTCGCCCCAGCAGGCGGCCTGGAGGGCGAAGGGGGTGAGGTCGGCGAGGGCGATCTCGGGGGTGGGGTAGCGGGCGGCGAGGGCGTCCTCGGCCTCCGCCCAGCAGCGGTAGACGGTGCCGGGGGCCTCGCGGCCGGCGCGGCCGGCGCGCTGGCGGGCGGCGGCCAGCGAGGCGCGGACGGTGACCAGCGCGGCCAGGCCGCGGGCGTGGTCGGTGCGCGGCTCGCGGGCCAGGCCGGCGTCGACCACGACGCGCACGCCCGGCACGGTGAGCGAGGACTCGGCGACGGCGGTGGCCAGCACCACCCGTCGTCCGTCGCCCGGGGCGAGCGCAGCGTCCTGCACCGCCTGCGGTGCGCGGCCGTGCAGTTGCAGCACCTCGGCCGGCGCTCCGGCGAGCAGCCCGGCGACCCGGGCGATCTCGCCGACGCCGGGCAGGAAGCAGAGCACGTCGCCGTCGCGCTCGGCGAGGGCCCGCCGGACGGTGGCGGCGACGTGGTCGAGCAGCGCCGGGTCGACCCGGGTGCCGTGTGCGGGGCGGACGGCGCGCGGCGGCGGGGCCCAGACGGTCTCGACCGGGTGGGTCACGCCGTGGGCCTCGACGACGGGCGCGCCGCCGAGGAGTTCGGCCCAGGCCGCGGTGTCGGAGGTGGCCGAGGCGCAGACGATGCCGAGCTCGGGCCGGAGCGTGGCGCGGACGTCGAGCAGGAAGGCGAGCGCGGTGTCGGCGTCGAGGTGCCGCTCGTGGCACTCGTCCAGTACCACCACGTCCACGCCGGGCAGCTCCTGGTCGCGTTGGAGCCGCTGGAGCAGGACGCCGGTGGTGACCACCTCGACCACGGTGTCCGGTCCGGCCCGCCGCTCGCCGCGCACGGTGAGGCCGACCTCGGCCCCGACGGCCGAGCCGAGCAGCCAAGCCATCCGCCGGGCCGCCGCCCGGACGGCCAGCCGGCGCGGTTCGGCGACCAGCACCCGGCGGGGCGGGCGGGCGTCCTCGCCGAGCAGCCCGGCCAGCGCGAGCGGGACCAGCGTGGTCTTGCCGGTGCCGGGCGGGGCGGCGAGGACGGCGACGCCGTCCGTGTCGAGCGCGCGGTGCAGGGCGGGCAGGGCGGTACGGACGGGCAGTTCGCGCCAGGCGGGGTTCACGCGGACAGTCTCCCCGATGGCCCGGCCCGGCGGCCCGGCCCGGCTGGGCCACCCCCGGCCCCGAGCCGGTCCTCCGCCGGGTCAGTCCCGCTCGGCGACGAAGATCGCCGTGCCCGGGATCAGCCGGCCGCGCAGCGGGGACCAGCCGCCCCACTCCTGCTCGTGCCCCTCCGGCCACTCCGGCTCGACCAGGTCCACCAGCCGGAAGCCGGCTCCGACCAGCTCGCGGACCCGGTCCCCGACCGTACGGTGGTGCTCGACGTAGGTGGCCCGCCCGTGTTCGTCCTGTTCGACGTACGGGGTGCGGTCGAAGTAGGAGGCGACGGCGGTGAGCCCCTCGACGCCGGGCTCGTCGGGGAAGGCCCAGCGGATGGGGTGGGTCACCGAGAACACCCAGCGCCCGCCGGGGCGCAGCACCCGGTGCACCTCGCGCATCAGCGCGCCGGTGTCGGCGCTGAACGGCACCGCGCCGTAGGCGGAGCAGGCGGCGTCGAAGGAGCCGTCGGCGAACGGCAGCACGGCCGCGTCGGCCTGGACGACCGGGACCGGCGGGGTGTCGCGGGCGAGGTCGATCCGCAGGGAGTGCTGGAGCTGGCGGAAGGAGATGTCCAGCGCGACCGGCCGGGCGCCCTGCCGGGCGAGCCAGCGCGAGCACTGGGCGGCGCCGGCGCCGATCTCCAGCACGGTCAGGCCCTCGACCTCGCCGAGCAGCCGGGCGTCGGCCTCGTCCAGGCCCTCGGGGCACCAGGTGAACCGGTCGTCGCCGAGGAACTCGCCGTGCTCGTCCTGGTACTCGTCGGCGTTGCGGTCCCACCAGTGGCGGCTGGCGTGGCTGCTCTCGCCGGCCTGCGCGTCGCGCCTTACCGCGTCGTCGCCGTCGTCGTCAAGATCGTGGACGTCGGACTGGGGGGTGGTGGCCACGGTGATAATGCCTATCGCGTAGGGTGTGGTCTGCGGAAGCGCCGCTGCCGCGAACCGGCCCGCAAGGGTCCGGGTCCTGGCGGTGGCATCCGGGGAAAGGCTTCCTGCGGCCGCCACTGTGAGGTGCGCAATCGGAGGATATGGCCTGATCCATACCGGCCTCCACCGTCTTGGCGCCCTTGGCGTTGACCGTGCCTGGCCGTCCCCGTATGCTACAAGTTGCGCTGCGGGCCTGCGCGCCTCGGACGGAGCAGGTCGCGCTCGCATCTGTCGAAGACCCCACGGTCGCAAGACGGACGCCGGATTCTCGCTGTTGCGGGATGTTCCGGTGGGCCGTGCTCTTGGCTGTCCGGCTTTCGGTGGGAGCGATACGGGCCCTCCGCGTGGCATTACCTACGACTTCATGTCCGTACCGGAGCCCTTTTCCTAATGACGAGCCCCACCGACTCCTCCACCAGCACCACCCCGCAGGTCGCGGTCAACGACATCGGCGACGCTGAGGCCTTCCTCGCCGCCATCGACGAGACCATCAAGTACTTCAACGATGGCGACATCGTCGAGGGCGTCATCGTGAAGGTCGACCGTGACGAGGTGCTCCTCGACATCGGTTACAAGACCGAGGGCGTCATCCCGTCCCGTGAGCTCTCGATCAAGCACGACGTTGACCCGCACGAGGTCGTCTCCGTCGGTGACAACATCGAGGCCCTGGTTCTCCAGAAGGAGGACAAGGAGGGTCGTCTCATCCTGTCCAAGAAGCGCGCTCAGTACGAGCGTGCCTGGGGCACGATCGAGAAGATCAAGGAAGAGGACGGCATCGTCACCGGTACCGTCATCGAGGTCGTCAAGGGTGGTCTCATCCTCGACATCGGCCTCCGTGGCTTCCTGCCGGCCTCGCTCGTCGAGATGCGTCGTGTCCGCGACCTCCAGCCCTACGTGGGCAAGGAGCTCGAGGCCAAGATCATCGAGCTGGACAAGAACCGCAACAACGTGGTCCTGTCCCGCCGTGCCTGGCTGGAGCAGACCCAGAGCGAGGTCCGCCAGACCTTCCTCACCACCCTGCAGAAGGGTCAGGTGCGCTCCGGCGTCGTTTCCTCGATCGTCAACTTCGGTGCGTTCGTGGACCTCGGCGGCGTCGACGGTCTGGTTCACGTCTCCGAGCTGTCCTGGAAGCACATCGACCACCCGTCCGAGGTTGTCGAGGTCGGCCAGGAGGTCACCGTCGAGGTTCTCGACGTTGACATGGACCGCGAGCGCGTCTCCCTGTCGCTGAAGGCGACCCAGGAGGACCCGTGGCAGCAGTTCGCCCGTACCCACCAGATCGGCCAGGTCGTTCCGGGTAAGGTCACCAAGCTGGTTCCGTTCGGTGCGTTCGTCCGCGTGGACGAGGGCATCGAGGGTCTGGTCCACATCTCCGAGCTGGCCGAGCGCCACGTCGAGATCCCGGAGCAGGTCGTCCAGGTCGGCGACGAGATCTTCGTCAAGGTCATCGACATCGACCTCGAGCGTCGTCGCATCAGCCTCTCGCTGAAGCAGGCCAACGAGGCCCTCGGTGCCAACCCGGCCGAGGTCGAGTTCGACCCGACCCTGTACGGCATGGCCGCTTCGTACGACGACCAGGGCAACTACATCTACCCGGAGGGCTTCGACCCCGAGGCGAACGACTGGCTGCCCGGCTTCGAGAAGCAGCGTGAGGAGTGGGAGCGCCAGTACGCCGAGGCGCAGGCCCGCTTCGAGCAGCACCAGGCCCAGGTCATCAAGAGCCGTGAGGCCGACGCCGAGGCCGCTGCCGAGGGTGGCGACGCCGTCGCCGCCGCCGCCGGTGGCTCGTACTCCTCCAGCAGCGACGAGGGCTCCGGCGCTCTCGCTTCGGACGAGGCCCTGGCTGCCCTGCGCGAGAAGCTGGCGGGTGGCCAGAGCTGAGGCTCTGACCCTGCTGGTGCTCGGCGCATAGCGTCATAGCGTCACCGATGGACCCCACCCGGTATTCCGGGTGGGGTCCATTGTTTTCCCCATTCACTTATTTGTTCCTTATGTGAAGGATTTTTGTGATAAGGGGCTCATCAGACGGCTATGGGCGATTCGGGACCTAGGACCTACCTTGGGATGAGTTGCCCGATGGGTGGCTCCCCCCGGCCCCGCACGCTAGGCACCCCCCGCACATGCGCCGTAGCACCGCAGTGACCTCCCCCGCCTGTTCGTCCGCCGACCCCAAGGTCGACGGACGCCTTGCCGCCCTCGGCCGGTTCTGCTTCCGGCACCGGCGCTGGGTGCTCGGCTTCTGGGCCGTGGTCCTGGTCATAGGCGTGCTGATCGGCGGCCGGGTCTTCGCCGGCTCGGTCGCCGGCGCCTCCTCGGCCAGCTCCGAGGCGGACCGCGGAAGCGCCGTGGTCACCGCGGCCGACCCGTCCCGGGGCACCGTCACCGCCGTCGTGGACGGGAAACCGGTCGACGACCAGGCCGTACGGGAGGCCGTCACCAAGGCCACCGCCGACATCGCCGCCCTGCCCGGGGTCTCGTCGGCCACCGACGCCTACGGCTCCGGCCCCGCCGGCGCCGCGCTCCGCTCCGCCGACGGCAACGCGAGCCTGGTCTCCGTCCGGATGGCCGACGCCAGTACCGACGCGCAGACCGCCGCCGTCACCGAGCGCCTCGCGGACATCAAGGCCGACGGCGCCCACGTCACCGTCGGCGGGGACCTGGTGCTCCAGGACGAGGTCAAGAAGCAGACCGAGAAGGACACCCGGTTCGGCGAGATCGTCACCCTTCCGCTGACCCTGGTCGTCATGGTGCTGGTCTTCGGCGGCCTCGCCGCCGCCAGCCTGCCGGTGATCGGCGCCGTCGCCTCGGTGGGCGGCGCGCTGCTGGCCATGTTCGGCTTCAGCAAGATCATGGACATCGACACCAGCGTGCTGCCGATCGCCACCGTGCTGGGGCTCGGCCTCTCGATCGACTACGCGCTGCTCATGGTCAACCGCTTCCGGGAGGAACGCGGCCACGGCGCGGGCATCGCCGCCGCCGTCGAACGGACCGCAGCCACCGCGGGCCGCACCGTCGCCTTCTCCGGGCTGACCGTCGCCGTCGCGCTCTCCGGCCTCTTCGTCTTCACCAGCCCCGTCCTGGCCGCGGTCGCCGCCGCCGGCGTGAGCGTCGTGGTGATCGCCGTCGCGGCCGCGCTCACCCTCGTCCCGGCACTGCTCGGCTTCGCCGGCAGCCGGGTCAAGGCACCCACCGCACCCGTGCCCGACGAGGGCTTCTTCAGCCGCACCGTCCGCCGGGTGCGCAAGCGCGCGGTCCCCGTCGCACTCGCCTGCGTCGCCCTGCTGATGGCCGCCGGGGCGCCGTTCCTCCACGCCGACATGCGCAGCTCCGGCGCCGCCGTGCTGCCCGCGTCCTCGGCCGGCCGCCAGGTCGCCGACACGGTCGACCAGCGGTTCCCGATGGCCTCGCAGGCCCCGATCACCGTGGTGGTCGAGGGCGGCGCGACCGTCGCCCAGGCGTACGCCGACGACGTGGTGGCCAAGCTGCCCGGCGTCAGCGGGGTCCGCGCGGTCACCCCGGTGGGCGACAAGGTCTCCACCATCGACGTGCTGGTGCACGGCGACCCGCAGGGCGGGGAGGCCAAGAAGGTCGTCGAGGAGCTGCGCGCCGACCGGGGCGGGCTCACCACCCAGGTCACCGGCGGAGCCGCCTCGGTCGTCGACTTCCAGCACGAACTGCTCACCCGGGGGCCGATCGCGCTCGGCCTGGTGGCGCTCGGCACGCTGGTGCTGCTCTTCCTGATGACCGGGTCGGTGGTGATGCCGGTCAAGGCCCTGCTGATGAACCTGCTCTCGCTGGGCGCCTCGCTCGGCGCGCTGACCCTGGTCTTCCAGGACGGCTGGTTCAGCGGCCTGCTCGGCTTCAGCCCCGCCGGCGGGCTGGAGACCTTCATCCCGGTGCTGGTCTTCGCCTTCGCGTTCGGGCTCTCGATGGACTACGAGGTCTTCCTGCTCGCCCGGATCAAGGAGCTGCGCGACAAGGGCCACAGCTGTACGAAGGCCGTGGAGCTGGGCGTGCAGCGCAGCGGGAAGATCATCACCTCGGCGGCGCTGCTGATGGTCATCGTCTTCGCGGGCTTCGCGCTCGGCGACATGCTCATGGTGAAGCAGATGGGCATCGCGCTGGCCGTGGCGGTGGCCGTGGACGCGACGCTGGTCCGCTGCCTGCTCGTCCCCGCCGCGATGAGCCTCTTCGGCGAGTTCAACTGGTGGGCGCCGGCCCCGCTGCGCCGCCTGCACAACCGGTTCGGGCTGAGCGAGCACGTCGACCTGCCGACCATCGCGCCGGCGGTGATCCCCGGCCAGCGCCCGGAGGCCAAGGAGCTCGTGATCACGCCCTGAGGCTCAGGGGGTGACCTCCGCGGCCGGCTGCCGGAGGAGGGCGAGGCGGCTGGCGGTGCGGTCGAGGTCGCGCTGCAGGGTGGAGCCGGCGGGGAGGCCGGCCAGTGGGTCGGCGCCGATCAGGACCAGCCGGACGTCGCGGTCGCAGCAGACGTCCACCAGGTTGGCGAAGCGCTGGCGGGCGTCGGGGGAGGCCTCGGTGAGGGGCGGGACGCCGTCGAGGACGAGGGCGGGGAAGCGGTCGGCCAGCGCGAGGTAGTCGGGGACGGCGGTGCGGCCCTCGCACAGTTCGGCGAAGCCGAACCAGACCAGGCCGTCGCGGACGGCCCTGGCCGGCAGCTCGTGGTGGGGCAGGGCCACCGGGCCGGCCTCCTCGGGCCGGGGAGGGGTGAGCCCGGCCGCGGACTCGTCGCCGGGGTGCAGGCGGGCGCCGAGGGCGAAGCCGTGGGTGCCCTCCGGCCGGGGCTGCCGCCGGAAGTCGACCGGCCCGGAGACGTCGACGACGTCCATCCGCTCCTCGATCAGCCGGATCGTCGGCTCGAAGAGGTGGTGGTACAGCGGGTCGGGCATCAGGCCGGCGGGCGGGTAGTTGGACGTGGTGACGAGGGTGATCCGCCGGTCCAGCAGGGTGTGGAAGAGCCGGGCGACCAGCATCGCGTCGCCCGCGTCATGGGCGTGGAACTCGTCGAAGACCAGGATCCGGCAGTCGCCGAGCAGCTCGTCGACGGCCCGGTCCACCGCGGTGCCGTCGTGGTGGCCGTCGGTGTGGTGGCTGTCGGCATGGTGGGCGACGCCCTCGTGCAGCCGGCGGAAGAAGTCGTGGAAGTGCAGCCGCCGCTTGCGCGGGGTCGCCAGGCCGTCGAGGAAGGTGTCGACCAGCCAGCTCTTGCCGCGGCCGACCGGGCCCCAGAGGTAGAGGTGGCGCGGCGGGCGCCGCAGCCGCCAGGCCGGGTGGGCCAGCTCGCCGGCGAGCCGGCTGAGCCGTTCGACCGGCGCCTCCTGGGCGGGGTCGAGCGTGAACCCGCGCTGTTCGGCGGCGCGCAGGAAGTGCGCGCGCATCGACTCGTACTGCTTCCCCGCCCTGTCCGTCACGGCTCTGGACCCTAGCAGGGCGTCAGAAACTCCATGATCGCGGGGAGTTGCCCTGCCGCCCGGGTGGTCAGTGCAGGCGGCGCAGCAGCTCGACGGCCGTGCGCAGGGTCTCCCGCTCCTCCGGCGTGAGGCGGGCCTCGATGGCGCCGGCGATCACCGCCTCGCGGCGGGCGCGCTGTTCGTGCAGGGCGGCGCGGCCGGCGTCGGTGGCGGCGACCAGGAGCTTGCGGCCGTCGGTGGGGTGCGGCTGCTGGGTGACCAGCCCGGTCTCGGTGAGCAGGGCGACGGTACGGGCCATCGACTGGTGCCGGACGCGCTGGTGGGCGGCGAGCTCGGCGACGGTGCAGGTGCGGTCGTCGCGGACCAGCAGGCCGAGGACGCCGACCTGGTTCTGCGGCAGTTCGTCGCCGGGGCGCAGGGCGCGGACCAGTTCACCGATGGCGGAGCGCAGGTCGGCGGCGAGTTCGAGGGTGTCGGGGCCCGGGCTGTTCATGGGAGAAGCGTACCGGGATTTTGTCCAGCAAAACTGTGCAGCCTTGCTGTATGTTTTGGCGCATGCGAATCACGAAGTTCGGACACGCCTGCGTACGCCTGGAGCACGACGGCACCACCGTCGTCGTCGACCCGGGGATGTTCGCCGACCCGGCGGCCTTCGCGGGTGCGGATGCCGTCCTGATCACCCACGAGCACTTCGACCACTTCGAGGAGGCCCGGCTCCGTGAGGCCCTGGAGGCCGACCCGGCCCTGCGGGTCTGGACCAACAGTGCGGTGGCCGCCCGGCTGGACGGGGTGGCGCAGCGGGTGACGGTGGTCGGCGAGGGCGACGCCTTCGAGGTGGGCGGGATCGGGGTGAGCGTGCACGGGGAGTGGCACGCGGTGATCCATCCCGACATCCCGCTGGTGCGGAACATCGGCTTCCTCTTCGACGGCCGGCTCTTCCACCCCGGGGACGCGCTGACCGTGCCGCCGCACGCGGTGGAGACACTGCTGCTGCCGATCGCCGGGCCGTGGACCAAGGTCTCCGAGCTGATCGACTACGTCCGGGAGGCGGGCCCGCGGCAGGCGGTGCCGGTCCACGACGCGGTGCTCAGCCCGGTGGGGTTGGCGGTGCACACCAACCTGGTCGGCCCGGGCGGGCCGGGGACGGGGGCGGAGCTGACGGCCCTGGGTGATGGCGAGAGCCTGGACCTGGGCTGACCGGAGGCCTCGGGCGCCGGTAGCCTGGCGCCATGCTGAAGATCGGACTGACGGGCGGCATCGGCGCCGGCAAGAGCGAGGTGTCGCGGCTGTTCGCCGCCCACGGCGCGGTGCTCGTGGACTCGGACGTGATCGCCCGCGAGGTGGTCGCCCCCGGAACGGACGGGCTGGAGGCCGTGGTGGCCGAGTTCGGCCCGCAGGTGCTCCAGGCCGACGGCTCACTGGACCGCCCGGCGCTCGGCGCGATCGTCTTCGCCGACCCCGGGCGGCTCAAGGCGCTGAACGCGATCGTCCACCCGCTCGTCCGGGCCCGCTCCGCCGAGCTGGAGGGGGCGGCCGCCCCGGACGCGGTCGTGGTGCACGACGTCCCGCTGCTGACCGAGAACGGGCTCGCCCCGCTCTTCGACCTGGTGGTCGTCGTCGACGCGTCGGACGAGGTGCGGATCGACCGGCTGGTCCGGCTGCGCGGCATGGCGGAGGAGGAGGCCCGCGCCCGGATGGCCGCGCAGGCCACCCGGGCCGACCGGCTGGCCCTCGCGGACCTCGTCATCGACAACAGCGGGCCGCTGGAGGAGCTGGCACCCCGGGTCGCCGAGGTATGGGAGCAACTGAAGTCGCGTCAGGTGTGAGTGGTTCCGGCCTGTTCAAGGCCGGTCCGAAAGAGGATCATCATCAGGTGACTGATCATCCTGTTTCCGTACCGCCCGCCGTGGTGCGCATGGCCGACTACACCAAGGCCGACATCGAAGAGATATTCGGCGTCGGCAAGGACCACTTCGGCGTCGCCTACACCGGCTTGAGCTGGCTCCCCAAGGACATCCACTTCGGCATCCGCGACGAGGCCGGCCGCCTGGTGGCCCACACCGGCCTGCTGCGGCTGCCGCTGACGGTGGGCGGCCACGACCTGGACGTGATGGGCGTCGGCGGCGTCGCCGTCGCCCCCGACGTCCGGGGGCGCGGCCTGGCGCGCACGGTGGTCGGCGCGGCCCTGGACCACGCGCGGACGCTCGGCCCGCGGCACGCGCTGCTGTTCTGCCGGCCTCAGGTGGCCGGGCTCTACCGGCGGCTCGGCTTCCGGGAGTTGCTGGGGGACGTCCACGTGGAGCAGCCCGAGGGGCGGGTCGTGGTCATGCCCATCTGCACGATGTGGGCGCCGTTGCACGAGGGTGCCGCCTGGCCCGAGGGGCCGGTGCGGCTGCGCTCGCTCCCCATGTGAGCCGGGCTCCGCGGTGAGTCGGGGTCTGAGGGGAGCCGGGCTCCGCGGTGAGCCGGGCTCGGCGGTGAGTCGGGCTCGGCGGTGAGCCGGGGTCCGCGTGAGTCGGGCTCTGCGGCGGTTCGGACTCCGCGCGTCACTCCGGCCAGGCGGAGTTCTCGATCACCTCGACGAAGTCGGTCCGCTCGAAGCCCGGCTCGAACCGGGCCAGGACGTCGGCCTTGACGTTGCCGAAGGTGGTCCCGGGCCTGGAGGCGATGCCCTCGTGGAAGGCGCGCAGGATGCCGCGCTTGAAGTCCGGCCGGGGGTGGGCGGCGACCACGGCCGTCCGCTCCTCGCCGGTCAGGTCGTGGTAGCCGATGCCGAGGACGTCCAGCTCGACGCCGGCCGTGGTGAGGGCGATCTCCGGCTCCAGGTACTCCGGGATGCCGGGCGTGGTGTGCAGGGCGATCGCCTCCCACACCACGCGGACGCGCTGCTCCGGAACCTGGTGGGAGCGGAGGAACGCGGCGGCCGCCTCGGCCCCGTCGATCTCGAACCGCCGCCCGGAGGAACGGTGTTCGGGGGCGAGACCGAGGTCGTGGAACATCGCGGCCAGGTAGAGCAGTTCGGCGTCGAAGGCGAGCCCGCGGCGCCGTCCCTGGAGGGCACCGAAGAGGTGGACCCGGCGCGAGTGGTGGTAGAGCAGCTCGGTGGAGGTGTCCCGCACCAGCTCGGTGGCCTCGCGGGCGAGCCTGCTGTCGGGGATGCCCACCCCGGCGGTTTCGCTGGCTCCGGCGTTCACGCGGCGGCTCCTTCGGCGGTCCTGTCGGGTGCGGGTGCGGGTGCGGGTGCGGGTGCGGCTGCGGGTGTGCTGGCGCTGGTGGTGGTGCCGGTGTGCCGGGAGGCCGCGTGCCCGACCGCGGCCGTGGCGAGTGCGCGGATGACGGGGTGGACGCGGGTGCCGTCGCCGGCCAGCTCCGGCTGGAACAGGGTGGCGAGGAAGAAGGGGTGACCGGGCAGTTCGAGCACCCGCAGGTCGCCCTCGTCGTCCATGCCGCTGAACCGCAGCCCGTGCTCGCGCAGTTGGTCCAGGTAGACGGAGTTCAGCCCGTACGCGCAGTGGTACCGCTCGACCGTTCGGGTCGTCCCGAGGACGCGCTCGGCGAGTGACCCGGGGGCGATCTCCACCGCGCCCTCGTGCCCGACCAGCGAGCAGCTGAGCGGCACGATCACCAGGTCGTCCTCCCCGGGGTGGCTCTCGCCGTGCGCGGCGCCGCCGATCCCGCAGACGGTGCGCGCGTACTCCAGGACGGCGTGCTGGAAGCCGGCGCAGGTGCCGAGGAACGGGATGCCCTGCTCGCGGGCCGTGCGGACGGCGGCCACCGCGCCCGCCTCGCTGCGGTACGGACTGCCGGGGAGCAGCCAGATCGCGTCGAAGCCGTCGAGGGCGGTGGCCGACCCGGCGTCCTCGGTGGGGATCCAGTAGGCGTCCAGCACGAGCTGGTCGCGGGTGGCGAGCGCGTCGAGCAGCCCGGGGATGCGGGCGTGCGAGCGGACGGCGGGGGAGCGGTCGCCGACCAGGGCGATGCGGGGGGTGCGGTAGGTCATGCGGCTATCCTGACCCCGCGTTGGGCATCAGCGCCAACGATGATTTGTGACCCTTCGATCAGAGGCTCTGATAAGCGTGGATCCGCACCAGCTGCGCACCTTCGTCACCGTGGCCCGGCTGGGCTCCTTCTCCGAGGCGGCCCGCGAGCTCGGCTACACCCAGTCCGCCGTCTCCCAGCAGATCGCGGCCCTGGAGGCGGACCTTGGCAGCAGCCTGCTGCTCCGCCGTCCCGTCGGCCCGACGGAGGCAGGCGTGCGGCTGCTGGAGCACGCCGGTCCGCTGCTGCTGCGGCTCGACGCGGCGCGCGCCGATGTCGCGCGCCTGGCCGGCACCCCGAGCACCCGGCTGCTGCTCGGCACCACCGCGCTGGCGGCCGGAGCAACCCTGGGGAACGCGCTCGCCGAGGTGCGCCGGGTGTACCCGCGGATGGACCTCGCGGTCCGGGTCGTGGCCCCGGAGACCCTGCCGGCCCTGGTCGCCACCGGCGAGGTGGACCTCGCCCTGATCGACGGCCTCGCCGCCCTCAGCGACCCGCTCCCGCTGCCGGACGTCGGCCCGCTCACCACCGTCGCCGTCGACGAGCAGCCGCTCGCCGTCGCCCTGCCCGCCGGCCACCCGCTGGCCGGCCACCGGGGCGTGTCCCTGGCCGACCTCTCCGCCGCCCGCTGGCTGGACGCCCCCGACATCGCGCCCGCTGCCGCCCGGCTGCGCGCCGCCACCGCCGTCGACGGCTTCCGGCCGGCCGCCCGCTACCAGGGCACCGACGTGCGCGGGCTGCTCGCCCTGGTCGCGGCCGGGCACGGGCTGGCCGTGCTTCCTGCGGCGGCGCTCGACGGTGTGGTGGGCGTCGCCGCGGTGCCCGTCCGGGAGCCGAGGCTGGTCCACCGGACGGAACTGGTGCACGGCAGCCTGCCCGAGGGGCCGGCGGCGCTGCTGGCGCAGCTGCTGGAGGGGTGAGGGCCGGGGCCGTGCCGCCCCGGCCGGGCTGTCCCGAGTCGTTCGAGCCGGGGCTGTCCCGGCCGGGCCGTCCGAACTGTCCCGCTGCCCGGGCTATCCGACGATCTCCGCGCCGGCGCAGCACGGCCCGTCCAGCTCGTAGCAGACGTAGCGGAGGCAGCCGAGGCAGAGCGAGATGTTCTCCAGCCGCCAGGTGGTGCCGTGGCAGGAGCAGGTGGCCCGTTGGTGCAGCATGGCGGCCCAGCCGTGACGGCCGCCGATGGAGTCGTGCGACCGCTCCACGAAGGCGGCCGTCGCCTCGTCCGGCTCCTCGCCGCGGCGGATGGCGGCCAACTGCCAGCAGTAGAGGGCGAGGAAGGCCTTCCCGTCCACCAGGTGGGCCGGGCCGCGGTCATTCGCGTCCCAGGCCCGGACGGCCTCGGCGACCCGCTCCGGGAACGGCCTGGCGAGGTCGTGGAGGAGGGCATTGCCGTTCCTGGGGATGGGGGTGGGGTTGGACATCCGATCAGCGGTCATGGGGTCCCTTGCAGTGGTCGGCGGTCGGCGGTCGGCGGTTCACGCTAGGGCATCGCCCGGGCATGCTGTCCGCCCGGGCCTTGCCGCCGAATATGAAGACCGGTCGGTAGATCGGTCGGCTTATGTAGACCGGTCGTCATAAACGGACAGGCAGTCATATGTAGACCGGTCGGTTTTCCGGGCGGCGTGGCCCCCCGGGCCTGCCGCCCGGGGTGCCACGGCTGTTCCGGGGACTTCCGCTCAGGCCGCGGTGGCCTTCCCGGCGGCGACCAGCGCGCGGAGCGAGGTGCGCTGGGCGTAGGCCATCAGCGTGACGGTCAGGGCGGCCATCACGACCGCGAAGGCGACGTGGCCGAGGGTGGAGGTGACTCCG
Source organism: Kitasatospora sp. RG8 (assembly GCF_017813315.1). Taxonomy (NCBI): domain Bacteria; kingdom Bacillati; phylum Actinomycetota; class Actinomycetes; order Kitasatosporales; family Streptomycetaceae; genus Kitasatospora; species Kitasatospora sp. RG8. The sequence continues at coordinate 231,446 of NZ_JAGIYX010000006.1, forward strand.
AAGCCGATCGCGCCCAGGGCCACGTGGCTGCCGATGCGCAGGCCGAGCAGGGCGAGGGCGATGTTGCGGGTGCTCTTGCCGCGCCACAGCAGCGCCGCGAGCTTCAGCCGCGGGCGCAGCACGGTGAGGGAGACCGCGATGTTGGTGGCGATCAGTGCGACCAGGGCGGGCCAGGCCGCGGGGAAGGCGTGCAGCAGGTCGAAGGCGCCGGCGATGCCGCCTTCGAAGCCGAAGTACCAGGTGGGGAGGCGCAGTTCCGCGACGGTGGGCACCGGCTTGGCGGCCTCGCCGGCAATGGTGGCGGTGGCAGTGGTGGTGGTGGCGGTGGCTTCGGTCTCAGTGGCCGCGCTGCTCATGGTGTCCCCCGGTTCGGTCCTCGTCCGGCCCTCGCCGGCGAGTACGACTATGCCGGTAGGCCGGTTGCCGCCGGAAGGATCCAACCTCACGTCTGCCGTATGACGACTGTCATATGACGAGGCCGCCCGTCGGATGGCCACCCCGCCGGCGTGGCCATCCGACGGCGGTGCCGCCTCGCCGGCGGTGCGGCGCCGCACCGCGGCGGCGCCGCACCGCCGCACCGCCGCACCGCCGCACCGCCGCACCGCCTCGTCGCCGCGGCCGCACCGCGGGCGTCAGGCGACCTGCCCGCCCACCCCGCTGCGGCCGGCCGGGACGCCCTCGATGGTGACGACGGTCCGGCCGCGGGCCTCCTCGCCGAGGACGGCGGCGAGGGCGTCGGTGGTGGCGGCGATCAGCCGGGCCGGCGTGAGCCTGATGGTCGGCGAACTGAGCCGTCAGGGCATCCTGGAGCGCCGCGAGGACGAGGCCGACCGGCGGCGGAGGATCGTCGCCATCGCCCCCGACCAGCAGCCCGCCATCGCCGGCTGGCTCGCCCCGGGGGCGGCGGCCTGGCGCAAGGCGCTGGCGCCGCTGACCCCGGAGCAGCGGCGGATGTTCGTGGACACGCTGCGCGCGTACGAGGTGGCGGTCACGGGGGAGTCGGGTACGGGGGAGTCGGGCGCGGGCGGGCGCTGAGGCCCGTCGCGGACGGCCGGGGGTTCAGCGTCGCGCGTGACGGATCTTCAGCCGTCCCATCCCCACGGCCCCGGAGATCCGGATCGTCGGGCCGCCGGGCCGGGAGTGCCGCCCGGTCCGGTAGCGCGGGGCCTTCCATCCGGCTTTCAGCCCCTCGATGTCGACGACCGCGTCACGCGGAACCGTGATCCTGGCGCTGCCGGTGCCGAGGTGCAGCTCGATGTCGACGACCGGATGCTCGACGACAGCCCGGGAGAGGTTCAGGCGCACCCGTCCGAACGCGGACTCGACCTTGAGGACGCGCGGCACCCGCCACGCCCCGCGTCGCCGGATCCGCCCGGCGGCGGCGATCGTCGACGTGGTGCCCGGACTCCCCTGCGGGAGCGAGGCCGGCGCCGACACGAGCCCGCCGTGCGTCGCGGCGGTGCGCAGCTGGTGGAGGCGCTCGTCCATCTCCTGGTGCGAGACGTGCCCTTCGGCGTACGCCTCCTGCGGGCGCTGTGCGGCCGTGTTCGCTGATCGGTGGCGGCGGGCCGTCCGGCGGAGGGGTCACCTTCCCCACTCCAACCCGGGATCGGCTGGGCGAGGGCGCCAAAGTCCTTGACGGGAAAGGGAATCGGAGGGGCGTCCGGCCGCTCGGCACCGTGCTGCCGCGGCATCGTGGCATCGAGGCGCGGGCGCGTGGATGCCGGCCGTCACCGCCCCGGAGGAAGGGGACCGCGTGCCGCGCCCGACCGCACCACGGGCGGTCCGTGGTCCCGGCAACGGCCTGCGGGGGCGGAAGGACCGAAAGGGCTGCCTTTCTGAGGGACCGTCGATCCGCACCCGAACGTCGCCCGCCGGCGTCCACGGTGGAACCCGCTCCACCGCCGTGCGGCCCGGGCGGAGCGGGCTGTGGAGCCTGCCAGGCGCTGTGCAACATAACGCCCCGCTCGCAGCGTCTTAGTGATGTCAGGGTTCGTCGGACCGGGAGGGCGCGACACGCGGGTGCGACACGCGAAGTCACGGATGTACGGGTGCGGAGCGGGTCTCGGCACGCGCCTGCGGGCGGGTGGCGGTCCTCCGGTACGGATTCGTTCGGTCCGTGCCGTCGGCGGCGGGGGGGCTTGGTGAATTCCGAGGACTCCGTATTTCCTCGTGCCGTTTTGGAAAGTGCACGAAGGAGCCGGAGGGAGCTCGAAGTGGGCGGCCCCAGGCCTTTGTTGCACGGCCGTGACAGATTGCGCGAGAAATCGTTCGATTCATGGGACGGCGGGGGCTTAGCATCCCGATATGACCTCGAATACCCCGCCGATATCGAATTCACCAGACGGTGAAGAAGCCCCTCCGGCCCGGAGGTCGCCGCTTCGGCTGGTCCGCCACGGCGGGACCTTCCTGCTCGTGAGCGTGCTCTCCGGTGGGCTGCTGGCGGGCTTGGCCCTGCCTGCCGTCGGCGCGCTCGGGCTGACCGCCAAGAACACGGCGGAGAGCTTCGAGGACATCCCGGACGACTTCAAGACCCCGCCGCTGACCCAGGCCACCCAGATCTTCGACGCCAAGGGCGGCCTGATCGCCAAGGTCTACGAGCGCGACCGCACCGTCCTGGCCGCCGACCAGATGTCGCCGTTCATGCGGCAGGCGCAGGTCGACATCGAGGACGCCCGCTTCTACGAGCACGGCGCCGTCGACCTCAAGGGCGTGCTCCGCGCGGTCGGCAAGAACGCGGAGAGCGGCACCGCCTCCCAGGGCGCTTCGACGCTGACCCAGCAGTACGTGAAGAACGTCAACGTGGAGAAGGCCGGCGACGACCAGGCCGCCGTTCGGGAGGCCCAGCGCAAGACCCTGGGCCGCAAGATCCAGGAGCTGAAGGTCGCGATCAAGCTGGAGGAGGACCTGACGAAGGAGCAGATCCTCACCAACTACCTGAACATCACCTTCTACGGCAACCAGGCCTACGGGGTCGAGGCCGCCTCCCAGCGGTACTTCAGCAAGAGCAACAAGGACCTCACCGTCGCCGAGGCCGCCACCCTGGCCGGCATGGTGCAGAACCCCTCGGCGTTCGACCCGGTGCGCTACCCGGAGAACACGGTCAAGCGCCGCAACGTCGTCATCGACAAGATGGTCGAGAACAAGCACCTCACCGCGGACCAGGCCAAGGAGGCCAAGGCCGCCCCGCTGGGCCTGAAGTACAAGGACCCGCAGAACGGCTGCATCACCGCCAGGGCGGGCATGGGCTTCTTCTGCGTCTACGTGCGCGAGGTGGTCAAGCAGGACCCGGTCTTCGGCAAGTCCGCCGCCGAGCGGAAGAAGTTCTGGGACCAGGGCGGCCTGAACATCTACACCACCCTCGACCCGGACAAGCAGGCCGCCGCGCAGGACGCGGTGAGCGGCAACGTGCGGGTCACCGACAGCGTCTCGGCCGCCGCCACCATGGTCGAGCCCGGCAGCGGCAAGATCCTGGCGATGGCCCAGACCCGCCCGTTCGGCCTGGTGAAGGAGAAGAACCAGACCGTCGTCAACCTCAACGTCGACGCGGCGATGGGCGGCGGCAACGGCTTCCAGCCCGGGTCCACGTTCAAGCCGGTCGTCGCGGCGGCGGCGTTGGAGGCGGGCCTGCCGCCGACCCAGGAGTACTCGTCCCCGAACAGGCTCGAGTACCCGACCATGAAGATGTGCGAGGGGACCTGGAAGAACACCGGCCGCCCCAAGACGGTGGTGCCCAACGAGTCCGCGAGCGAGAAGGGCCCCTACCAGCTGAAGCAGGCGATGGCCCTGTCGGTGAACACCTACTTCGTGCAGATGGAGGAGGAGATCGGCCTCTGCCCGGTCAAGCAGATGGCCAACAAGCTCGGCATCACCGCCAAGGCCAGCGGCAAGCCCCTGGAGGAGGTCCCCGCGATGGCCCTGGGCGTGGAGGAGGTGAGCCCGTTGACCATGGCCAACGTCTACGCGACCTTCGCCGCCGAGGGCAAGTACTGCACCCCGAAGGCCATCACCAAGATCACCACGGTGGACGGCAAGGACGTCCCCGCCCCGGCCGGGCAGTGCACGCAGGTGTTCTCCGAGGACACGGCACGGGCGCTGAACACCATCCTGAACGGCGTGACCGAGAACAACGGGACCGGCGCGGCGCTCAACCTGGAGGGCAACCGGCAGATCGCCGGCAAGACCGGCACCTCGGACCACAAGAAGGCCGCCTGGTTCAGCGGCTACACCCCGCAGCTCGCCACCTCCGTCTGGCTCGGCGGCCCCAACGGCGGCGTGGAGATGCGGAACATCACCATCAACGGGAAGTACCACACCGAGGTGTTCGGCGCCGACGGCCCCGGTCCGATCTGGCGCGACGCCATGAACCAGGCCCTGCGGGGCGCGCCCAAGCAGTCCCTGAAGATGGCCGACATCCCCGACCCGGCCCCCAAGCCCGACCCGACCCAGACCGCGACCGGCAGCCCGAACGCGCCGGCCACCACCCCGCCGGCCACCACCCAGCCCGGCCCGCAGCGCTGACACCGGCGCGGGCGGGGCGGGCGCGTCGTGGGACCGGGGGTGAGGTCCGGGCCCCCGGGTGCCGGACCCCGCCGGCTCCGGCCTCCGGACCCCGCCGGGCGCCCGCCGACGCCGGGCGCCCGCCGACGCCGGGCGCCGGCCGGCGGGGTCCGGACACGAGGGCCCGGCATCCCGGTGGGTCAGGTCAGGCGGGGTCCTGGACCGGCAGCGCCGCCACCATCGGATGGTCCTTCTCGATCAGGCCGAGCCTCGCGCTGCCGCCCGGGGAGCCGAGGTCGGTGAAAAACTCGGCGTTCGCCGTGTTGAACGCCTGCCACGGCTCTGGGGTGTCGTCCTCGAAGTAGATCGCCTCGACCGGGCAGACCGGTTCGCAGGCGCCGCAGTCGATGCACTCGTCGGGTTGGACGTAGAGCATCCGCTCCCCCTCGTAGATGCAGTCGACGGGGCACTCGTCCAGGCACGCCTTGTCCTTGACGTCCACACAGGGCAGGGCGATCACAAACGTCATCGGGCTGCCGTCCTCTCCGGGTCGGTGCTGCTTGCCGCTCTGGCGCAGCCGACCGTAGGACCTCAAGTAAACTTGAGGTCAAGAGGAGGCTGTGCATGACGACCCATCGGCCCGGCGGTTCAGGGGCGGCCCCGGACGACTGGCTGGGCATCGGCGAGGTCAGCGCGCGGACCGGGGCGGCGGTGTCCGCCCTGCGGTTCTACGAGGAGCTCGGCCTGATCTCGTCCGAACGCGACGAGCGCAACCAGCGCCGCTACCCACGGCACATGCTGCGCCGGGTCGCCCTGGTCTCGGTGGCGAAACGGATCGGCATCCCGCTGCAGGACCTCCGGGAGGCGTTCGCCGACGTGCCGCTCGACCGGCCGCCGAGCCACCACGAGTGGCAGCGCGCCTCGCGCGGCTGGAAGCGCCGTCTGGAGGAGCGCCGACAGACCATCGAACGGCTTGAGGCCGAACTCACGGGGTGCATCGGCTGCGGCTGCCTCTCGATGAAGGCCTGTGCCCTGCTGAACCCCGGCGACGAACTCGGCGAGGACGGCGTCGGACCCCGACGCCTCTGAGCGTTTCCGGAGCCGGCCCTCGCTTGAGGAGCCCGCCGGACCGGCGCGGGGAACCCGCCGGCCGGCGGGTTCCCCGCGCCGGTCCGGCGTGATCAGAAGGAGAGGGGCCGGCCGGCGGCCGGGCGCCGGAACAGGGCGCTGAGCAGGACCGGGATGCCGAAGAGCGGCGAGCCGGCCGGCTGGGGCACCATCGGGCGGATCTCGATCTCGGTGAAGTCGGAGAAGAGGTGGCGGAGTTCGTCCGGCGTGTAGGCGAGCCCGCCCTCCAGCCGGCCGTTGCGGTACAGCTCCTCGTCGGGCAGTTCGCAGCCCATCGCCCCGGCGGCGAAGGCGTTGACGACGAGGAGGCCGCCGGGTGCGAGGACGCGGTCGAGGAGCGCGAGGTAGCTGATCCGGCGGTGCGGCGGGAGGTGGTGCAGGCAGCCCGAGTCGTAGACCAGGTCGTACTGCCGGTGCGGGAGCTCGACGTCGAAGATGTTCCCGCAGTGGAACCGGACGTCCGCGCCGGCCTCCGCGGCCCGCTCCCGCGCCCAGGCGACCGCGGTCGGGGAGAGGTCGACGGCGTCCACCTCGAAGCCCAGCGAGGCGAGGTGGACGGCGTTGCGCCCGGGCCCGGACCCGAGGTCCAGCACGCGGCCGGGTGCGGCGAGCAGACCGCGGTCGAGGTAGGAGACGAGGTTCTCGTCGGGCTTGGGGACGAAGAACGGGCGGTCGGCCGTGCGGTCCGCGTAGAACGCGTCCCACCAGTCGGAGGCGCCGTCGGTCCAGCGGTCGGCCTCGGGGAGGAAGAGCCGGTCCAGCAGGCACAGGACGTCTTCGGTGGTACGGATGTCGCGATGCATTCACAGCCCCCTGTACGGGCGGACGTCGTCCCGTCCGCTGCTGTGAATTTTAGTGCCGGGGGAGGGGGAAATCCCTGGTCAGAGATGGTGCGACGGCTCCCCCAGCCGCCCGGCTGGGCCCCTTCCGCGACCCGGGCGCCCCATCCCCCGCAGGCCCCCCTGCGGGCCCGGCCGGACCGCCTCGGGAGGGCGTCACGGGGCCTTCCCGGGCGTCGGCCGCCCCTGCGCTTCCGGGGGTCCGGATAACGCTTTCGCCACGGTCGGGGGGTGCCTCCGGGATCGCCTCCGGGGTGCCTCCGTGGGTGCCGGCCGGGTGGGCCCGCGGGTGCCGAACGGGTGGACACGCGGACGGACGACCGGGCCGGGAGCCTCCGGCACGGGCCCGGGATGGTGACCTTGCCGCCTGAGCCCTGACCTGGAAGAGGCGCCCCGAGATGAGACGTACCCCCGCCCGCCGTGTGTTCGCCGCAGCGCTGCTCGTGGCGGCCGTGCTGTTCCCGACGGCGACACCCGCCACGGCCGCCCACGGCGCCGCCTCCGACCGGTACGAGCAGGACGGGTACCTGACGGACGGTCTCGGGCCCGAGCTGACCGCCCGGCTGGACAGGGCCGTCGAGGACGTCCGCCGACAGGCCGGCATCCCCGGCGTCATCGCCGGACTCTGGATGCCGGGCCAGGGGAGCTACGTCCGCGCGACCGGGGTCGCGGACACCACCACCCGCAGGCCGATGAGCACCGACCTCTTCATGCGGATCGGCAGCGAGACCAAGACCTTCACGGTCACCGCGCTGCTGGAGCTCGTCGACGAGGGCCGGATCGGGCTGGACGACCCGATCTCGGCCTACGTCGACTGCGTGCCCGACGGTGAGCGGATCACGCTGCGCCAGCTCGCCGAGATGCGCAGCGGCCTCTTCCCGTACACAGCCGACCCGGACTTCATTCGGACGCTGGAGGGCGACCCGGGCCGCACCTTCACACCAGAGGAGCTCCTCGCGTACGGCTTCAAGCACGACAACACGGCAGAGCCCGGCGAGACGTTCCAGTACTCGAACACCAACCTGATCCTGCTCGGCCTGGTGGTCGAGAAGGTCGGCGGCCACCCCCTCGCCGACTTCATCCACCAGCGGGTGCTCCGCCCCGCCCACCTGCGCAACACGCTGTTCCCGGCGGGCTCCGAGTTCCCCGAGCCGCACGCGCGCGGCTACACGAACCAGACGCCGAGCGGCGAGATCGGCGACTCCACGGACTGGAACCAGAGTTGGGCCTGGGCAGCAGGCGCGATGATCTCGGACCTGCACGACCTGCGCCGCTGGGCGGAGGTCGTCGCCACGGGAAGGCTGCTCAGCCCGCAGACGCAGGCGGAGCGGCTCAAGACCCTGCCGACCGGCTTCCCTGGAACCAGCTACGGCCTCGGCATCTTCGAGACCGGCGGCTGGATCGGGCACAACGGATCGACGCCGGGCTACGAGAGCGTGACCGTCTACCTGCCGTCGCGGAAGGCCACCCTGGTGCTCCTGATCAACACGGACGTCTCGTACCAGGGGCAGGAGCCGAGCACGCTGCTCGCGCGGGCGATCACCGAGATCGTGACCCCGGACAACGTCTACGACCGCGCGGTCCCCCCGCGGTAGGGGAGTGGGGGAGTAGGGGAGTGGAGGAGGGGCAGGCTCGGGCGCGTCCACGCCCGGGCCTGCCCCTCTGTGGCTCCGGTGGGTCAGAGCTCTCCGGCGTGGATAGCGGTGATGAAGGATCGCCAGGCGTCGGCGGTGAAGGTGAGCGCGGGCCCGTGGGGGTCCTTGCTGTCCCGGACAGGGACGGCGTTGGGAACGCCGTCGGCGACCTCGATGCAGTCGCCTTGACCGTTGCTGTAGGTGCTCTTGCGCCATTGGGCGCCTTGGAAGTCCCGCTTCATTTGGTGCACTCCTCTGCGACTTTCCTCAACCATGAGATGGACTTCTCGGGTTGGACTGATGAAGCCATGAGACGCAGGAACGCATCCTCATGGCGCGCTACCTCGGAGGGCCGCTCCGTGTAGATGCTGCTGGTCGTCGCCTCGGTATAGGCCACGCTTCCCGGGATGTCGCTGAACGACAGCACGGAGAAGGAAGCACCCATCGCAGCGTGTGCGCCAGCCGAGAATGGAAGAACCTGGATCGTGATGTTCGGCCGCTGGTCCGCCAGGTCAGCGAGGTGTTCCAACTGTTCAGCCATGGTCGGCATGTCTCCCACAGGTCGCCGTATGACGGCCTCGCCGATAATGGCCCACACTTGAGGTGGATCGTGCCGATCGAGAATCCGCTGACGATCCATCCGGAGTGCCACGCGGCGATCCACTTCATCGGCGGACTCGGTCGGATTCATCGCCCGAATGACATGCCGGGCGTACCCCTCGGTCTGGAGAAGCCCGGGAACCAGCTCACACTGATAGGTGACGATCTTCGTGGCGTCGGATTCGAAGCCCACATAGGCACGAAACCATTCGGGCAGGGCATCGCCGTAGGCGTGCCACCAACCCTGCTGTCGGCTCTGTCGGGTGAGGCTGAGGAAGTGCTTCACCTCTTCGGGTGAGCTGATGCCGTAGTGAGCGAGCAGCTTGGCCGCATCCCGTTCTTGCAGGGGGACTTGCCCGCTCTCGATCCTGCTCAGCTTCGAAGCGGACCAACCGAGCGCAGCGGCCACATCCTTGGCGTTCATCTCGCGCGAGGCGCGCAACTTGCCAAGTTCGCCGCCGAGCCTACGCCGCAGCACGGTCGGACTGCCCACTCGTCACACTCCCTGCCTGGTTGGTTCCGTGCATAGTCTGCCACCCCCTTCTGGGGCTCAACCATCCTTCATGATCAAGCAATTGCTTGATAGAAGCGGTTGCATGCAATCGCCCCGAGAGGGCACTCTACAGGGAGTAGCTCGACGGTTCGTCTGAGTGATCAAGGCGGCTGGTCGCCGGGCATCCCTTTGCCCTCTCCGGCCCGCCTCTCCCCTCCAACTCGCCATCACCTCACTGCGCCTGGAAGGTGGCTCCCCCATGTGCGAAATCGCTGACCTGACCCCCGTCCCCGCCGCCCGGACCGACTGCTGGCTGCCGCGCAGCCGGCGATCGCCCGCCGAGGCCCGCCGGCAGCTCGAACGGCTGCTCGCGCGCGTCCCCGATGGCCAACGCTTCGCCGACACCGGGCTGTTGCTGGTCTCCGAGCTCGTGACCAACGCCGTCGTGCACGGCACGCCCCTCGGTCGCAGGGTGCTCCTCGTCCTTGACCTCGATCCCTCCCGTCTCCGGATCGAGGTCCACGACGCGCGGACGGACCGCGGGCCCGTTATCCGCCCGGCAGACGCGGACGACGAGTCCGGGCGGGGGCTCATCCTCGTCAAGTCCCTGGCCGGCCGCTGGGGTTGCTGCCCGCGGGTGGGCGTCGGCAAGATCATCTGGGCCGAGATCGCCCCCGCTGCCACCCCCCTCGCGGAGCGTGTCGCATGAGGGAGGCCCGTCTCGTCACGGCCGAGATCACCGGGATCATGCCGCCGACGACCTACCCGATCCTCCCCGAGGCCCTGGACTCGCTCTGGTCCGCCCTCCGGTTCCACCCGCTCCGCAGACCGCAGTGGGCGTGGTTCGAGCGCTACCTCACCGGCCCCTGTGCCGAGCGCGTCGTCGCCGAACACCTCAACTACATCGGGCCGTTGTGCCTCCCGGTCGTCCTCCCCGGGGGTGTCCAGCACCTTCGCATCCACTGGACCGAGACGGAGGCCGGCCGGTGATCCAGCGCATCTGCCCCTGGTGGTTCCTGCACTGCTCCCGTGCCCCCGTCGCGCGCCTCCTGCGTGCCGAACGCCGGCGCCTCGACGCCGAGTTGTCCCGTGTCTTCCCGGCCGCGTCCGCCCGCATCCGGGAACGTGTCCTGGCCTCGCTCGCCTCGCAGCACCCACGCTGACGACGCTGCGCTCACCCCGGAGCAGGAAGTCGGCCCCGTCGACTTCCTGCTCCGCCACCCGCAGACCCTCCAGGGCGCCAGTGGGCACGGGTTCGCGTGATCAATGAGTTCCTTGCGCTCGGTCGTCGACCAGCCGGCCGCCGGCCTCACGACAACGGACGGGCTTCGTACGGGCTCGCCATCGATGCCTTGCCGCCTTTCTGCAGTTCCCCGGGCCGGCGCGACCCGATGGGCTCTGCCCGAGCCTCGGCAACGTTGGTCAGGACCACGCCGTGCACGGACTCGGCGAGCAACGGGGCGGTGTGGGGGTGTGGGAAACCGCCGTATCGACTTGGGTGTCAGCACGGTGGGCTGCTGCTGCGGTGGCCCGGCACGCTGGGGCAGGAAGAGCGCAGGCAGGCAACAGGAACAGGAGTGATCGGTGAAGGCACGTGCGGGGGCCGCAGCACTGTGGGTGGGGATTTGCGCGGTGGCGGTATCGGGGATCTTCCCGGCGGCTGCGGCTGCGGCTGTGGCGGAGCGGGCGCCGGCCTCGCCGCCCGCCGGCCTCAAGGCGGCCGTCGAGCAGACGGTTGCGGACGGATTCCCGGCTGCCGTGGCGTATGCCAGGAACGGAGCGCGGGAGTCACGGATGGCGGCGGGGCTCGCGGACACGGCGACCGGCGAGCGAGCCCGGCCGGACCAGCGGTTCCGGATCGCCAGCAACACCAAGTCGTTCGTGTCGACGGTGCTTCTGCAGCTGGAGGGCGAAGGGCGGCTCTCGCTCGACGACAGCGTGGAGAAGTGGCTGCCCGGAGTGGTCCGGGGCAGCGGCAACGACGGCGGGGCCATCACCGTCCGGCAACTGCTCAACCACACCTCGGGCATCTACGACCCCACCAACGAGCCGGAGTTCTTCGCCCCCTACCTGGAGCGCCACGACTGGAGCCACGTCTACACCCCTCGGGAGGTGATCGCCCGCGCCGTCCGGCACGAGCCGCTGTTCGCGCCCGGCGGCGGGTGGTCGTACTCCAACACCAACTACCTGCTCGCCGGGCTGGTGGTCGAGGCGGTCACACATCGAAGCGCGTCCTCCGAGATCCATCGGCGGATCCTCGGCCCGCTCGGTCTGGACGACACCTCCTTCCCGCTGACCGATCCGGCCGTTCACGGCCCTCATCTGCACGGGTACGACCTCAAGGGACGCGATGTGACCCGGTTCAGCCCGTCGTACGACTGGACCGCCGGCGCCATGATCTCGACCGTCGACGACCTGGCCCGTTTCCACCGGGCCCTGTTCACTGGCAAGCTGCTGCGCCCCGCCCAGCAGCGCGAACTCCTGACCACGGTGGAGTTCCCCGACGAGCCGGCGTACGGACTCGGCGTGCAGCGCGAGGAGGTGACATGCGGCTCGGGGGCGGACGCCAGGCCGGTCGGTGTCTGGTCGACCGACGGCGCCGGGCCCGGCTACACCAGCATGTCCCTCACAACCGCCGACGGTGAGCGCCAACTGGTCTTCGCCGTCAACGTCTACGACCTCGGTGCAGAGCTGAGGAAGGAGAGGCCCGTCCCGTCTCGCAGTGAGGGGCTGTTGAAGGCGCAGGCGGCAGCCCTGTGCGACTGAGGCACTGTCACGGCCATTGTGATCACGAAGGGCACCGGCCGCCCCGCCGGCCGGTGCCTCGAACGACCCGTTCGCCGGTGACTCCTAGTCCCGCTTGAAGAGCAGCCCCAGCACCGAGCGGGCCAACTCCTCCACGTCGCCGTTCTCGCTCTCCGGCAGGGCGCCGCTCAGCCAGAGGCCGGCGAAGCCGTGGGCCAGCGACCACGCCGCGATCGTCGTCGCCCGGTCCGGCTGCTCGCCAGGCGCCAACTTCCTTGCACTCGCGGCCAGTACCGCGCCCGCGCGCTCCCGGGCCGTCGCCATGCCGGGGTCGTCGGCCCGGTACAGCTCCGGCCGGAACATCACCTCGAAGTACGGCCGGTGGTCGACGGCGAAGCGCACGTACGCGACGCCCGCGCCGTACGGATCGGCGGCCGCGCGCTCCAGGCTGTCGGCGAACAGCTCGAAGCCCTCGGCGGCGACCGCCGTCAGTACCCCCGTCTTGTCCCCGAAGTGGTGTGCGGGCGCCGCGTGCGACACCCCCGCGCGCCGGGCCAGCTCGCGCAGGCTCCATCCGGACGGGCCGGACTCGGTGATCGCGGCCAGGGCCGCGTCCAGTACCGCGCGGCGCAGGTTGCCGTGGTGATAGCTCGGTTGGTCACTCTGTCCCACCGCTGCTCTCCAGTCGTTCGAGGTGTCGCTCCAGTGTATCTAGGCATTGACAAGATTGCCCGCCTGCCCCAATCTTTCCAGTGACAAGATTCCAGGATCGGAGGACGGGATGATCCCGCTCATTGCCCTCGTCGGCGGCTTCGCCGTTCTGCGCCTGCTCGGCCTGCTGGCCCTCGACGGCCTCGACGCCTGGCAGCCCGCCCTGCGCGGCGGCCTCGCGCTGATGTTCGTCACCACCGGCGTTCCGCACTTCGTCGCGTCCTGGCGGCGCGACTTCGTCGCGATGATCCCGCCGGCGCTGCCCTGGCCCGACCTGCTGGTCACCCTGACCGGTGTCCTGGAGCTGGCCGGCGCCGTCGGCCTGGTCGTCCCCGCGCTCGCGCCGCTCGCCGCCGGCGGCCTGGCGCTGCTGATGCTCGCGATGTTCCCGGCCAACGTGTACGCGGCCCGCGGCGGACTCACCCTCGCCGGAAAGCCGGTGACCCCGCTGCCCGCCCGCAGCGCCCTTCAGGTGGTCTTCGTCGCGGCCGCCGTCGCCGCGGCGCTCTGAAATGCGCGCGCGGAGTGGGAAGTCGGCCCGTCCGACTTCCCACTCCGCGCGCGTTGCGGCTCCGGTCCTCCTACAGGAGCGCCAGCAGCTGCTTCGTGTGGCCGGGAAGCTCCACGTCGGCCAGGCCGGTGATGAGGTCGCGCAGGGGCATGGGCTGGTCGACCAGGAGCGCGCCGTTGGACAGGAGCAGGGTGGGCACCCGGGTGTCGAGCTCGGCCTCGCTCAGCATGGGCCCGCCGAGTGCGCAGAGGGCCTGTCCCTGGAGGCGGACGCGGTCGCGCAGCCCCGTGTTGTCGCCCGCGAGCGCGATGACCCGGTCGATGGTCCAGGTGTCGAGCGCCGCGCGGTTGTCGTACGTGGCGATGGCCCCCGAGGCGACGGAGGAGACGGCGCTGATGGTGGCCGCGCTGATGAGGGAGACGTGCGCCAGGATCTGGTCGGCGTTCCACTCGCCGGCGGGCGGGGTGGGGCCCGGTCCGTCGGAGTCGGCCACCGTGGCGGCGGCGTCCAGGAGGGTGCGGTAGGCGTCTCGGAGTGGGGTGGTGTCCAGCATGTTCTCTTCCTTCTGCGGTCGTGCGCGGAGTGAACTGCGGAGTGAACTGCGGGGCGATGACGGGAGGGGTGGTGACGACCGCCGCCCCGGGCGTCAGGCGTGCGTGCCGGACATCTCCCAGGGTGCCTGCGGGAGGACGTCGCCGGTCTCCAGCAGCGACTTGAGGTTGGCCAGCACGGCCGGCCATCCGCGCGAAATGCCGTTGAGCATCTCCACGTTGGGGAGGTTCTCGTGGGTCACGGTGAGGCGGACGATGTCCTCGTGCGGTTCGACGAGGAAGGTGACGACCGACGGCTCCCTCGGTGCTTCGGCGTCCGGGGAGTCCTCGAACGTGATGCTCAGCAGCGTCGGGGGCTCGGCCCTGAGGACCTTGCCGACGACGTCGACGCGGCCTGATCCGTCGACGCGCCGGTGCTCCCAGGCCGAGCCCGGCTGCCAGTCCGACACGTTGGCGTGGGCCCAGTAGCGCGCGGTGAGGTCCGCGTCCGTCAGGGCCTGCCACACCTGCTCCGCGTTCGCGCGGATGTAGGTGACGTAGACGTAAGTCGGCACCGATGTGGGTGCGTTGGCCATGGCGTACTCCTCGGCGAGATTCCTGATGGCACTGAGCGCTTGCAGACGGGGCCTGTCGAACTTCGAGATCCAGCGCTCCTCGATCTCGTGGATCGGCGCCGGGTTGAGGTAGTGGAGTCGTTCCCGTCCCCGCCGTACGACGGTCACGAGGTTGGCCTGCGCCAGGACGTCGAGATGCTGTGTCGCGGACTGGCGGGCCATGGCCAGGTGTTCGCACAGCTCGCCCAGGGTCTGACCGTTGTGCTCGCGCAGGCGGTCGAGCAGGAGCCGCCGGGTGGGGTCGGCCAGTGCTTTGAACGCGGCGTCCGTCGCTGTCGCTTCGTGGCTCACGTCCGGCATTATGCAGGCAATCGCCTGCATAATGTCAACGACTCTCCGGTCACTGCCGGGAGCACCTGCCCCTGACCAGGGCTTCGCCGTCTTCCTCTGGAGTTCCTCCCTCCCTGCGCGCGCCAGTGGCCCTCGGCCCGGCGGCGCGCGCAGACCCTGCCCGCGGGCCCGGGCGAGGAGCAACCGGGACGGCGCCTTCGGGTCGCTGACGTTCTGACCCCGTTCAGCCCCCGAGCGCCGAGGGGGCCGAAGAATCCGAGGAATCCGAGGAATCCGGCGGGCGAGTACCGGCGGTGGGCGGGGCGTCCGCCCTCGACGCGGTCGCGAACGCCCCGCCCACCATCAGCACGAGGAAGAGGGCGAGCGCCACGGCCCAGGCCGCCGGCAGCGCGGCGATCATCGGGAGCCAGAGCACCACGCCCAGGACCGACAGCACCGTGGCACTCCAGGCGGCGGCGCTGCCGCTCAGGCCGTTCCGCAGCCGGAGGAAGGCGGCCAGCCAGAGCGTGGCCAGGGTGGCCGCGCCGAGGGCGAGGACGCCGGCGAGCAGCCTTGCGAGGTCGAAGCCGATGAGGTCGTCGCTGTCGCGGCCGGCCGCCTCGGCCTCGCTGGGCCCGTAGGTCAGGGCGAAGACGACCCAGCAGACGGCGGCCGCCGTCCAGCAGGCCGCGAGTGCGATCGCCGAGGGCTTGGCCGTGGGGTGGTGCCCGGGGCGGGCGGCGTCGGTCGTGGTCATGATGATCATGCTAGGGAACGCCCGGGATTCCCGCCCGGGGTGCGCCAACGGCCTGCTTCCGGAGGCCTGTTCTCCGCGGCCGGCGCCGGCCGTCGCATCGGGGAGCGCGGCCGTGAACGGTGGGCCGTCCGCGGGAGCTCGGTCGTGCTCGCCGCCGGCGTCGTCCCGGGAGGTTCGGCGGAACGGGACGCTGCGGCGGCGGCCGGGCCGTTGTGGGCCGTCCAGCGGCCGATCGCCGGTATGGCGGCCGGCGCCGGTTCGACAGTGCCGCACGGGCGTTGGCGCCGGATGAACGGCCGGCGCAGCAGCCGGTGCAACAGCCGGTTCAGCGGTCCGGCCGCCGCCAGGAGCGCGGCGCCGGTGGTCCGGAGCGGGCCGATGCCGCCGCCTTTCACGGCGATGCGGAGGATCCCGGCGCCGAGGACCGGCTCGTGCCGCTTCCGGACGGCCGTCATCGAACGGCGCCTCCAGGCGCGGTTGATCCGCACCCGACGTCAGCGGATCACTGGCACCTGCCCGTTCCGGTCCCGCCCGATCCGGATCCAGGTCCCGGCCCCGCTCCGCCGGTGGCTACAGTGGCCGGATGAGCGATGACCGGGTGATCCTCCGTCCGATATCCGAAGCCGATCTCCCGCTCCTGGAGCGGCTGTTGAGCGACCCCGAGGCGGTCGGCGCGCTCCAGTGGTACGGCTGGTCCGACCCCGGCCGGCTGCGGCGGAAGTGGGCGGAGGACGGACTGCTGGGGGCGGACCGGTCGCAGCTCGCGGTGGTGTCCGGCGGTGAGTTCTGCGGCTTCGTGGCCTGGCGGCGGGCGGCGGTGGTGCCGGCCGCGCCGTACTGGAACGTCGGCATCCAGCTGATCCCGCAGGCCCGCGGCCGCGGCATCGGCACGCAGGCCCAACGCCTGCTGGTGGACTACCTGTTCGCGCACTCGCCGGTGGTCCGTCTGGAGGCCGACACCGAGACCGTCAACCTCGCCGAGCAGCGCGCCCTGGAGAAGTGCGGCTTCACCCGCGAGGGCGTGCAGCGCAGCCTGGTCTTCCGCGACGGCGCGTGGCGCGACATCGTCCGTTACAGCCTGCTGCGCGGGGACGCCCGCCCCTGAGCACCGGCCCTGAACGCCGGCCCCTGAGCACCGGCCCTGAACGCCGGCCCCTGAGTGCCGCCCCTGAGCGCCGTCCTGAGTGCCGACGCCTCCGCGCCCGCCCCTCAGCGGCCGGCGGGGCCGTCCCCGGCGGGGGCGGGTTCGGCGGGGACGGGCTCGGGGCCGGTGTCGGGGTCGCGGGTGAGCAGGTACCGGGCGCCGGGGCCGGCGTCGGCGGCGCGGTCGCCGGCGTTGTAGAGGCCGCAGCGGGTGAGGGAGAGGCAGCCGCAGCCGATGCAGCCGCCCAGCTTGGACTTCAGACGTTCGAGTTCGGCGATCTGCTCGTCGATGCGGCTCTGCCAGGACGCCGCGACGCCGTCCCACTCGGTGCCGCTGGGGGCGGGGCGCTCGGGGAGGCGGTCGAGGGCGACCCGGGCCTCGTCCAGGGAGAGGCCGACCCGCTGGGCGGCCCGCACGAAGGCGACCCGGCGCAGGGTCCCGCGGGCGTAGCGGCGCTGGCCGCCGGCGGTGCGGGTGGCGTGGATCAGGCCGAGCTTCTCGTAGTAGCGCAGGGCCGAGGTGGCGAGGCCGCTGCGGCCGGCGAGCTGGCCGATGGTGAGCAGGTCGTGCCGGCTCGGTCCGACGGAGGTCTCGGGTGCGGTCATGGGGACCACCCTAGCGGCTTGACTTCAAGTCGACTTCAAGTTGCAGCATCGTGGGCATGACGACGAACACCCGTACCGAAGTCACCTTCGAAGACCTCCCGGGCCTGATGAGCCGGATGACCGGCGACGAGAAGCACGGCCCCGCGGCCACCTCCACGCTGGACGCCCTCTGGGTGCTCTACGACCGGGTCCTGCGGGTCACCCCGGCCACCGCCGAGGCCCAGGACCGCGACCGCTTCCTGCTCTCCAAGGGTCACGGCCCGATGGCCTACTACGCGGTGCTCGCGGCCAAGGGCTTCCTCGACCCGGCGCTGCTCCCGAGCTTCGGCGCGTACGACTCGCCGCTCGGCCACCACCCGGACCGCACGCTGGTGCCGGGCGTGGAGATCGGTTCCGGCTCGCTGGGGCACGGGCTGCCGCTGGCGGTCGGCACCGCGCTCGGGCTGCGCGCCCAGGGGCTCACCGACTCGGAGGTCTGGGTACTGGTCGGGGACGCCGAGTTCGACGAGGGCTCCAACCACGAGGCGGTCGCCTTCGCCGGCGCGACCGGACTGGACCGGCTGCACGTCGTCGTCATCGACAACTCCTCCGCCACGCACGGCTGGCAGGGCGGCATCGCGGCGCGCTTCACCGCCGAGGGCTGGTCGGCCGAGACGGTGGACGGGCGCGACCACGAGGCGCTGTACGCGGCGTTCACCGCCGAACACCCGGGCCGCCCGCGCGCGGTGATCGCCCGCGTCGAGCCCAAGGAGTACTGACACGCCGGGCCCGGGCGCCCCTGGCGCGTCGGGCGGGAACACCCGACCGGCCGCCCCCAAGACCTCCTGACACCCTCCGAAGGCAAGGAAAACAGACCGATGGACACCATGCGCGAGCGCTTCCTCGACGTGACCACCCGCCTGCTCGACGACGACCCGCGGCTGGCCGTCGTGCTGGCCGACATCAGCGCGTCCGCCTTCGCCCCCGCCGCCGAGCGTCACCCCGACCGGGTGGTCAACGTCGGGATCCGCGAGCAGCTGCTGATCGGCGCCGCCGGCGGCCTGGCGCTCACCGGGATGCGGCCGATCGCCCACACCTTCGCCAGCTTCCTGGTCGAACGCCCCTTTGAGCAGGTCAAGTTGGACCTCGGCCACCAGGGCGTCGGCGCCGTCCTGGTGAGCGCCGGGGGCTCGTACGACTGGCCGGCCGGGGGCCGCACCCACATGTCGCCGGGTGACGTCGCGCTGCTGGACACGCTGCCCGGCTGGACGGTCCACGTGCCCGGCCACCCGGACGAGGCCGAGCAGCTGCTGCGCCACGCCGTGGCCGACGGCGACCGCAACGTGTACGTGCGGCTCTCCCTGCACCGGAACGCCGCCGCGGTGCCGGTCGAGGCCGGGCGGTTCACCACCGTGCGCACGGGCACCAAGGGCGTGGTGCTGGCGGTCGGCCCGATGTTGGACGCCGTTCTGGCGGCGACCGAGAACCTGGACGTCACCGTGGTGTACGCGGCCACCGTGCGGCCGTTCGACGCGGCCGGGCTGCGTGCGGCCGTCGGCGGGCGGGCGGACGTGGTGCTGGTCGAGCCGTACCTGGCCGGGACCTCCGCCAACGAGGCGCACGCCGCACTGAACGACCGGCCGCACCGGGTGCTCGGCCTCGGCGTGCCGCGCGAGGAGCACCGGCACTACGGCTCGATCCCCGAGCACCTGGCCGCCTACGGCCTCGACGCGGCCTCGCTGCGGGAGCGGATCGCCACGTTCCTCTGGTGAGTGAGCCGGTGGCCCAGCGCCCGCGCCCGCCCGCCTCGCACCCCCCGCGCCCGTCTCGCCCCCCGCGCCCGCCTCGCGCCCCGCGCGCCCGACTGTCCGCCCGCCCGCCCGGCCGCTCAGGTCAGCACGACCGCCACCGACTCCGCGCCCAGCCGCACGCCCGCACCGTCGATCGCGGCCTCCCCGAAGGCCGCCACCACCTCCCGCCCCGCCGCCCCCAACGGCAGCACGGCGGAGGAGCCGGACAGGTTGACCGCCACCCGGTACGGCCCCCGGTGCACCACCAGCCACCGCGCCGCCTCGTCGAACCCCACCCGAACGGCCGAGAGGTCCGGGTCGGCCAGCTCCGGCCGGTCGCGCCGCAGCCGGATCAACGTCCGGTGCCAGGAGAGCAGTTCGGAATGCGGGGCGCGCCTCGGCTCCGTCCAGTCGAGGACGGAGCGCAGGACGGTGGCCGGCTCCTGAGGGTCCGGCACCGCCTCCGCCTGCCAGCCGTGCTCGGCGAACTCCCGCCGCCGGCCCTGCCGGACGGCCTCGGCGAGGTCCGGGTCGGTGTGGTCGGTGAAGTACTGCCAGGGGGTGCTCGCCCCCCACTCCTCGCCCATGAACAGCATCGGGGTGAACGGGGAGGTGAGCACCAGTGCTGCCCCGCAGGCGAGTTGGCCAGGGGTGAGGCTGGTGGACAGCCGGTCGCCGAGTGCCCGGTTGCCGACCTGGTCGTGGGTCTGGAGGTAGCCGAGCAGCCGGTGGCCGTGGGCGGCCGGGAACGGGCGGCCGTGGCTGCGGCCCCGGAACGAGGACCAGCCGCCGTCGTGGAAGAAGCCGCGGGTGAGCGTGCGGGCGACCGCCGCCAGCGGGGCGGCCGCGAAGTCGCCGTAGTAGCCCTGGGATTCGCCGGTGAGCGCGGTGTGCAACGCGTGGTGGAAGTCGTCGCTCCACTGGGCGGTGAGGCCCTGGCCGCCGGCCTCGCGCGGGGCGGTGGTGCGCGGCGAGTTGAGGTCGGACTCGGCGACCAGGAACAGCGGCCGGTTGGTGGCGATCGCCAACTTCTCGACCTCGGTGGCGAGTTCCTCCAGGAAGTGGACGGCGCGGTCGTCGGCGAGGGCGTGCACCGCGTCCAGTCGCAGTCCGTCGATCCGGTAGTCGCGCAGCCAGGCCAGTGCGCTGCCGGTCAGGTAGGCGCGCACCTCGTCCGAGCCCGGCGCGTCCAGGTTGACCGCCGAGCCCCACGGGGTGTGGTGCCGGTCGGTGAAGTACGGGCCGTACGCGGGAAGGTAGTTGCCGGAGGGGCCGAGGTGGTTGTGCACCACGTCGAGGACGACGCCGAGGCCCGTGCGGTGCGCGGCGTCGACGAAGCGCTTGAGCCCCTCCGGCCCGCCGTACGGCTCGTGGACGGCCCAGAGCGAGACGCCGTCGTAGCCCCAGCCGTGCCGGCCGGGGAACGGGCAGACCGGCAGCAGTTCGACGAAGTCCACGCCCAGTGCCGCCAGGTGCTCCAGGTGCCGGGCGGCCGCGTCGAAGGTGCCGGCGGCGGTGAAGGTGCCGACGTGCAGCTCGTACAGGACGGCGCCGGGCAGCGGACGGCCGCGCCAGCCGGTCTGCGACCAGCGGAACGCGGCGTGGTCGACGGGCCGGCTGGGCCCGTCCGGGCCGTGCGGCTGCCAGGGCGAGCGCGGGTCGGGCAGCGGCGGGCCGCCGTCCAGCCGGAACGCGTAGTCCCCGGCGGGCGCCTCGCCGCGCCACCACCCGGCCCGTGCGCCGTCCCGGGCCAGCGGGTGGCGGGCGCCGCCGACCTCCACCTCGACCTGCCCGGCCGCGGCCGGCGCCCACACCTCGTACGTCCGCAGCTCCGGCAGAGTCACGCGTCGCCCCTTCCGGTCTCGCCGGTGTTCCCGGCCCGGTCGGCCCGGTGGGCCTGAACGGTTCGAACGGCCTGCCCGGTCCCCCTGGTCTCCCTGGCCCCCTTGGTCTCCCTGGTCCCCCTGGTCAGCAGGGCCACCGGGGAGGCGGCCAGCAGCTCGGTCACCGGCACTGGCCCGGCCGCGAAGCGGCGGCCGGTCAGCTCGTCCGTCCACCCGCCGCCGGCCGGCAGCTCCAGCACGGTGTCGCGCCAGCCGCCGGCCCGCTCCAGGCCGTACGGCAGCCGGGTCACCGCCGTGACCGTGTCGTCCCCGCGGGCGAAGGCGAGCAGGTGGTCCGACGAGGGGCCGACGGCGGCCAGCGGCCGGTAGGCGCCCGGCGGGCGGGCCCGGCGCAGGTGCAGGGCGGTCGCGGTGAGGTGCAGCTTCTCCCGGGCCAGGTCCCCCGGGCGGGGCGTCGCCGAGTCGGTGAGGCGCACGGCGAGCGCGCCGAGGTCCACCACCCCGCGGTTGTCCGGGTCGACCAGGGTGTACAGCGGTTCCTCGCTGCCCTGGTAGAGGTCGGGCACCCCCGGCACGGTGAGGTGGAGCAGGGCCGCGGCGAGGGTGTTGGACCGGGCGTACGGCGCGAGCATCCGCACGTACCCCTCGATCCGGGGGAACAGCCCCGGGTTGCCGTACACCGCGCGGGCGCGGTCCGCGAGGGCCTGCTCGTAGCCGGCGTCCGGGGACGTCCACGAGGTGCGCAGCTTGGCCTCGCGGGCGGCCTTGAGCAGCGCGGTGACCAGCCGCTCCGGGGTGATCGGCCAGGCCGCGACCAGGGTCTGCCAGAGCAGCCAGTCGCCGTCCCGGTCGCCGCCCGGGCCGGCCGCGGTGGACCAGGCGGCGGCCTCGGCGGCCCATGCGTCCGGCTGTTCGGCGAGGACGGCGAGGCGGGCGCGGGCGTCGGCGCTGCGCTTGGTGTCGTGGGTGGAGAGCACCGTCATGGTGGCCGGCCAGTGCCGTTCGACGTAGTGGCACCAGGCGTGGAAGTCCTCCGGGTGCAGGCCGGGCCTGGCCGGCTCGCCGCCGACCTCGTTGAGGCTCAGCAGCGCGTTCCAGCGGTAGAAGGCGGTGTCCTCGACGCCCTTGGCCGCGACGGCGGCGGCGGTCTGGGCGAAGCGCACGCAGAACTCGTCCTTCTCGGGGCCGGTGCCGAGCCCCCCGAGGGCCAGCTCCGCGACCAGCCGGTCGGACGGGTCCGCCGAGCCGTCGAGCGCGGCCGCCAGCTGCTCCGCCGAGACCGCGGGCGCCGGCTCGCCGGGCCGGGCGTAGGGCCGGTACGCGGGGAAGCCGGTGAGCACCCGTTGCAGGGCGTCGCGCAGCTGCCAGGGCGCGTGGTCCGCGTGCGCGGGCTCGGCGGCGCCGATCCGGACGGCAAGCCGGACCAGCCGCTCGACCTCGGCGGCCAGCTCGCCCCGCGGCCCGGTCATGTCCGCCCGCCCGCGCCGGGCGGCCGCGACGGCCGGGTGCGGGTCGGCGCACGGCTCGGAGGTGAGCGCGGCCCCGCTGACGTGGTGCTCGTAGCGCCCGGCCAGCCGGCAGGCGCCCGCGTGGTCGGTGAGCACGCCGTCGATGCGGCGCAGCGCGTCGTACCCGGTGGTGCCCGCGCACGGCCAGTCGGCGGGCAGGCGCTCGTCGCCGGTGAGGATCTTCTCCACCACCGTGTACGCGCCGCCGGTGGCCTCGGCGAGCCGCCGCAGGTAGCCGCGGGGGTCGGCGAGGCCGTCGGGGTGGTCGATCCGGAACCCGTCCAGGACGCCGTCCCGGTGCAGCCGCAGCAGGACGCCGTGGGTGGCCTCGAACACCTCGGGGATCTCGACCCGGACGGCGATCAGCTCGTTGACGGTGAAGAACCGCCGGTAGTTCAGCTCGGTGCGGGCCAGCCGCCACCAGGCGAGCCGGTACCACTGGCGGGCGAGCAGCTCGGAGAGGGGCAGGCCCGCGGTGCCGGGCCGCAGGGGGAGGACGTGGTCGTGGTAGCGGAGCACGTCCCCGTCCACGGCCAGCTCGCCGAGCACCGCGCCGAGCCGGTCGCCGAGCAGCGGCAGCAGCACCCGCCCGCGGTCCGGGGCGTCCGCGGGCCCCGGCTGGGCGGCCCAGTCGATGTCGAACCAGCGCGCGTACGGCGAGTCGGGCCCGTCCCGCAGCACGTGCCAGAGCGGCTGGTTGAGCTGCTCGGGGACGGGGACGGCCATGTGGTTGGGCACCACGTCGGCGATCAGCCGCAGGCCGTGCCGGTGGGCCTCGGCGGCCAGCGCCCGCAGTGCGGGCTCACCGCCGAGCTGCTCGCCGATCCGGCCGTGGTCGACGGTGTCGTACCCGTGGGTGGAGCCCGGCGAGGCCTCCAGCAGCGGGGAGAGGTGCAGGTGCGAGACGCCGAGGGCGGCGAGGTAGGGCACGGCGGCGGTGGCGTCGCGGAGGGTGAAGCCGGGCTGGAGCTGGAGCCGGTAGCTGGCCGACGGCGGTGCGGGCGGCGTCGGTGCGGGCGGCGTCGGCGGTACCGGCGGTGTCGGCGGGGGAGCGGCGGCCGGCGTCGGCGGGGGAGTAGCGGCCGGGCGGGGCTGCGCGGGCTCGGCGGCGGAGGTCATGAGTCCATGAGTACCCGCGCGAGCCCGCCGCCAAGACCCGGTGCTGATCCGAACAGGTGACCTGCACCCTCCTCCGCGTGCCCCGCCCCGCCCCCTACGCCGGCCGCTGGAGCACCATCAGCGAGCGGTCGGTGAGCCAGAGGGCGTCGCCGGCCTTGACCCGGGACCCGGTGCCGGGGGCGGGCAGCCGGGGCTGCACGGTGTCGACCACGATCTGCCACTCCTGCCCGTGGCCGGCCGGGACGGTGAACTCCAGCGGCTCGAAGTGGGCGTTGAACATCAGCAGGAACGAGTCGTCGACGATCCGCCCGCCGCGCCGGTCCGGCTCCGAGATGGCGTACCCGTTGAGGAAGACGGTGAGCGACTTGGCGTAGCTGGCGCCCCAGTTGCGCTTGGTCATCTCCTCCCCGCTGGGGGTGAACCAGGCGATGTCGGTGAGGTCCTCGTAGCCGCCGCCGGCCGGGCGGCCGGGGCCGGGACGGCTGGAGACCGGGCGGCCGTGGAAGAAGCGGCGGCGCCGGAAGACCGGGTGGTCGCGGCGGAGCCAGATCATGCCCTGGGTGAACTCCAGCAGCCGGGCCTCGGGCCCGTCCTCCTCGGGCCAGTGCACCCAGGTCAGTTCGTTGTCCTGGCAGTACGCGTTGTTGTTGCCGTGCTGGGTGCGGCCGAGCTCGTCGCCGTGCGAGAGCATCGGCACGCCCTGGGAGAGCATCAGGGTGGCGATCAGGTTCCGCTGCTGGCGGGCGCGCAGCTCCTCGACGGCGGGGTCGGTGCAGGGGCCCTCGGTGCCGCAGTTCCAGGAGCGGTTGAACGATTCGCCGTCCCGGTTGTCCTCGCCGTTGGCCTCGTTGTGCTTCTCGTTGTACGAGACCAGGTCGCGCAGCGTGAAGCCGTCGTGGCAGGTGACGAAGTTGATCGAGGCGATGGGCCGGCGGCCGTCGTCCTGGTAGAGGTCGGAGGAGCCGGTGAGCCGGGAGCCGAACTCGGCGAGGGTGGCGTTCTCGCCCCGCCACAGGTCGCGCACGGTGTCCCGGTACATGCCGTTCCACTCCGTCCACAGCGGCGGGAAGTTGCCGACCTGGTAGCCGCCCTCGCCGAGGTCCCAGGGTTCGGCGATCAGCTTGGCCTGGGAGACGACCGGGTCCTGCTGGACCAGGTCGAAGAAGGAGGAGAGCCGGTCGACCTCGTGGAACTGCCGGGCCAGGGTGGCGGCGAGGTCGAAGCGGAAGCCGTCCACGTGCATCTCGGTGACCCAGTAGCGCAGCGAGTCCATGATGAGCTGGAGGACGTGCGGGCTGCGCATCAGCAGGCTGTTGCCGGTGCCGGTGGTGTCCTCGTAGAAGCGCTGGTCCTGGGCGAGCCGGTAGTAGGAGACGTTGTCCAGGCCGCGCAGCGAGAGGGTGGGGCCGAGGTGGTTGCCCTCGGCGGTGTGGTTGTAGACGACGTCCAGGATGACCTCGATGCCGGCCGCGTGCAGCGCCTTGACCATCGACTTGAACTCCTGGACCTGCTGGCCCCGGTCCCCGGTGGAGGAGTAGGAGGAGTGCGGGGCGAAGAAGCCGATGGTGTTGTAGCCCCAGTAGTTGGCCAGGCCGAGGTCGCGCAGCCGGTGGTCGCGGACGAACTGGTGCACCGGCATCAGCTCGATCGCGGTGACGCCCAGCTTGGCCAGGTGCTCGATCACCGCGGGGTGGGCGAGGCCCGCGTAGGTGCCGCGGATCTCCTCGGGGATGCCGGGGTGGAGTCTGGTGAGGCCCTTCACGTGGGCCTCGTAGACGACGGTGCGGTGGTAGTCGGTGCGCGGCGGCCGGTCGGTGCCCCAGTCGAAGTACGGGTTGATCACGACCGAGTGCATGGTGTGCGGGGCGGAGTCCAGGTCGTTGCGGCGCTCGGGGGCGCCGAAGTGGTAGCCGTAGACCGACTCGTCCCAGTCGATGTTCCCGCTCATCGCCTTGGCGTACGGGTCCAGGAGCAGCTTGGCGCTGTTGTGCCGCTGGCCGAGGCCCGGGTTGTACGGGCCGTGGACGCGGAACCCGTACCGTTGGCCGGGCTGGATGCCGGGCAGGTAGGCGTGCCGGACGAAGGCGTCCGTCTCGCGCAGTTCGACGGCCGTCTCCGAGCCGTCCTCGTCGAGCAGGCAGAGCTCGATCCGGTCGGCGCCCTCCGAGAACACCGCGAAGTTGGTGCCGGCCCCGTCGTAGGTGGCACCGAGGGGGTAAGGCTTCCCTGGCCAGACCTGCATGAGTCCTCAACTTCCTTGCGCTGAAGCGAAACTGACAGGTAGTCCGACAATCAGCCCGGACTCCGACGCTGTTTCCCGGCGGGGCGGCCGGGCATGTGCGGCGGTCGCGCACCGTGACGTACGGCACAGTCCGCATACTCCCCGACGCTTTCCCCGACAGCGGGGCCATTCGGCGCGTGTTCGCCCGAACGGGTGTCCGGCGGCTCTGCGGCCGCCCCCCGGAGCCTTCGCGGAGCCTTTCCGGAGCCCTCCCGGCCGCGGCCCGGCGGGCGTGCGGCGGGCCTCTCCACCCGGCGCGCGCGCCGGCGTGAACACCAGCGCGCACGCCGCCCGGCGCGCGGACGCCCGGGGCGGCTGGGGCTGATGGTGCGGCCGGGGCGCCGGGCCCGCCGTCGGCCAACCGGCTGCGGGCCGCTCACGCCGGGCAGTACCCTTGATCGTCCGGCCGCCCGCACGCTGGTGGCGATCCATCAGGGGAACGGCGGACGGAAGACCCGCGGAACCGCAGGCGAACGGACCCGCAGACGAAGCAGACGTAGCAGTTCCATCAGGAACCAGGTGAGGTGGCGCATGGTGTTCCCCGCCGGCGGCCGTGGCGGTGGGCCCGGCGGCCCCGACCGGGGCGGCGCCCGCAGCGAGGCCCCGACCGTCGTCATGCGCCCCACCCTGACCGGCCGGGCCCTGGTGCCCGCCCAGAGCGGCCCCGTCGAGATACCCGCCCTCGCCTGGTCCGGCGCCGAGTGGGAGGACGCCTACCAGCGGGTCCGGCTGGCCGGTCGGGCGTACGTCTGGCTCAACCTGGTCGAACAGCGGCTGCGCTCCCTCGTCGACGAGGTGCTCTACCCCATCTACGCCCCCGCCCACGGCGAGGACTGGGTGACCGCCGCGGCCGGCCCGGCCGGCGAGGAGTGGGCCCACCGGGCCGGCGCCGTCCGCGAGGTCAGCCGGCGCAAGGGCTACCTGCTCGACCCCGCCGACGACGACCCGCTGGTCTTCCTCACCCTGCCCCAGCTGCGCGAACTGATGGTCCAGCACTGGCCCTGCTTCGAGCCGTACCTCGCCGACCGCCGGGACATCGAGCTCGCCCTGGACGAGCTGGAGGTCGCGCGGCACGTCGTCTCCCGCAACCGCGTCCTCACCGAGACCGTCCTCGCCCAGACCGAACGCGCCTCCGCCCGCCTGCTCGCCCTGCTGGACGGCGGCTCCGGCGGCGTACCCGCCGACGTGGTCGAGTCCCTCGTGGCCGGCCGGTACGCGGACGTGGTCGCGGTGCACGCCGACCGGGTCCGGCTCCAGCGCGACCTCCCCGTCGAGGACCTGCTCGACGGCGCCCGCAGGCTCGACGCGCTCGGCATCGGCCTCGGCATGCTCTGCCAGAACTACACCGGCAAGCGCCTCGTCCGGCTCGCCACCGACGGCTGCCGGGTCCGGCTGCTCTTCCTCAACCCCGCCAGCAGCGCCGTCCGCCGCCGCGAGCGCGAACTCGGCCTCGGGCGCGGCGAGCTGGCCCGCTCGATCGAGATGAACATCATGCACGTGCGCCGCGTCCGGGCCCGGCTGCGCGACCAGGGCGGCTTCGAGATCCGGGTCTTCGACGAGACCCCGCGCTTCACCGCCTACCTGGTCGAGGGCCCGCGCCCGGCCGGCCAGACCGGCGGCCCCCGTCGGCAGACCCGCGACCTCGGCGTCGTCCAGCCCTACCTGCGCCGGGCCCGCGGCATGGAGTCGCCCGCCCTGGTGCTGCGCGGCGGCGCCGGCCAGCAGCCGGGCGGTACCGACGCCGGGCTGCTGGAGGTCTACCGCGAGGAGTTCGAAGGGATCTGGGGGGACTCCCGGCCGGTCTCCTGAGACGCGTTGGCGGTCCAGCCGGGCGGATGGTCGGACCGCCCGGGTGAACAGCACCCCCGCCCGGCTCTACGAACGGCACGGGTTCGTGGCGGAGTCGGAGGACTCGGTCGACGTGTTCCTGCTCCGCCCCGCCGCGGGGTGACAAGGGTGACCGGGGGGTGACAGGGGAGGCCGGGGCGCAGGCCCGGCCCTGGCGGGCGCAGTTCCGGGCGGGTGCGGAGACCGGCACCGGGGCAGGCGTGGGCAGGCGTGGGCACCGGGCCTAGGCCGGTCGGATGGCAACCGGCGGGTATTCGGCCGATGGGGGGTCGGCCGGGGGCGCTCGGGCGGGCGCGGGGTGCGAGGGGCTTGCTAGCGTCGATTTCATGATCAGCAGGCAGGCGGATGATCCCGCCGGAGCGCCTGCCGTCCCTCCCCGCTGCCGAGAGGCCTCCCCCGGCACGCCCGCGCCCGCCCCGACCCGGAAGGCCGACCGATGACCAGCCCGGACCACCCCGGCGCCTCGCGCCGCAGCTTCGTGCGCACCGCCCTCGGCGCCGGCACCGCCGGGGCGCTCGCCCTCGGCACCGCCGGTCCCACCGCCGCTCCCGCCGCCGCGAGCCCCGCCGCGACACCCCCCGCCGCCGGGATCCCGTTCCACGGCGCCCACCAGGCCGGCATCACCAACCCGCCGCCCGGCTACGGCAGCTTCGTCGCCCTCGACCTCCAGGCCCCCGACCGCACGGCACTGGAGACCCTGCTGCGCACCCTCACCGACCGGATCCGCTTCCTCACCGCCGGCGGTACCCCGCCCGACCTCGGCCCCGCCGCCGCACCTGCCGACAGCGGCACCCTCGGCCCCGGTGCCCTGCCCGCCGACGACCTCACCGTCACCGTCGCGGTCGGCGCCTCGCTCTTCGACGCCCGCTACGGCCTCGCCGCCGCCCGGCCCAGGCACCTCGTCCCGATGCGCGACTTCCCGGGCGACGGCCTGCGCCCCGCCGAGTGCCACGGCGACCTCCTGCTCCAGATCTGCGCCGAGAGCCGCGACACCGTCCAGCACACCCTGCGCGACCTGTTGCGCTCCGCCAAGGGCGCGCTCCGCCCCCGCTGGCAGCTGGACGGCTTCCAGAACCGCGCCCGCCCCACCGGCGCCCCCCGCAACCTGCTCGGTTTCAAGGACGGCATCGCCAACCCCGACACCGCGTCCGCCCGGCAGATGGACGAGCTGGTGTGGGTCGGCGTGAACAGCGGCGAGCCGGGCTGGGCGGCCGGCGGCAGCTACCAGGTGGTGCGGGCGATCCGCACCCTGGTCGCGCCCTGGGACGAGGTGGCCCTGAAGGACCAGGAACGGATCATCGGCCGCCGCAAGGCCGACGGCGCCCCGCTCGGCCGCGGCAAGGAGAACGACGCCCCCGTCTACGGAAACGACCCCGAGGGCGCCGTCATCGCCCTCGACGCCCACATCCGCCTCGCCAACCCGCGCACCGAGGCCACCCGCGACAGCCGCATCCTGCGCCGCGGCTTCAACTACGACCGGGGGCTCGACGAGCACGGCGAACCCGAGCTCGGCCTGGCCTTCTGCTGCTACCAGCAGGACGTGGCCCGGCAGTTCGAGGCCGTCCAGACCCGGCTCTCCGGCGAGCCGCTGGCCCGCTTCCTGCGGCCCACCGGCGGCGGGTACTTCTACGTCCTGCCCGGGGTCCTGGACGAGACCGACTGGCTCGGCCGGAGCCTGCTCGCCGGGGTCTGAGCAGGCCCGGGCGCCCGGGCGCGCCCGCCCCAGCGACCGCGTTGTCGGTGGGGCGGGCGATGATAGGGGCTGTTTTCGACCAGCAGGACGGAAGGACACACCCCTATGAGCTGGTGGCAGCAGCCACTGGTCGGCTTCGACCTGGAGACCACGGGCACCGACCCGGCCGTGGACCGCATCGTCACGGCCGCCCTCGTGGACACCGTCGGAGCCCGCCGGCTGAGCGCCACCGGCTGGCTGCTCGACCCGGGCGTCCCGATCCCCGCCGAGGCCACGGCGATCCACGGCATAGGCGACGACGTCGCCCGCGGCAAGGGCCGCCCGGCCAAGGAGGCGGTGGACGAGATAGCCGCCGCCCTCTGCGAGCGGCTCGCCGCCGGGAGCCCCGTCGTCGCCTTCAACGCCCCCTTCGACCTCTCCCTGCTCGACGCCGAACTGCACCGGCACGGCCTGGCCCCGCTCGCCGAGCGGCTCGGCGGGCCGGTCGCCCCGGTGCTCGACGCCCTGGTCATCGACCGGGCCGTCGACAAGTACCGCAAGGGCTCGCGCACCCTCCAGCGGGTCTGCGAGGTCTACGGCGTCGAGCTGACCGACGCCCACGAGGCCGGCAGCGACGCCCTCGCCGCCGTCCGCGTCGCCGTCGCCCTCGCCGAGCGCTACCCCGCCGAGGTCGGCGCCGTCCCGCTCGCCGACCTGCACGCCCGCCAGATCGGCTGGTACCGCGACTGGGCCGAGGGCCTCCAGGCCTGGCTCCGCCGTGGCAAGGACCCGCAGGCGGTCATCGACCCGCGCTGGCCGCTGCGCTAGCCGGCCCGGGGCGGGCGCGCCGGCCGGTGTTCCCGGCAGCCGGCCCGTTCAGCAGAGCACGTAGATGCAGTAGTGCTCGCTGCTTTCGACGAAGCAGTAGGTCGCGCCGCTCTCGGTGATCTCGATGTCGTTGCAGCCGGCATCGGCGCGGAGCAGCGATTCCTTGCCTCCGTGGCACGGGCCGCCCTTGTCGGCGGACCGGGCCGCGCCCGGCCGGCGGCGCACGATGAAGGGCGGCGGGCCCTCGGCGTCGGCGGGACCGCCGGCGCGGGCGGCGTCGGCCGCTCTGACCTTGCGGAAGGACTCGACGACCACGGACGCGTCCGCCGCCACCGCGAAGTCGTACAGTTCGTCACCGGCGGTGGTGCGTCGGCCGGTCGCGGTACGGTCACGGACGGCGGCCTCCTCCAGCCAGACGATCGGGTGGTCGTCACAGGGGCACGGGTCCGTCACGCAGACACACGTCTGGATCGGCATGCCACCGGCCTCGCGGAGCGGGTGGTCGTCGGGGACGTCGAGCGGCACGCCGGTGAGGGTCGTGGTCGCCGCCCGGGTGAACGCCTTCGATCTGGCGCTTTCGTAACTGGCCATTGTCACTCCCGGCCCGAATTCGGCGTGGACGGACCACTCCGAGACTTGTCGGCACTTGTCGGTTCGTTGACGAATCACAGGGGGAATACCTGGGGACCGACCCGATCGGATCGCAATTTCACGGTAGCGCCGGGCCGCACGGTCCGCCTCCCCGTACCGCGCGGCCCGGCCGCCTCCGGCCCTGCCGCACCGGCGGCCGCCAGACCCGACCGGGGCGCCCGCCCGGCTGCCCGCGCGGGGGCTGCCCCGGGGCCCGCCGGTCGCGCCGGTCGCCGCCGGGTGGCCGGGCTTGCACCTCACGCGACGTCAGGTCGCACCATGGGGGCATGGGCATCGACCGCACATGGAAGGTCGGGGCGCTCGCCGAGGCGAGCGGACTGACCGTACGCACCTTGCACCACTGGGACCAGATCGGGCTGCTCGGCCCGTCCCGGCGGACCGCCGCCGGGCACCGTGAGTACACCGAGCCGGATGTCGTCCGCCTCTACCAGATCCTCGCGCTGCGGCGCCTCGGGCTGGGGCTGGAGACCATCGCCACCTGCCTGGACGTCGGGGTCGACCCCGTCCGGCTGGTGGGCGAGCACCTGGCCGGAGTCGAGGCGGCGATCGTCTCGCTGGAGGCCCTGCGGAGCAGGCTCGCCCACGTCCACGACGAGCTGGCCGCCGAACGGGCCCCGGAGACGGCCACGTTGATCGGCCTGCTCCAGGCGATGGGCGGGGCCGGCCCGGAGGGCGGGCAGGCGCTGCGGCGTCACCTCGACGAGGACCAGCTGCGGGCTCTGCAGGACCGGGCAGCCGCGCTCGGCCCGGCCGTCCACTACCTGGTGGAGGTCGAGTGGCCGGAGCTCTACCGCAGGGCCGAGGCGCTGCGCGTGGCCGGCGTGGAGCCGACGGCGCCGGAGGTGCGGAGGCTGGCGGCGCGGATGGACGAGCTGGGCCGGCTGTTCAACGGCGGCGACTCCGGCCTCTCGGGGGCGGTGCGGACCGCCTGGCACCAGGAGCCGGCCGCGATGTCCGGCGACCCGACGGCCCCGGCCGACGCCTGGCACGACCTGACCGCCTACCTCGACCGCGCCCGCGCGTGACCGCCCGTCCCCATCAACCGAGTCCCGACCGACCGAATCCCGATCAACCGAGTCCCGAGGAGTCCCTGTGAACCGCCGTCTGCGCATCGGCATCGCCTTGCTCGCCGTCCTGCCCGCCCTGCTCCCGGCCCTGCTCCTCGGCCAGGTCGCGCCGTGGTCCGTCCTCCTGGCCGTCCTGCCGGCGTTCGGCGTGCAGGCGTTCCTCACCTTCCGCCGGCTCGGCCGGCTCCGGAGGGCCTGAGCCGACGGCCGCCGCAGGCCCGGCGTCGGCGGCCCCGGAGGCGAGGACGGCGGGGAGCCGGACGGGAGCGGGGCGAGGGCGGGGGAGAACGGCATCCGGGCGCGCCCGACGACGCCGCGCGGATGTCAGGGCCGGCCCCGGCGGTCGACTCCGTTCGGCCGCACGGGATGTGGCGGACGAACCGGTCAGCCGGCCGGGAAGTCGAAGTGGTAGCCCTGGGCCACCAGCCAGGGCAGCAGTTGCTTCAGCGCGGCGACGGTCTGGCTGCGGTCCCCGCCGCCGTCGTGCATCAGGACGACACCGCCGGGCCGGAGTTGGCCCTGCACGGTGGAGACGATCGACGCGACGCCGGGGCGGGCCCAGTCCCGCGGGTCGACCGACCAGCCGAGCGGGCGCAGGCCGAGGTCGGCGGCGATCCGCTGGTTGTCGGCGGTGAACCCGCCGCCGGGGGCGCGGAACCAGGAGACCCTGGTGCCCGGGCCGCCGGCCTGGACGATCATGTCCTTGGCCCTGGAGATCTCGGACACGGCCCGGTCGTGCGGGAGCGCGGCGAACGGCTGGGGGTGGTCGACGCTGTGGTCGCAGAGCCGGTGTCCGGCCGCGACGATCCGCCGGACCATCGCCGGGTTGGCGGCGGCCTGCTGGCCGACCTGGCAGAACGTCGCCTTGACGCCGTACTGGGCGAGCAGGTCGAGGATCTGGCCGGTGGCGGGCCCGGGACCGTCGTCGAAGGTGAGCGCGACCGTGCGGCCGCCGGAGGCGGTGGAGCGGACCACCGAGGTGGACACCCCGTCCGAGGACGGCGGTGGCGGCGGGACCGGGGTGGTCGTGGGCGGGCGGGTGGCCGGCGGGGTGCCCGGCCGGGTGTCCGGGGTGTGCGACGGCGGTTGGGTCGGAGCGTGCGTCGGCGGCCTGGAGGTGCTCGGCGGCGGGGGGTTGGGCGTGGTCGGCTTCGGGGTGCCGGGCCTCGGCGTGGCGGGCGCGGCCGGCGTCGAGGCGGACGGCCCGGACGAGGAGGGGGTGCCGGCGGAGGAGGCCGCAGCAGTGGGCGGAGCCGACGGCGCCGGGGTGCCCGGCCCGGACGCGGTGATGCCGGGCTGCGGCTGGAGCGCGCCGTTGGCGGTGCCGCAGGCGGCCAGGCCCAGGGCGGCGGCCACCGCGACGCAGCCCGCGAGCAGGGGTCGGCGGCGGCGCCGGGCGGGCGGCGAGAGGCGCTGCGGGGTTGCGTGCTCGGGCATGGCTGCGGCTCCTCGGGTGCGGAGGTGATCGCGATCCCTGGGTCGGACTGCCGTCGGGCCGGGTGCCGGCCGACTTCAGGCTGACTGTCGGATGGGACGCCGATCGGACCACGTCCGGTTGCGCCGCACAAGCACGCCCCGTGAGCGCACCCCGAGCGCGCCGACGAGAACCCGGCCGGGCGTCAGAACGGGTACCAGCGCACGTCCGTCGCCCCCGCGCGCAGCGACTCCACCCGCCGGCGGAACTCGGCCAGCGCGGCCGGGTTGCCCGGCGCCTGCTGCGCCACCCAGGAGGCGCTGGCCGTCTCCCGCGCACCGCGCAGCACCGCGAAGCCGGACCACTCCCGCACGTCCCAGCCGTACGCGCCGGTGAACGCCCCGTACTCCTGCGCCGGTACGCCGTACCGGTCGTGGCTGAGCGCCAGCACCACGAGGTCGTGCTCGCGCAGGTCGTGCGAGACGTTCTCCAGGTCGAGCAGGACCGGCCCGTCCGGGCCGACGTGCACGTTGCGCGGCAGGGCGTCGCCGTGGATCACCCCGGCCGGCAGGTGCGGGGCGAGGTCGGGCAGGGCGGCGGCGAAGGCGTCCCGGCGGTGGCGCAGGAAGGCGACGTCGGCCGGGTCGACGTGTCCCTCGGCGGAGGCGAGCCAGCGTTCCACCGGGGCGAGCAGGTCACGCCGGTCGAGCGGGAAGGGCGGCAGCGGCAGCCGGTGCAGGGCGCGCAGCAGCGGCGCGAGGTCGGCGGGCCGGGCGGGCCGGACGGCGGGCGCGAGGCGGTGCCAGAAGGTGACGGGGTGTCCGTGGGGGAGCTGCGGCCCGTCCGGCGCGCCGTCGTAGGGCCGGACCACCGGGACGCCCCGGCCGGCCAGCCAGTGGGCGACGGCGAGTTCGTGCCGGGCCCGCCCGAACAGCTCGGGGCCGCGCCCGACCTTGGCGACCACGGCCGGGTCGCCGAGGTCGAAGACGGCGTTCTCGCCCAGGGCGAGCAGCCGTGCGTCGCCGGGGCCGGGCAGGCCGGCGGACTCGCAGGCGTGGGCGAGCAGCAGGCGGGCGCGGCCCTCGTCGAAGGGGAGCATGGGGGAGTCCGTTCGGTGGTGGCGGCCGGGGGACGGTGATCATTCTGGCAAACGAGGGCCGGGCCCCGCGTGATGCGGGGCCCGGCCGGATGCGTCGGGGGTGCCTGCCGGAGGATCAGACCCCGACCCTGCGGTGCCGGGCGCCGTCGGCGGCGGGTGCCGGGGCGGCCGGTACCGGGGCGGTCACCGCGCCGTGGGCGCCGACCGGCGGGAAGCTCTCGCCGTGCGAGAGGTCGGGCAGCCAGCGCAGCCAGGACGGCAGGTACCAGTTGCGCTCGCCGAGCAGGGTCATCACCGCGGGCAGCAGCACCGCGCGGATGACCGTCGCGTCGATCAGCACGGCGACCGCCAGGCCGACGCCCATCTGCTTCATCGCCTGCATGGAGAGGGTGCCGAAGACCGCGAACACCGCCACCATGATCACCGCGGCGCTGGTGACGACCCCCGCCGTGGAGCGGATGCCGTGCGCGATGGCGGCCCGGGTCGGCAGGCCCCGGTCGCGGCCCTCCTTGATCCGGGAGACCACGAAGACGTGGTAGTCCATCGAGAGGCCGAAGAGGATCACGAAGAGGAACAGCGGCACCCAGGACTCGACCGCGCCGACTCCGGCGGTGCCCAGCAGCGAGGCCCCCACCCCGTGCTGGAAGACCAGCGTCAGCACCCCGTACGCCGCTCCGACCGAGAGCAGGTTGAGCACCACGGCGGTGGCGGCGACGGCCAGCGAGCGGAACGAGGTGAGCATCAGCAGGAAGGCGAAGGCCACCACGAAGCCGAAGACCAGCGGCATCGAGCCGGTCATCTTGTCGTTGAAGTCGTACGAGCCGGCGGTGCGCCCGGTGACCGGGGCCTCGGTGCCGGCCACCTTCAGCACGGTGGCGGGGACGATCTCGGTGCGCAGGGTCTTCAGGGCGGCGTTGCTGGTGGCGTCGTTGCCGCTGCCGTTGAGCGGGATGTCGACGGTGGCGATGTTCTTGTCGGGGTGGACGGTGACGTCCACCGGGCCGTGCATCCTCCCGCTGGCCAGGGCCCTGGCCTTGAGGTCGGCGATGGCGGCGGTCATCGCCGGGGAGTCGATGTCGGCGGCCTTGATCACCACGCTGGCCGGGGCCGGGCTACCGGGGAAGGCGGCTTCGATCTTCTGCGAGGCGGCGACCAGCTCGTTGCCCGCGGGCAGCTGCTGCTGGAAGGTGAGGTTGGCGGTGTGCATGGTGACCAGCGGCGCGGCCAGGCCGACCAGCAGCGCGCCGGCCAGCACGGTGGCGGCGAGCGGGCGGCGCAGCACCGGGGTGAGGATCGCGTTCCAGACCCGGCCGCCGGTGGCGGCGGCGTCGGGGCGGCGCAGCTCGGCGAGGAAGGGGACGCGGCCCTTCTCGACCTTGTCGCCGAGCATCGACAGCAGCGCGGGCAGCACGGTGAGGGAGCCGAGCACGGCGGTGACCACGACCACGATGGTGGCGTAGGACATCGCCTGGAACTCGGCTATGCCGGTGAGGAACATGCCGGCCATGGCGACGACCACGGTGACGCCGGAGACCAGGACGGCCCGGCCGCTGGTGGCGGCGGCGATCTTCAGCGCGGTCTCCGGGTCGCGCCCGGCGGCCCGCTCCTCGCGCTCGCGGCGCAGGTAGAAGAGGCAGTAGTCGACGCCGACGGCGAGGCCGACCAGGAGCATCACCGAGCTGGCGTTGTTGCTGGTGTGCAGGAACCCGCTGCTCAGCGCGACCAGTCCGCCCGCGGCGACGAAGGCGGTGATGGCGAGGACCACCGGCAGGACGGCGGCGACCAGTGCGCCGAAGGCGACCAGCAGGATGCCGAGGGCGAGCGGCACGGCGGTCCACTCGGCGCGGGCGAAGTCGTTCGAGAACTGCTCGTCGATCCACTTGCCGGAGCTGGCGTCGCCGAGCTCGACGACGGTCAGGTCGGGGTGCTGCTTCTGGACGGCGGCGACCGCGTCCATGATCGCGGGGACGTTCTTGACGGCGTCCTCGTGCTCCCCCTTGACGGTGAGCTGGACGAGCGCCGAGTGGCCGTCCGCCGAGACCGCCTTGGTGTCGTAGGGGGAGCGGACGTCGGCGGCCTTGCCGGTGGCGTTGACGCCGGTGACCACCTGCTCGACGGCGGCCCGGAAGGCCGGCGCGTCGGCGGCCAGGGTGGTGCTCTGGACCAGGACGGTCTCGCTCGCGGGGGACTTCAGCCCGGCGTCGTCGAGGATCCTGGCGGCCCGGGAGACCTGGCCGGGCATCGCCTCGGACTCCTTGACCTCGGTGCTGCCGTGCACGCCGCCGAGGTAGGCGGCGAGGACGACGAAGAGGAGCCAGCCGAAGACGGCCGTTCTTCTGTGCCGGGCGCTCCAGGCGCCCATGGCGGCAGCCGTGCCGAGCTTGGTCTTCACGGGAATCCCCCTGGGAGAGCGGCGGTGGCGCCGCGGGTGAGGCGTGGTTGCCGGCCGGGCGGTGGCGGCCGGGCGCCGGCGGTGGTCCGGCGTCGCAACCGACAGTAGAAAAAGGGTGGTTGACGGGGTATCCGGCTGGCGGGGGAGTATTCCCTGGGGTTCGCCTCGGGGGAGGGGTGGGGTTATCCCTACCTCAGAACCCTGACTTCTCCTCCCTGGGGTCGGGTGCGAACTCCACCCTGAGGGGGAGCGGTCTCCACCCGGAGCACGAGGTCAAGTGGCTGTCCGGGGGGTGAAGATGGTGCGGGGCGCCGATGGGCGTTCCCCGAGGGGGTCGGCTTCACGGGGGCTGCTTGCCGGGCGGCAAGCAAGTACTCGTAGGATGATGTCCTCAGATCACTTACCTGCCGACCGGCTAGGGGCGGGCCTCGTCGCCATGCCCAGCCGGTCCTCCGTCGCCCGACGTCCCGTCCCCCGAGGGCCGGCGGTGAACCATGCCCAGGAGGCATCGAGCATGTTCCACCGACTAGGACAATTTGTCGTCCGCCGCGCCTGGTGGGTGATCGCGGCATGGATTGTCGCGATGATCGCGATCGTGGCCGGCGCGCCGAAGATCACCGCGCAGACCGACGAGGCGTCCTTCCTCCCCAAGCACTACGAGTCCATCCAGGCCTCGGCGCTCCAGGAGAAGGCGTTCCCGGCCAGCTTCACGCCCTCCGCACTGGCGCTCTTCGAGCGCAACGACGGCGGCGCGATGAACGACGCCGACAAGGCCGCCATGGCCAAGATCGTCCAGGGTCTGACCGACAAGAAGATCAAGAACGTCGAGACGATCATCCCGGTCGGCGAGCAGACGACGTCCAAGGACGGCAAGTTCGCGCTCGCGCCGATCGCCATCGACAAGAAGACCCAGCAGTCCGAGGAGTTCGGCGAGACCGCCAAGCACCTCCGCGACGAGGGCAAGTCGCTCACCTCGGGGACGGACCTGAAGTTCCAGCTCGGTGGCTCCGCCGCCCAGGCCCTGGACCAGAAGGAGTCCTCCGGCTCGGCGGACGCGCTCATCGCGATGTCCACGGTCGTCCTGGTCGCGCTCATCGTCGGGATCATCTTCCGCAGCGTCCTCGCCGGGATCCTGCCGATCCTGATCTCGCTGGTCGTCGCCATGCCGACCGCCAACGGCGTGATCGCGTACGCCACCAAGGCGTTCAAGCTGGAGACCACCCCGGTGCTCTCCGCGATCCTGATCGTCGTCGTGCTCGGCGTCGGCACCGACTACTTCCTCTTCCTGGCCTTCCGCTACCGCGAGCGGCTGCGGGCCGGTGACGACCGCAAGGAGGCCGTGGCCAACGCCGTCGGCCGGGTCGGCGAGGCGATCGCCTCGGCCGCCGGAGCGGTCACCGTCGCCTTCGCGGTGCTGATCCTCTCCAGCCTCGGCATGTTCAAGGCGCTCGGCCCGGCCCTGGCCATCGCCGTCGTCGTCACCGCGTTCGCCGCGCTCACCCTGGCCCCGGCCGTGCTCACGGTCATCCCGGCCCGCGGCGTCTTCTGGCCCGGCAAGAAGTGGATGAACGAGCCGGGCAACGCGCGCTTCACCGCGCTCGGCCGCATGGTGCAGAAGCGCCCGGGCATCGTCGCCCTGGCCTCCGGCGGCGTGCTGGTGGCGCTGTCGGCCGGCGCCCTGGGCTACAACGGCACCTTCGACCTCGCGGGCAGCTCCATGCCCAAGGACAAGGAGTCGATGGTCGTCCAGGACAAGCTGATGAACGGCTTCTCGGCCGGCGCCGCCGACCCGAGCCACGTCTACCTGACCAGCACCGTCGGGGTGAAGCTCGACCCGGCCAAGTTCGAGGCCTACGCGGCCAAGCTCAGCGGGGTGTCCGGCGTGGCACCGGTGGCGCCGAAGCCCCAGCTCAGCGAGGACGGCAAGACCGCCGACTTCACCGTGCTGCTCAACAACAAGCCGGACAGCAACGAGGCGATCGACACCCTCACCGACCTGCGCGACGTGGCCCACGGCCAGGCGCCGGCCGGCACGGAGGCGAAGGTCGGCGGCCTGACCGCCGTCTACAAGGACATCAACCTCGCGATGGCCCACGACTACAAGCTGGTCTTCCCGATCGCGGGTCTGCTGATCCTGCTGATCCTGGGCCTCCAGCTGCGCAGCGTGGTCGCCCCCTGGTACCTGATGGCCTCGGTCGGCCTCGGCTTCACCGCCACCCTCGGCGCCTCGACGCTGCTCTTCCAGGACATCAAGGGCGAGCACGGCATGATGTTCATGCTGCCGATCCTCATCTACCTCTTCGTGGTGGCGATCGGGACGGACTACAACATCCTGATCATCGCCCGCCTGCGGGAGGAGGCCCGCGAGGGCCGCAACCCGCGCGAGGCGGCCCGTGAGGCGCTGCGCCACGGCGGCCCGACCGTCGCGGCGGCCGGGTTCATCCTGGCGGCGTCGTTCGCGACCTTCATGCTCGCGGGCAACGTCTTCATGCTGGAGTTCGGCTTCGCGATGGCCTTCGGCATCATCCTGGCGGCCTTCGTGATGGCGCTCTTCTTCACCCCGGCGCTCACCGCGCTGATCGGCCGTACCGCCTGGTGGCCCGGCCACGGCGCCGACGACCGGCACGCCGGCCCCGCGCCGGTGACCGGTTCGCACGGCGTGCCGGAGCCGGCCGGACGGCACTGACCTTCCCCGGTGCACGACAGGCAGGCGGCGTCCGCTTCGGCGGGCGCCGCCTGCCCGTTTCCGGGCACCGGCAAACGTGACGTGCCGGGCAGAAACTCCCCGGTCAATCACGGTGGCAGCGTGCTACAGTCGAGGCAGTTGCAGTTTTGGTTCCCATGAACGTTTGTGTGCGCCTGCTGGTTCAACCCAACAGGCGCATTTGTTTTGTCCGGTGTTTCAGTCTCCGGATGGGGATCGCGGCTACTTGGGGTCCACGAGGTGTGGGCCCTGATGCCCCAGTTTTATGAGGAGACGGTTATGGCTACCGGCACCGTGAAGTGGTTCAACAGCGAAAAGGGCTTCGGCTTCATCGAGCAGGACGGTGGCGGCGCTGACGTGTTCGCCCACTACTCGAACATCAACGCCCAGGGCTTCCGTGAGCTCGTCGAGGGCCAGAAGGTCGAGTTCGACGTCACCCAGGGCCAGAAGGGCCCGCAGGCCGAGAACATCCGCGTCATCTGAGTCCAGCTTCCGAGCTGACTCGCGATCTCGCGAAGCGAGGGCCCGTACCGCACGGTGCGGGCCCTCGCGCATGCCGCCGAACGGCCGGGGCGGCGAACTCCAACCCGACGGCCGACCAGCCCCGACGGGGCTGTGCTTCCCATCGGACGGAGACTCCGTGACCACCCCTGCCCGCACGCCCCGCGACGGCGACCGCACCCGCAAGCCCCGCAGCCGCAACGGCGGCGCCCCCCGCGCCACCGGTGGCGCCCGCGGTGACGCCCCCCGCGGCCAGCGCCGCAACGCCCCCCGTTCCGCGGCCCAGGCGCCCGCCGACTTCACCGTCGTCGAGGGCACCCCGGCCCGCCCGCCGGCGGCGAGCTTCGCCGAGCTGGAACTGCCCAAGGGCATCCTGAACGCGCTCACCCGCGAGGGCGTCACCGAGCCGTTCCCGATCCAGGCCGCCACCCTGCCGGACTCCATCGCCGGCCGCGACGTGCTCGGCCGCGGCCGCACCGGCTCCGGCAAGACGCTCGCCTTCGGCCTCTCGCTGCTCGCCCGCACGGCCGGCAAGCGCGCCGACGCCCGGCACCCGCTGGCGCTGATCCTGACGCCCACCCGCGAACTGGCCCAGCAGGTCACCGAGGCGCTCACGCCGTACGCGACCGCCGTCAACCTGCGGATCGCCACCGTCGTCGGCGGCATGTCCATCACCCGCCAGGCCAACGCGGTGCGCCGCGGCGCCGAGGTGCTGGTCGCCACCCCGGGCCGGCTGGACGACCTGATCAACCGCGGCGACGTGGTGCTCTCCGACGTGGCCATCACCGTCCTCGACGAGGCCGACCAGATGGCCGACATGGGCTTCCTGCCCCAGGTCACCAAGCTGCTGGAGCAGGTCGCCGAGGGCGGGCAGCGGATGCTGTTCTCCGCCACCCTCGACCGCAACGTCGACCGCCTGGTCAAGCGCTTCCTGAGCGACCCGGTGACCCACTCGGTCGACCCGTCGGCCGGCGCGGTCACCACCATGGACCACCACGTGCTCCAGCTGGAGGCGGCCGACAAGGCTTCCGCCACCGCCCACATCGCCTCCCGCGAGGGCCGGCTGATCATGTTCGTGCACACCAAGCACGGCGCCGACCGCCTCGCCAAGCAGCTGCTGGCCAACGGCGTCAAGGCGGCCGCGCTGCACGGCGGCAAGTCCCAGCCGCAGCGCAACCGGGTGCTCGACCAGTTCCGCGACGGCCACGTGACGGCGCTGATCGCCACCAACGTCGCCGCCCGCGGCATCCACATCGACGGACTCGACCTGGTCGTCAACGTCGACCCGCCGATCGACCACAAGGACTACCTGCACCGCGGCGGCCGCACCGCCCGTGCCGGCGAGTCCGGCACCGTCGTCACCCTGGTCCTGCCCGACCAGCGGCGCGAGGTCAGCCGGCTGATGACCGTGGCCGGCATCCGCCCGACCACCACCAAGATCCGCCCGGGCGACGCCGAGCTGACCCGGATCACCGGCGCCCGCACCCCCAGCGGCGTGCCCGTCACCGTGGCCGTCCCGGCCCCGGCCGCCGCCCCCGCCGCCGAGGGCAAGCCGGCCGGCAGCGGCGCCCCCCGCCGCCGCCCCGGCAAGCGCTCCGGACTGCCCACCGACGTCGACATGAACGGCAACCCGCGCCGTCCCCGCCCCAAGCAGCGCCTCGGCGCCGGCGGCGGCCAGGGCGGCGGCGAGGGCGGCGGGCGCCGCCAGGCGGCCGGCTTCATCGGCCGCTCCTCGGGGCGCGCCAAGCCCGGCTCCGGCTCCAAGTCCGGCTCCAACTACGGCACCGGCCGCCAGCGCCGCAAGGCCGACTGAGCCCCTCCGGTCCCTCCCACGGCCCGGTTCCCCCTTTCACGGGGGAGCCGGGCCGTGTGCATTCCGGCCGGATCGGCGGGCCCGCGCGGCCTGCCCGGGCCGTTCCCGGGCCTTTCCGTACACCTTCCGTTCGTGGGCGCACCAGTGGCGTGATCTTTACCTGCCCTGTTGACCATGGACACGCGGTGCCTGAAGATTTCACACGGCCTGCACAACTGACCCACTGTCATCACAATTTCTTCGCAAGCAGGCCGGCCGGCTCACCGTCTCCGGAAGGACCTTCGCGATGCGTCGCACCGCCGCCCTGTTCGCCAGTGCCCTGCTCGCGGGAGCAGTCGCGCTCACCGCGCCGGTTGCCAACGCCGCCGAGAGCGCGCCGTCCGCGCCGGCCGCCGGCGCCCGGTCCGCGCAGGCCGCCGGTCCGGCCGACA
Organism: Kitasatospora sp. RG8; assembly: GCF_017813315.1. Lineage (NCBI taxonomy): Bacteria > Bacillati > Actinomycetota > Actinomycetes > Kitasatosporales > Streptomycetaceae > Kitasatospora > Kitasatospora sp. RG8. The sequence goes on from NZ_JAGIYX010000006.1 coordinate 273,489, forward strand.
GGTGCACGGTCGTCCCCAACGGCACGTCCTACACCGGCACCTGTTCGGGCATCGACCCGATGCAGACCTGGAGGCTCGCGGGTGTCTGCGTGCACTACGACATGAACAACCCCGGGGTCCCGATCACCACACCGGCGTGGAGCGCCGGCTGGGTCGCCGGCAACACCTCCACCACCGCGGGGTGCTCCGCCACGGAGTTCTCGTGGGGGATGGACATCGTGTTCGGCCCCGCGCCGGCGGGCGGGCCGACCGGTCAGATCACCGGCTTCGTGAACAAGTGCCTGGACGTGCGCGGTGGTGTCAGCAACAACGGGACCCCCGTGCAGATGTGGGACTGCCTCGGCAACGTCAACCAGTCGTGGCGGATCGCCTCCGACGGGACCATCCGCGCCGTCGGCCTGTGCCTGGACCCCGACAGCGGGCGGACCGGCAACGGCACGCCGGTGCACATGTGGGAGTGCAACGGCGCGATCAGCCAGAAGTGGCAGGTCCGGGCCGACGGCGCGATCGTCAACGTGAAGTCCGGCCGCGCTCTGGACGTGCGGGGCTGGGGCAGCGCCAACGGCGCGATCGCGCAGATCTGGGACTTCAACAACACGGCCAACCAGCTCTGGCACGCGCCCGCGTGACGCGCGTGGCAGCCCCTTGGCCGAATCACCCTCAACCCTGAATCACCCTCAACGCTAAGGATCTCTTCGATGCGTCGTACCGCCGCCCTGTTCGCCACCGCCCTGCTCGCGGCAGCCGCCGCGCTCACGGCGCCGGCCGCCGAGGCCGCAGAGCCCGCGCTGACCGCCGGCGCAAAGTCGGCCCAGTCCGCGCAGACCGCCGTGGGCGACAAGTGTTACGTGAGCACCACTCCCCAGGGTTTCTACGCCGGCACCTGTTCGGGCATCGACCCGATGCAGACCTGGCACGTCGTGATCACCTGTTGGGTCTACAACCCGGGCAGCTCGACCCCGATCATCTGGCCGGGCACCACCAGCGGGTGGGTCACCGGCAACACCACCACCTCCGCCAGCTGCGGCTTGGACCGCGTGAATTCGGTGGAAATCCAGATGGGCCCCACGCCGGCGGGCGGGCCGACCGGCCAGATCACCGGCTTCGTGAACAAGTGCCTGGACGTGCGCATGGGTACCAGCGTCAACGGCACGCCCGTGCAGATGTGGGACTGCCTCGGCAACGTCAACCAGTCGTGGCGGATCGCCTCCGACGGGACCATCCGCGCCGTCGGCCTGTGCCTGGACCCCGACAGCGGGCGGACCGGCAACGGCACGCCGGTGCACATGTGGGAGTGCAACGGCGCGATCAGCCAGAAGTGGCAGGTCCGGGCCGACGGCGCGATCATCAACGTGAAGTCCGGCCGCGCCCTGGACGTGCGGGGCTGGGACACCGCCAACGGCGCGCTCGCGCAGATCTGGGACTTCAACAACACGGCCAACCAGCTCTGGCACGCGCCCGCGTAATGGCGTGACAGCACGGCCGAGCCCGGTCTCCCCTCGCCGTGGGGAGACCGGGCCGCGTGGTTCGGGCCCGGAACGGCTCGCCGGTGCAGGGCTACCCGAGCGCGCCGCGGGCCAGGACGGCCAGGCCCGCCGCGATGCGCTCGGGGCCGAGGCCGGCGTCGCGCTGGTGGCGGAAGAGCTCGGGGGCGAGCGGGGCGAGCAGCTGGTCGGCGACGGTGTCCGGGTCCGGGAGGCCGGCCCGGCGGGCCAGGTGGGCGACGTGCAGCCGCCAGAAGGCGTAGGCGCCGGTCCGGTAGCGCGCCGCTCCGGTCTCCGCGCCGAGCACCAGGTGGACGTGGGTCTCCAGCAGCTCCACCATCGCCGCGTAGAAGGCGGCCAGCCGCTCGGCCGGGGCGGGCTCCGGCCCGTCGGCCCCGCCCGGGCCGAGCGGCGGGGCGCCGCGCAGCAGCCGCTCCTGGAGGGCCCGCTCGTGCTCGTCGAGCAGGGCGCGGGCGATGGACGCGCGGTCCGGGTAGCGGCGGTAGAGCGTGCCGCGGCCGATGCCGGCGGCCCTGGCGATGTCGTCCATGGTCACGCCGGCGGGGTCGCCCCCGGCGAAGAGCCGCTCGGCGGCGGCCAGGATCTTGGCGCGGTTGCGGGCGGCGTCGGCCCGTTCGCGCGGCGGGCGGCCGTCGGCCAGCGGGAGTTCGGTCACGGGCCCCACGATAGGAGGCAAGTGGACACAGCGTCCACTTGCCTCCTATCGTTCTGGGCGAGGACAAGCGGACAGTATGTCCACTTGTTGCTCCGGCCTTGCCACGCCCAACTCCACCGGGGGGTTCACCGTGTCCACACTCCTGCACCTGAACAGCAGCGCCCGCACCGACTCCTTCTCCCGCCGCCTCGGCGCCGCCTTCACCACCGCCTGGCGCGACGCCGGCGGGGGCGAGGTCGTCCACCGCGACCTCGCCGCCCAACCGGTGCCGCCGATCGGCGAGGGCTGGACCCGGATCTGCGACACCCTGCTGAGCGAGGGCATCACCGACATTGCCCGGTACGGCGAGGCCGTCCGCACCGATCAGGAGCGGGAGGCCTGGGCCCTCGTCCGGCCACTGCTCGACGAACTGGTCGCGGCGGACGTCGTGCTGATCGGCGCACCGATGTACAACTTCGGCATCCCCGCGGCCCTCAAGGCCTGGATCGACCAGGTCACCTTCCCGAAGATGGTCCTCGCGCCCCGGAAGTTCGTGGTCGTCGCCGGCCGCGGCGGCGCGTACGGCCCCGGCACCCCGCGCGAGCCCTTCGACCACCACGGCCGCTACCTGCTCGACTTCTTCCGCGGCCACTACGCGGTGGAGGACGGCGAGGTCGTCGCCGCCGAACTGGTCAACTCGCTGGTCGACCCGGGGCTGGCCGACCGCCGCGCGCAACACCTGGACTCCGCGGCCGGCGCGCTGCACCGGGCCGGGGAGCTCGGCGCGAAACTGGCGGGCCACCGCATCCCCCGGGAGGGCTGAGACCGTGCCGTGGATCTGGCTGCTGCTGGCGGGCGTCGTCGAGGTCGCCTGGGCGCAGTCCATCAAGCCGACCGAGGGGTTCACCCGGCTCCCGCAGACCGCGCTCTGCCTCGTCCTCATGCTCGGCGCCGTCTACCTGCTCGGCCGCGCCCTCCAGGACCTCCCGACCGGTACCGGCTACGCCGTCTTCACCGGCATCGGCACCATCGGCACCGTCCTGACCGGCCTCGTCCTGCGCCACGAGACGCCGTCCCCGGTCGCCCTGGCCGGCCTCGTCCTCATCACCGCCGGGCTGGTCACCGTCCACCTCGGCACGACCGCCCACTGATGCGGACGGCGTTCACCGGGGGCCCGGCGGCACCGGGCCCCCAGCTCCGGCACCGCTTCCGCGTGGGGGAGTTCCTGCGGAGGGGGGCCGAGGGGCGCCCCCGAGGCCCCCGGGCCCCGCCCCGCTCACGCCGTTGCGGCGGCCGGAGCGAGGTCGCGCAGGCGCTCACCCGTCTCCGCGTCCCGTGGCGACAGCACCACCAACTGCAGGCCGCCCTCGGCCCGGAGCACCAACTGATCGATCCTCAGGAGGCCCAGCTCCTCGTGCAGCACGTCCTTCTCCACCCCGGCCCGCTCCTGCACCTGGTGCTCGTCCAGCCAGCGGTCCGCCTCCGGCGACTCCGCCCGCAGCCGCCTGATCAGCCGGGCCAGCCGCCGCGCCTGCGGGGCGCCGTCACCGCCCCGCTCGGCGTACGCGGAGCGCAACTGCGCCAGGATCCGGCGCGCGTGCCGCTCCCAGTCCACCGTCCGGGCCCGGTTGACGGGATCGGCGAACACCACCCAGGCCAGGTTGCACTCGTCCGGTTCCAGCCGGGAGATCCTGAACAACGCCTCCGCGCCCGGATTCCACGCCCGGACGTCCCAGTCCGCGTCCATCACGAAGGCCGGCGCCGGCCACTGCGCGTGCATCAGCCGCAGCAGCGCCGCCGGGACCTCCTCCGGCACCTCGATGCCGGCCTCCCGCGGGTGGCTCCCGGCCAGTCGGAACAGGTACGCCGTCTCCGCCCGGTCCAGCCGCAGCGTCCGCGCCAGGCTGGCCAGCACCTCCGGAGAGGGGTTGATCTGCCGTCCCTGCTCCAGCCACGTGTACCAGGTCACCCCGACCCCGGCGAGCAGTGCCAGCTCCTCCCGCCGCAGCCCCGGAGTGCGCCGCCGCACCCCCGGTGCCATGCCGACCTCCTCCGGCGTCAGCCGGGCCCGCCGGCTGCGCAGGAAGCTCGACAGCGCCTTGCGGCGGACCTCCGCGTCGCTCATCTCCCCCGCACTCCCCTGGTAGTCGTACTACCAGTATCCCCACGCACTGCTGCGTGCCGGGACGCCCCGCGAAGCTTGATCCGTCAGCGGATCACGCAAACCTCACAGGGGGAATCCCGATGCACCGTCAGCTCCGCCGCACCCTGGTCGCCGCCGCGGCGGCCACCGTCCTGCTCGGCACCGCGGGTGCGCTGCCCGCCGCCGCCGCGCCCGCGCACCGGGCCCCGGCGGTGATCCAGGGGCACGCCCCGAAGTTCGTCCCCGAGGGGGCGACCTGGGACCCGGCGCGCCGCCGCTTCCTGCTCGGCTCGATGGGCCACGGCACCGTCACCGCCGTCACCACCGACGGGTCGGTCCGCACCCTGGTCGACGACCCGGACGTGCTGGTGCAGATCGCCGGTCTTCACGTGGACGCCGCCCGCGGCCGCGTCCTGGCCGTCAACATGGACAACGGCGTCGGCGACCGCAGCACCCCCGCGACGGTCGGCCGGATCGGCGGGCTCGGCGCCTACGACCTGGAGACCGGGCGGCGGATCTTCTACACCGACCTCGCCGCCGTGGCCGGGGATGGCGGCCCGCACGTCGCCAACGACGTGGCCTTCGGCCCCGACGGCACCGCGTACGTCACCGACTCCTTCGCCCCGGTCGTCTACCGGGTGGGGGTGGACGGCAGGGCGTCCGTCCTCGTCCGCGACGACCGGCTGGCCCCGCGGCCCGGCGGCTACGGCCTCAACGGCATCGTCTACCGGGACGGCCGGCTCGTCATCGGCAAGTGGGACGACGGCACGCTCTGGCAGATCCCCGTCCACAACCCGGCCGGGCTGCGGCGGATCGAGGTCCGCGGCGACGCGGGCGCACTGCTGCACCTGGACGGCCTGACGAGCCGTCCGGACGGCGGGATCGCCGGCGTCACCAACAACCTCCTGGGGGCCGGCCGGGACGCCGAGGTCGAGCTGCGCTCCGACGACCACTGGCGCACCGCCCGGCTGGCCGCCGTCCGCCCCTGGGCCGATCTCGTCCCCACCGCGGTGACCCCCGGCCCCGCCGGCGCCACCTACGTGCTCTCCGCCCGCCTGGACCTCGCCCTGGCCGGCAAGCCCGCCGACGCGTTCACCCTGCGCCGGATCTGACCGGAGCGCGGCGCCCGGCCGGGGGCCACTCCCCGGCCGGGCCGCGCCGGCCTCCCGGACCAGACCCGAGCGGGCCCGCCGCGCTCCGGCCTCAGGCGGTGAGGGCGGGGGCCGCCGCCGCCACTGCCCGGGCCCGGTCGTAGCGGGCGAGGAGGAGGCGGGCGAGTTCGGGGGCCGCGCCGAGGACGTCGGCGAGGAGGGCGGCGGAGCCGGCGGCGGCCTCGGCGATCCGGTCGGGGAGGCGGCCCGGGGCGAGCAGGTAGGGGGAGACGGCCACCTCGGCGGCGCCGGCGCGGCGCAGCGCGGCGACGGCGTCGGGGACACGGGGGCCGGCGGCGGAGGCGTAGGCGACCTCGACGGCGGCCCAGCCGCGGGTGCGGCGCCACTCGGCGGCGACCGCGCGGGTGGCGGCGTCGGCGGCCGGGTCGGAGGAGCCGGCGGCGGCCAGGACGACGCCGGTGCGGGCGCGGACCGCGGGGGAGGCGAGGTCGAGCCCGGCCTCGGCGAGGCGGCGGTCCAGGGCGTCGAGCAGCAGGGGGGAGGGCCCGAGCACGTCCGCGACCGGCAGGCCCGCGCCGGCGGCGCGCAGCGCGGCGGGGATGTCGTGCTTGGCGTGGAAGGCCCGGTTGAGCAGCAGCGGCACGGCCACGGCGTCCGCGCCGGCCCCGGCGAGCCGGGAGACCACCTGCGGGATCCGCGGCGCGCAGTGGTCGAGGTAGGCGGTGGCGACCTCCAGCCCCGGGCGCAGCGCCCGGACCCCGGCGACCAGCGCGGCCACCGTCGCGGCGTGCCGCGGGTCGCGGCTGCCGTGGGCGATCAGCAGCAGGGCGGGGCCGCCCGCCGCCACCGCGGTGGCGGGGGCGGCGGACAGCCGGCCTTCGTACACGGGAGGCGCCTTACTTGACGGCGGCCAGCAGGCCGCGGTTGCGCAGGACCCGGCGCTCGACCGGGGTGAACACCAGCAGTTCGATGGCGATGCCGACGAACAGGATGAGGATGATGCCGAGCAGCACGCCCGCCATGTCGGAGAACTCGCGCTGGTTCTCCAGGTACCGGCCGAGGCCGAGGCCCAGGTCGGGGGAGGAAGCGACGAGCTCGGCGGCCATCAGCGAGCGCCAGGAGAACGCCCAGCCCTGCTTGAGGCCGGCCAGGTAGCCGGGCAGTGCGGCCGGCAGCAGGATGTGCCGCGCGCCCGCGAGGCCGGTGGCGCCGATGGTGCGCCCGGCCCGCAGGAACAGCGGCGGGACCTGGTCGATGCCGGCCACCAGGCCGTTGGCGATGGACGGGACGGCGCCGAGCAGGATGACCGCGTACATCATCGAGTCGTTGATGCCGAGCCAGATGACGGCGGCCGGCACCCAGGCGACCGAGGGCAGCGACTGGAGGCCGGAGAGGACGGGGCCGAGCGCGGCCCGCACCGGCCTGACCCGGGCGACCAGCAGGCCGATCGGGGTGCCGATGACGAGGGCTATCAGGAAGCCGGAGAGGCCACGCCAGACGCTGGTCCAGATGATCGAGAACAGCGTGCCGGCGGTCCAGAGGTCCCCGAGGGCGCCCCAGACGTCGGCCGGGCTGGGCAGCTTGTAGGCGGTGGTCACGTGCAGGCTGTACGCGCCCTGCCAGAGGGCGAGCACCAGGACCACGCCGAGCAGCGGCGGCAGCGCCTTCTGCCGGAACACCTCGCCGAACGAGGTGCGCTGCGCGGAGACGGCGTCGAGGGCGTCCAGGCCGGCGCCGACGTCGGCGGTGTCCGTTCCGGGCGTGGCGGCCTTGTCCAGGACGGGGGTGGTGTCAGTGCTGGCCATGGCGGCGGATCTCCCCACGAAGTTCTTCGGTGATCTCGATGGACAGGTCGGCGACGCCGGAGGACTCGATCCGGCGCGGCTGCGGCAGGTCGATCCGCCACTCGCGCGCCACGCGGCCGGGGCGGGAGGAGAGCAGCACCACGCGCTGGGCGAGCCGGACGGCCTCCCGCACGTTGTGGGTGACGAACAGGACGGACAGCTTGCGCTCGGCCCAGATCCGGGTGATCTCGTCGTGCAGGACGTCCCGGGTGATGGCGTCGAGCGCGGCGAACGGCTCGTCCATGAGCAGTACCGAGCCGCCCTGGGCGAGTGCGCGGGCCATTGCGACGCGCTGGCGCATGCCGCCGGAGAGCTCGTGCACGCGCTTGCCGTACGAGCCCTGGAGGCGGACCAGTTCGAGCAGCCGTTCGGCCTCGCCCCTGCGCTCGGGGCGGGGGACGCCGGCGAGCTTGAGGGCGAGCTCGATGTTCTTGCCGGCGGTGAGCCAGGGGAACAGCGCGTGCTCCTGGAACATCAGCGCCGGGCGACCCCCGGTCACCTCGATCGTGCCGCGGGTGGGCTTGTCGAGGTCGGCGACCAGGTTGAGCAGGGTGGACTTGCCGCAGCCCGAGGCACCGAGCAGCGTGACGAACTCGCCGGGGGCGACATCGAGGGTGATGTCGTCCAGGACGTGGGTCTGCGCGCCGGGACGGCCGAAGGACTTGTGCACGTGCGAGATCCGGACGGCGGGCGCGCCGTCGCGGGTGCCGACGCCGGCGGCGTCGTCCGAGGTGGTCAGTGCCGGGGACATCCGGGCACCTCCTGCGTGAGTGGTCATGGGCCCCTCCCGTCCGTTGGCGGGCCGGGAGGGAAGGGTGGCGAAGCGGGAGCCGGGGTCCGGCCCCGCCCGTCCCTGTGCCTGGGGGCATCGATCGGGCATCGACCGGGAGGGCGGGGGTCCGGACCGCGGAGCTTGGGGGCGCGGGCCGAGCGGTACTGCCGGGTGCTACTTGGTCCCGAGGCCGGCGTCCGCCACCGGGCTCTGGCCCTTGGCCGCGAGCACCTTGTTCAGCAGCGTCAGGTCGTAGATGCCGTTCAGGCTCGGCTTCTTGAGCAGGCCCGCGGTGACGGCGTGGTCGGCCTCGGCCTGCAGGGTGGAGGCCAGCGGGTCGTCCAGGAAGTCGATGTCCTGCCAGGCCGGGTCGAGGACGGCCGGCTCCAGCGCGTTGCCGGCCTCCTTCTTGATGGCCTCGTTGGCGTCGGCCTTGGCCTTGTCCGGGTTGGCCTTGATGAAGGCGTTGGTGTTCACCGAGCCGCGCAGCACGGCCTCCACCACGTCCGGGTGCTCCGCGAGGAACTTCTGCGAGACGATGATGTTGGTGATCACGAACTTCTTGTCCGGCCAGACGTCCTTCTCGTTGAGCAGGACCTTCGCGCCGAGGGTGACCAGCTTGGACGCGGTCGGCTCGGGCACCCAGGCGCCGTCGATCGAGCCCTGCTTGTAGGCGTCCGGGGTGACCTTGTTGTCCGAGCGGATCACGCTGACGTCACCGGCACCGGACTGCGCGTCGACCTTGTAGCCCTTGCCGGCCAGGTAGTTGAGGAGCGCCACGTCCTGGGTGTTGCCCAGCTGCGGGGTGGCGATCTTCTTGCCCTTGAGGTCGTCCAGGGAGCTGATCTTGTCCGGGTTGACGACCAGCTTGACGCCGCCGGAGGCCGAACCGCTGATGATCTTCAGCGACTTGCCCTCGGACTTGGTGAAGCCGTTGATCGCGGGGGAGGGGCCGATCCACCCGATGTCGATCGAGCCGGCGTTCAGCGCCTCGATCTCGGCCGGGCCCGCGTTGAAGACCTGGGTCTTGACCTGGGTGGCGCCCAGCTCCTTCTGGAACAGGCCCTCCTGGAGACCGACCAGCGGGGTGCCGTGGGTCAGGTTGGCGAAGTAGCCGATCTTGACAGTGTCGGCGGAGAGCTTCGCGCCGGAGCCGGCGGCCGTGTCGCCGGCCGACGCCGCGCTGCTGGTCTTCTTGTCCTCGCTCTTCGAGCCGTAGCCGCAGGCGGAGAGCAGCGCCACGGCCGTGAGGCCGGCCACGACGGCCGCGGCGGAGCGTCTGATCCGGCCGGCGTCGGGGCGGGGCGCGGTATGGGGAAGTGCCTGGTTCGGTGCCATGGGCGGAGTCCTGTTCACGGACGGACCGTCAGGAGGCGGTCTCGGGACGGAAGTCGGTCAAGGTTGTGCTTGCGGCATCGGGGGATGCCGGGCAAGCCGGGACGGCGCTGCTGTGCCAGCTGTGGGGTGGGACAGCGGCCGGCCCGGTGACAGGGCGTTCTCAGCCCTGTCGGCCCACACATCGGGTCAGGCCGCCCTGGCCGCTGCCGAGGACGCCGCTGCCGATGCGGCCGCCTTCCTTGTCCATGCCCGAGAACGCCTCGCTGGGCATCAGACCCAGTCCTCCTCAAGGGGTTCGGTGGTGCCGGTGGATACGGTCTCGAAGGCCTCGCCCGCCATGCCGGCGGTGAGGGTGGTGCCGTCGGCCGGGTCGATCAGCAGGAACGAACCGGTCAGACGGTTGTCGGAGTAGCCGTCGAGCGCCAGCGGCTCGGCGGTGCGCAGCACCACGTGGCCGATGTCGTTGACGTCCAGCCCGTCGGGGGCGGCGCGCTGCTCCAGCGTGTCGATGTCGATCCGGTAGGAGATCTCCTTGACCAGCGCGCGTACGGTGCGGGTGGTGTGCTTGAGCAGCACCTTGGCGCCGACGCGCAGCGGCCGCTCGCTGAGGTGGCTGACGGTGGCCTCGATGTCCTTGGTGGGGACGGGGGCCGGTCCGGCCGCGATGAGGTCGCCCCGGGAGACGTCGATGTCGTCGGCGAGGCGCACGGTGACCGACTGGGGGGCCCAGGCGATGTCGGTGGGCCGGCCGAGCGCGTCGATGCCGGCGACGGTGGTGGTGTGGCCGGAGGGCAGCACCGTCACCGGGTCGCCGACCCGCAGCACGCCGGAGGCCAACTGCCCGGCGTAGCCGCGGTAGTCGGGGTGCTCGTCGGTCTGCGGGCGGATCACGTACTGGACGGGGAAGCGGGCCGGCTCGACGCTCGGGTCGCTGCCGACCGGCACCGTCTCCAGGTGCTCCAGCAGGGTGGGGCCGCCGTACCAGTCCATGTGGGCGGACGGCTCGACCACGTTGTCGCCGGCGAGCGCGGAGATCGGGACGGCCACCACGTCCTTGACGCCGAGCGAGGCGGCGTAGGCGGTGAACTCGGCGGCGATGGCGGCGAAGACGGGCTCCGCGTACTCGACGAGGTCCATCTTGTTGACGGCCAGCACCACGTGCGGCACGCGCAGCAGCGCGGCGACGGCGGCGTGCCGGCGGGTCTGCTCGACCACGCCGTTGCGGGCGTCGACCAGGACGACGGCCAGCTCGGCGGTGGAGGCGCCGGTCACCATGTTCCGGGTGTACTGCACGTGCCCGGGGGTGTCGGCGAGGATGAACCTCCGCCGCGGGGTGGCGAAGTAGCGGTAGGCGACGTCGATGGTGATGCCCTGCTCGCGCTCGGCGCGCAGGCCGTCGGTGAGCAGCGCGAGGTCGGGCGCCTCCTGGCCGCGGCTCAGGGAGGCGCGCTCGACGGCCTCCAGCTGGTCGGCCAGCACCGACTTGGAGTCGTGCAGCAGACGGCCGACCAGGGTGGACTTGCCGTCGTCGACGGACCCGGCGGTGGCGAAGCGCAGCAGGGAGGTGGCGCTGGTCTCGGTGGTGGTGCTCATTTAGAAGTATCCCTCGCGCTTGCGGTCTTCCATCGCGGCCTCGGAGAGCTTGTCGTCGGCGCGGGTGGCGCCGCGCTCGGTGAGGCGGCTGGCGGCGATCTCGGCGATGACGGCCTGGATGTCGGTGGCGTCGGAGTCGACGGCACCGGTGCAGGACATGTCGCCCACCGTGCGGTAGCGGATCAGGCGCCGCTGGAGGGGCTCGTTCTCCTTGGGGCCGCCCCACTCGCCGGCGGTCAGCCACATGCCGCCCCGGGAGAAGACGTCGCGCTCGTGCGCGTAGTAGATCTCCGGGAGTTCGATGCCCTCGCGCTCGATGTACTGCCAGACGTCCAGCTCGGTCCAGTTGGAGAGCGGGAAGACCCGGACGTGCTCGCCGACGGCGTGCCGGCCGTTGTACAGCGACCAGAGCTCGGGGCGCTGGCGGCGCGGGTCCCAGGCGCCGAACTCGTCGCGCAGGGAGAAGACGCGCTCCTTGGCGCGGGCCTTCTCCTCGTCGCGGCGGCCGCCGCCGAAGACGGCGTCGAACTTGTTGCCCTCGATGGCGTCCAGCAGCGGGACGGTCTGGAGCGGGTTGCGGGTGCCGTCGGGGCGCTCGCGCAGCCGGCCGTCGTCGATGAAGTCCTGGACGTGGGCGACGTGCAGGCGCAGGTTGTGCCTGGCCGCCACCCGGTCGCGGTACTCGATGACCTCGGGGAAGTTGTGGCCGGTGTCCACGTGCAGCAGCGAGAAGGGGATGGCGGCCGGCCAGAAGGCCTTGAGCGCCAGGTGCAGCATGACGATGGAGTCCTTGCCGCCCGAGAAGAGGATCACCGGGCGCTCGAACTCCCCCGCGACCTCGCGGAAGATGTGCACCGACTCGGCCTCCAGCGCGTCCAGGTGGGACAGCGCGAAGGGGGTGTCGTCGGTGTCGACCAGGCTGTCGGTCGCGGTGGTCATGCGAGACCCCTCTCGGTCAGGAAGGCGTGCAGCTCGGCGGCGCTCTCGGCCACCTCGCGGCCCTGGGTCTGCAGTCGCAGCTCGGGGTCCGCGGGGGCCTCGTACGGGTCGTCGACGCCGGTCAGGCCGGAGAGCTCACCGGCCGCCTGCTTCGCGTACAGCCCCTTGACGTCGCGCTCGGCGCACAGCTCGACCGGGGTGGCGACGTGGATCTCCAGGAAGTCGGTGCCGTGGGCGGCGTGCCGCTCGCGGACCGCCGCGCGGGAGTCGGCGTAGGGGGCGATCACGGGGGCGAGCACCTTCACGCCGTTGGCGGCGAGCTTCTCGGCGACGAAGCCGATTCGGGTGACGTTGGTGTGCCGGTCCTCGCGGGTGAAGCCGAGGCCCTTGGAGAGGAACTCGCGGATCTCGTCGCCGTCCAGGACCTCGACCTTGTGGCCCTCGGCGCGCAGCCGTCCGGCCAGGGCGAAGGCGAGTGTGGTCTTGCCGGCGCTCGGCAGCCCGGTCAGCCACACGGTGGCGCCGCGCTCGCAGGGTGCGGCCGCGGGGGCCGCCTCTGCGGCTCCGCCGGCGGCCGGGGTGGTGGTCGTCACGGGGTTACTCCTGGAGATCTGAAGGGGGGTCGTGCGGGTCAGAGGTGGATGCCGCACTCGGTCTTGCCGGAACCGGACCAGCGGCCGGCCCGGGCGTCCTCGCCCTCGGCGGGCTTGCGGGTGCAGGAGAGCGGGGAGCAGCCGACCGACGTGTACCCCTCCCACAGCAGCGGGTTGAGCAGTACGCCGTTGGCGTTGACGTAGGCGTCCACGTCCTCCTGCGTCCAGCGGGCGATCGGGGCGAGCTTGACCTTGCGGCGCCTCGCGTCCCAGGCGACCACTGGGGTGTCCGCCCGGGTCGGCGACTCGTCGCGGCGCAGCCCGGTCGCCCAGGCGTCGTACCCGCCGAGACCGCGGTTCAGCGGCTCGACCTTCCGCAGCGAGCAGCAGAGGTCCGGGTCGCGGTCGTGCAGGGCGGGCCCGTACTGGGCGTCCTGCTCGGCCACGGTCTGGAGCGGCTTCAGCGTGATGACGTTGACCGGCATCACCGCGGCGACCGCGTCCCGGGTGCCGATGGTCTCCGGGAAGTGGTAGCCGGTGTCCAGGAACACGACGTCCACACCGGGGAAGACCGAGGAGGCGAGGTGGGCGACGACCGCGTCCTCCATGGAGGAGGTGACGCAGAACCGCTTGCCGAAGGTGTCGGCGGCCCACTTCAGGATCTCCTGAGGGGTCGCCTCCTCCAGCTCGCGGCCGGCGCTGAGCGCCAGCTGCTCGTAGTCAGTCGTCGTGTCGGTCATGCGCCTTACCCCCGTTGGCCGGTGACAGCAGTCCCAGGAACTTCAGCTGGAAGGCCCGGCGGCAGCCGTGGCACTCCCAGGCTCCGTGCCCGGCCTCGGACGGGCGCAGGTCCTCGTCCCCGCAGTAGGGGCAGAAGAACGGTGCCGCTCGCTCGCTCATCGCCCACCTCGCTTCGCTCGGCTCGCTCGGCGTCCGCTTCGCGAGACGCGCCCCTCTTCCACGGTTCGCTCTCTCGGCTCGCTCACGACAGCTGCTCCTCGCTCGCGCGGGCCGCCCACTGGGCGAAGCGCTCGCCCTCGGCGCGGTCGGCCTGGTAGCGGGTCAGGACGCGCTCGACGTAGTCGGGCAGGCCGTCCTTGGTGACCTTGAGGCCGCGGACCTTGCGGCCGAAGCCGGCCTCCAGCCCGAGCGCGCCGCCCAGGTGGACCTGGTAGCCCTCGACCTGCTCGCCGTCGGCGTCGGTCACCAGCTGGCCCTTGAGACCGATGTCCGCGACCTGGATGCGGGCGCAGGCGTTCGGGCAGCCGTTGATGTTGATGGTCAGCGGCTCCTCGAAGTCGGGGAGGCGCTTCTCCAGCTCGTCGATGAGCGTGCGGCCGCGCTCCTTGGTCTCGACGATCGCGAGCTTGCAGTACTCGATGCCGGTGCAGGCCATGGTGCCGCGGCGGAACGGCGACGGGGTGACGCGCAGGTCCAGCGCCTCCAGGCCGGCCACCAGGGACTCGACCCGGTCCTCGGCGACGTCGAGGACGAGCATCTTCTGCTCGGCGGTGGTGCGCAGCCGGTCGCTGCCGTGGGCGGCGGCGAGGTCGGCGATCCGGCCGAGCAGCCTGCCGTCGACGCGGCCGACGCGCGGCGCGAAGCCGACGTAGTAGTTGCCGTCCTTCTGCCGGTGCACGCCGACGTGGTCGCGCCAGCGGCCGGCGGGCTCCTCGGGCGCGGGGCCGTCGACCAGCTGGTACTTGAGGTACTCGTCCTCCAGGACCTGGCGGAACTTCTCCACGCCCCAGTCGGCGACCAGGAACTTCAGCCGGGCGCGGTTGCGCAGCCGGCGGTAGCCGTAGTCGCGGAAGATGCCGATGACACCGCCGTAGACGTCCGCGACCTCGTCCAGCGGGACCCAGGCACCCAGGCGGACACCGAGCTTGGGGTTGGTCGAGAGGCCGCCGCCGACCCAGAGGTCGAAGCCGGGACCGTGCTCGGGGTGGACCACGCCCACGAAGGCGATGTCGTTGATCTCGTGCGCGACGTCCAGCAGCGGCGAGCCGGAGACGGCGGACTTGAACTTGCGCGGCAGGTTGGAGAACTCGGGGTTGCCGATGAAGCGGCGCTGGATCTCCTCGATGGCGGGGGTGCCGTCGATGATCTCGTCCTCGGCGATGCCGGCCACCGGCGAGCCGAGGATGACGCGCGGGGTGTCACCGCAGGCCTCGGTGGTGGAGAGGCCGACGGCCTCCAGCTTCTGCCAGATCGCCGGGACGTCCTCGATCCGGATCCAGTGGTACTGCACGTTCTGCCGGTCGGTCAGGTCGGCGGTGTTGCGGCCGTACAGCTCGGAGACCTCGGCGATCGCCTTGAGCTGGGCGACGGTCAGCCGGCCGCCGTCGATGCGGACCCGGAGCATGAAGTACTCGGCGTCCAGCTCGTGGGGGTCCAGGATGGCGGTCTTGCCGCCGTCGATGCCCTCCTTGCGCTGGGTGTACAGACCCCACCAGCGCATCCGGCCGCGCAGGTCGGCCGGGTCGATCGAGTCGAAGCCGCGGTGCGCGTAGATCGTCTCAATACGTGTCCGCACGTTGAGACCGTCGTCGTCCTTCTTGAACTGCTCGTTGGCGTTCAGAGGAGTGAAGTGGCCCATGCCCCACTGGCCCTCACCGCGGTGGCGGGTCACCTTGCGCGGCGCGGCGGGACGGCGCTCGGCGGCGCTGTCGGCCGTGGGCTCGGCGGTCTCGGGAGTGGTGGCCATGGTGAAGTCCTTCGGGGCAGGTGGCTCTGACGCCGGGTGGGTCGCTGGGGCGTGCTCGGCGGTGCGCTGCTGCTGTGACCTGCTGGTTTGTCAGGGCCGGGAGAGCAGTGACCGGGGCCGGGCGGGCGCCTGCGCATCCGCTTCAGCGGGGATGGCGAGGGTGGTGGCGCCGGGTGCGGTGGGTGGCGGCGGGGTGGGGCTCAGATCACCGGACAGATGGCGCTGGACACGCGAAGGAGATCGACGTGGAGTCGACCTACTAGGGTGGTTCCGGCGCTTGGCATGGCAAGAGATTCGCACGGCGCACGACGTGCGGTCCACTAACGTCCGAATTATGGACGCAAAGGTTTCGCATACCGAGATGCTGGAGCGTTCCCGCCGCTCGCCGGATCGGTGCCCGGTGACCGCTGTACGACACGGAGATCAACGGACCTGCTCCGGCCCGATACCGTTAGCCCTGTGCAACCAGCAGGCGAAACGACGAGACCGAACCCCGAGCGGCCCTCCCGTCGTCGGGGCAGGGGCTCCCGGCGGGCGGCCAAGCAGGTCACCTGGCGCAGTACGGCCTGGGCCCTGGTCAAGGACACCACCAACACCTGTGTCGAGTACCGGGTCACCGGCCTCGCCGCGGAGGCGGCGTTCTTCACCCTGCTGTCCATCCCGCCGCTGCTGCTCTGCCTGGCCGGCACCCTCGGGTACCTCGACGACTTTCTTGGCGCCGGCACCATCGAGAAGCTGAAGCAGGACATCGTCAAGGCCGCCGGGACGGTGCTCTCGGACTCCTCGGTCCAGCAGGTCGTGGTGCCGCTGCTGAAGGAGGTCTTCGACCACACCCGGCCCGACCTGGTGTCGATCGGCTTCCTGCTCTCGCTCTGGTCCGGCTCCCGGGCGCTCTACATCTTCATCGACACCATCACCGTCATGTACGGGCTCGACGGCAAGCGCGGCATCGTCAAGACCAGGCTCATGTCGCTCGGCCTCTACCTCGGCGCCCTGCTGATCGGCTCGCTGGTGCTGCCGCTGCTGATGGCCGGCCCCGGACTGGTGCAGAACGCCGTGCCGGACATCGCGACCGTCGTCAACGCGCTCTACTGGCCGGTCGCGATCCTGCTGCTGATCGTCTTCCTGACCACCCTCTACCACCTCGCCGTGCCCGTCTCCACGCCCTGGCGGGAGGACATCCCGGGCGCGCTGGTCGCGCTGGTGGTGCTGGTCTTCTGCAGCGTGGCCCTGCGGCTCTACCTCGTCAGCTCGGTCGAGGGCCCGTCGGTGTACGGCTCGCTGGCCGCACCGGTGGCCGTCCTGCTCTGGATCTTCGTCGTCGCGCTCGCGGTGCTCATCGGCGCCGCGATGAACGCCGCCATAGACCGCCGCTGGCCCACCCTGGAGACCGCCGACGCCCGCGCCGAGAACGAACGCGCCCACGAGGAGGCCGCCGCCGCGGTGGTCCGCGAGGTGGCCGCCCGGCGCGCCGTCGAGCGGGCCCGGCGGGCGCGCGAACTGGGCCTCGCCGAGGGCGCCGAGGAGGAGCACTGGGGAGAGGACGAGGGCGAGGACGTCGACGTGCCCTCCGAGTACCCCGAGCGCTGGGCCGACGTGCTCGCCGCCGACAACGTCCGGGCGCGCCTCACCGCCCGCGGAGGCGGCCCGCACCACCGGCCCGCCCCGCCGCCCCCGGACAGCGACCGGCCGACCGCGCCGCCGCCCGACTACCAGCTGCCCTCCCACCCGCCGCGGCCGCCGTGGGACCAGGACTGACCTGCCGGGGGCGAGGCTGCTGCGGGCGCGGGGGCGGGGTGGCCCGTCGCTGGTGGCGGCTCCGGGGTGGTTGTCCCTGCTTGGTTGCAGTGTCTCTTCAAGTTCTCTCGGCGACCCTGAGCGGCCTGTTGGCGCGTTGCAGTGGTCCAAGTCGGCTGGGTGCCGCCCCCACCCCATGGAACAAGTGATCTTCTCGTCCACGGGGTGGGAGACATGGGGCCCGGAGTTCAGTGACAGGCACGCGCCTCTACCCGCACGGCCCTGCGATCGGTGCCCGAAGCGCCGGAGCCGGTGATCTCCGTCACTCCCGCAGCGTCCGCTCGTAGCCCGGAAAGCGACAGCGCCGGCAAGCCCGCTACGAGGAGGACGCCGCTCCGAGGGCTGCGGCCGTCCCGGTCCCGCACCTGCGAGACCGCAGAACCGCCGGAACGGCCACGCCTTCCTGATGGGGCTCCGCGGGCCTTGCGCACCAGGCGACGATCGCCTGTCGTCTGTCGAAGCGGCCCGCCGGAAAGGGCGGGCCGTCACGGCTGCGGAGTGGCGGAGCTGGATGACCGTCCCCGGCCCGTTCGCCGTCAGGCGGTGAGCTTCGCGGCGGCCTCGCTCATCACGGCCGGTTTGGTCCCGCCGAAGGAGACGGTGTGGCTGACGTGCTGTCCCCGCTGATGAGCGCCCCGGCTCAGTCCATGGTCGGCCAGTCCCAGCCGAGCTGGATGAACATGCCGAGGCGGTCGCTGACGGCACGGATCTCGACGATCTGCCCGGCGCGGACGGTGAAGATCCAGATCTGCTCGACGTCGCAGCGACGGTTGGTCGGCTCGGGCATCCGGGCGTGGAAGCCCGTGTGCACCCCGGCCACCCGCAGGCGGGCCACGACCTCGTCGTCCTCGGCGATGAGCTGCTGGATGTGGAAGCCGTCGCCCTCGGCCTCGGTGCTGAAGGCGGCCAGCTGGAGGCGGAAGCCCTCGATGGCGGCGCCGGGGGCGTCCTCCTCGCCGAAGATGATCTTGTTGTGGTCGATCACCGACGGGGAGAGCAGCTGCACCCAGTCGTCGCCGGAGCGGTCGTTGAGCGCGGTGACGAAGTCGCGGATGACCTGCTTGTTGGCGATGGTCGACATGGTGGTTCCCCCTGCTGTGACAAATTCTTACGTGGTAAGTTTGCTGAGGGAGAGTGTTCTCTTATCCCGTAAGAAAGTCAAGCCCGTCCGGGGCGAGGAGGAGCAGGCATGGCACAGCGGCAGGGGGCCCGGCGCGGCCGGGGCGAGCGGGTGGGGCTGAGCAGGCAGCAGATCCTCGACGCGGCGCTCGGCCTGGTGGACCGGGACGGGCTCAAGGGCCTGACGATGCGCTCGCTCGGCGAGGAGCTGGGCGTGGAGGCGATGACGCTCTACCACTACGTGCCGAACAAGGACGCCCTGCTCGACGGCTTGGTGGAGCAGGTGTTCACGGCCGCCATCCCTGCCATGGATGGCTCGGCCGACTGGCGGGCGGCCCTGCGCGCGTACGCCACCGCCCTGCGCGAGGGCCTGCTGCGGCACCCGGCTGTGCTCCCGCTTGCCACCTCCCGGCCCGCCGTCACCCCGGCGACCCTCGACGACATCGAGGTGCTCCTGCGCCTGCTTACGGCCGGCGGCTTCCCGCTGGGCCGGGCGCTGCACGCGCTCAACTCCCTCGTGGTGTTCGTGATCGGCCACGCGACGGCGGAGGCCCAGATCGTGATCGGCGCCGAGGAGGCGGGCGGCGCCGACTGGCTGGCCGCGCTGGAGGCGGAGCGGTACCCGCTGCTGGTCCGCGCCGCGAGCGAGGGCGTCGGCGCGGACGACGGCGAGCGGTTCGCGTTCGCGCTCGAAGCCCTGCTGCTCGGCTTCGAGGCGTTGCGCTAGCTGGAGACACCTGAAACTTGCCGCCGCCCATCATGTCAATCGCCGACCAGCGGACTGTCGGGCGCCGCCGGAACAAACACCGTGCGTCTGTCGGGGTGGCTCCGGGGTGGTGCGTCGGAGGGGGGATCGGGGTGGTGTGTCTGTGGGTGGTCGCGCTACGGGGAAGGCTCCAGGGCGGTCCGTCCGGCCGAGTCGCTCAGCTTCACCAGCAGGGCGGTCATCAGCCAGTTCGCCAGCAGTGACGAGCCGCCGGCCGCGAGGAACGGCAACGCCTTGCCGGTCAGCGGGATCAGCCCGCTGACCCCGCCCACCACCACGAACACCTGGAGCGCCAGCGCCGCCGACAGTCCGGTGGCCAGCAGCTTCCCGAACGGGTCGGTCAGGCCGACCGCGGTCCGCAGCCCGCGCTGCACCAGCAGCGCGTAGAGCAGCAGCACCGCCGTCACCCCCATCAGGCCCAGCTCCTCGCCGACCGTGGTGAAGATGAAGTCGCTGCGCCCGGCGAAGCCGATCTCCCACGGGTGGCCGATACCGAGCCCGGTCCCGGTCAGGCCCCCGGTGCCCAGGCTGAACAGCGCCTGGGCCGGCTGGTCCGAGATCAGCGCGGGGGAGTGCACCGGGAGGTAGTAGTCCAGCGGGTGCAGCCAGGCCTCCACCCGGCCGTGCACGTGCGGCTCCAGGGTGCCGACCACGGCCGCTCCGCCGACGGCCATCAGCAGGCCTATCACCATCCAGCTGGTCCGCTCGGTCGCCGTGTAGAGCATCACCACGAAGACGCCGAAGAAGATCAGCGAGGTGCCGAGGTCGCGCTCGACGACCAGCACCAGCAGGCTGACCACCCAGATCGTCAGCACCGGCCCGACGTGCCGCCCGCGCGGCAGGGTCAGCCCCCAGACCCGGCGGCCGGCCAGCGCCAGCACGTCCCGGTAGGCCATCAGATAGCCGGCGAAGAAGATCGTGATGGCGACCTTCACGAACTCGTCCGGCTGGAACGAGAGCCCGCCGAGCCGGATCCAGCGCTTCGCCCCGAAGGTGTCGCCGGGGAAGAAGGCGGGTGCGGCCAGCAGGATCAGCGCCCCCGTCATCAGCAGGTAGACGTACCGCTGGAAGACGCGGTGGTGGCGCACCGCCGCGATCAGCACCACGGCCGCCACGACGGAGATCACCACCCAGGTCAGCTGGGCCGGCGCGGTCGGGATCTTCTGCCAGTCGCCCTTGGTCGCGTGTGCGAGCCGGTAGGAGAAGTCCAGGCGGTCGAGCAGGACCAGGCCGAAGCCGGTCAGCAGCACCGCGAGCGGCAGGATCAGCGGGTCCGCGTACGGAGCGAAGCGGCGCACTGCCAGATGGGCGGCCAGCGCCAGCAGGCCCAGGCCGGCGCCGTGCGCGGCCAGGCCGGGCGGCAGGTGGCCGGTCAGTCCCAGGGCGGCGTCGACGTGCCCGGCCAGGCAGACCACGACGGCGAGGAGGAGCAGGAAGAGCTCGACGTTGCGAAGGCGCGTGGCCCGGCGGCGGCCCTCGCCGCGTGCAGTGCTCGGCACCCTTGCGTCCCCCCGCCGGCTCCCCGTGGGCGGAGTGCCGACGGCGCACCCTTCCAGACGAGCCCGGCGGCCGCGGCGGTTGCGGCCCGGTGGGTTCGGGGAGGGGGCGGCCCGGTACGAGGGGTGGGGTGGGTGCGGCCCGGCACGGGGGCCGCACTTTGCAAACTGTTGGTGGCCGGCCTCGGGGAGGGGGCGGGGCGTGCGCTTTGCAAAGTATCCGGAATGGCCTCCTGCCGGGAGCCGGGAGCCGGGAGGCGGGGGCTGGCCCTGGCCCGGGGCGCGGTCCCTGCACTTTGCAAAGTGGCTGAGGGGTGGACTTTGCAAAGCCGGGGTCGGGGTTGGCAAAGCCGGGACCATGCTTGGCAAAGGCAGAGCCGGGGTTGGCAAAGCCTTGTTCGGCCCGGGGTATAGAGAGGCGCCCTGAC
Organism: Kitasatospora sp. RG8; assembly: GCF_017813315.1. Classification (NCBI taxonomy): domain Bacteria; kingdom Bacillati; phylum Actinomycetota; class Actinomycetes; order Kitasatosporales; family Streptomycetaceae; genus Kitasatospora; species Kitasatospora sp. RG8. The sequence continues at coordinate 294,275 of NZ_JAGIYX010000006.1, forward strand.
GTCGGTGATCCGCTCCTACATGGCCATCATGGCCGGGTGCCGTCCATTCCGCCCGGACGACGGCGAGGCGGCAGTGGCACGGCACGGACGAGGTGAGCAGGCGGATGGACGCTTCGGTGCAGACGGTCGGGTACCACGGGCCGCCGCCCTGGCACTGGTCCGACCTGGCCACCTCGTGGACGGCCGAGCCGCTGGTGCTCACCGTCGCCGTACTGCTCGGCGGCTGGTACCTGTCCGCCGTGCGGACGGTCGCCCGGGTCGAGGGGGAGCGCTGGCAGCCCACCAGGACGGCCGCCTTCGCCGGCGGCCTGCTGCTCTGGGTCTGGGCGACCTGTTCCGGTCTCGGCGTGTACGAGCGGGTGCTCTTCACCGACCGCGCCGTCCAGGTCGTGCTGCTGCTGATGCTGGTCCCGCTGCTGCTCGCGCTCGGCGCCCCGGTCTCCCTGCTGGCCCGTTCCTCGCCGCCGCACCGCCGGGAGCGGATCCTGCGGGCGCTGCGCAGCCGTCCGTCCAGGGTGTTGATGTTCCCGGCCGTGTCGACCGCGCTGCTGCTGGCTCCGCCGTGGCTGCTCTACTGCACCCCCTGGTACGAGGAGTCGCTGACCAGCCCGGTGGGGAACGCCGTACTGCACCTGGCACTCGTCGCGCTCGGGCTGGCGTACTTCTGGCCGCGCCTGCAGATCGACCCGGTCGGGCACGAGTACCCGCACCTGGTCGGCCTGTTCATCACCTTCGCCGAGGTGGTCTTCGACGCGGCCCTCGGCATCCTGCTGATCTACGGGGGCCACCTCGTGGCCGGGCACTACTACGAGGCGCTCGGCCGGCCCTGGGGACCGAGCCCGGTGCAGGACCAGACCTGGGGCGGTAATGCGCTCTGGGTGCTCGGGGACCTGGTCGGGCTGCCGTTCGTGGCCGCGCTGGTCCGCCGCATGATCGTGCAGGGGCGGGAGGAGAACGCCGCCGTGGACGCCGAGCTGGACGCCCGCTTCGAGGCGGCCGCCGCCGAGGCCCGGTCGGCGGGTGCACCGGCGGCGGACGAGCAGGGCATGCGGCCCTGGTGGCTGGACGATCCCGGCCTGCGGCACCGGTACGGCGGGCGGCCGTCCTGACCGGTCGTTGCGGGTCCGCTGCGAACCGCCGTGTCTCCGCCGTGGTCCGTTGCGGTCCGTCGCTCCGCCGCCGTTCGACCCGTTCCGCCGTGCTCCGCCCCGCTTCGCCCGGTCCCGGCAGAACAACCGCAGGTCAAAAACCGGTTGGCAGGGTCGGTGGCGCTCGTTACGGTGTGAGCAGTCCATTCGGGGGCCGCTCTGTTCGCCGGCCCAAGGAGAAAGCAGGAGGTGAGCCACGTGGCTGTCACTGTCGTCACGGCTGCCCTGAGCAGCGCTCGCACACACCACCTCTCCCTCCCGGCCGCCGGCTGACACCGCCGCACTCGCGCGCGCAGCCGTAGCCCGGCGGGATCACTTTCCTCCCGAAGGGCCCACTGCGTTGTTCAACGCTGCCTCCGTTTCCTCTTCTTCTCTCCTCACCTCCTCCGACCTCACCTCCTCCGCGACCTCAGACTCAACGCTGGTCGGCTACGGCTGGACGGCCGAGTTCGCGGAGTACTTCGCCCCGCTCGCCGAGGCCGGGCTGACGCCTGCCCGGATCGTCCGCGTCGACCGGGGCCAGTGCGACGCCGTGCTGGCCGACCCGGAGACGGGCGAGCTGCGCACCGTCCGGGCCGACACCCGGCCGGTCGGCGACGCCGACATGATCAACTGCCCGTGCACCGGCGACTGGGCGGCCGTGGACCTCGCGGCCCAGCCGATGCCGGCCGTCGCGGCGCTGCTGCCGCGCTCCACCGCGATCATCCGCAAGGTGGCGGGCAAGCGCTCCGACGGCCAGGTGCTGGCCGCGAACGTCGACACCGTCCTGATCGCCGCCTCGCTCGCCGCCGAGCCCGACCTCGGCCGGATCGAGCGCTTCCTCGCCCTGGCCTGGGAGTCCGGCGCCGAGCCGGTCGTGGTCCTCACCAAGGCCGACCTGGTGGACGACGCCGACTTCATCCGGTCCGACGTCGAGTCCATCGCACCCGGCGTCACCGTGCTGGTGGTCAGCGCCGAGACCGGCGAGGGGGTCGACGTGCTGCGCGCCTGCACGCCGGGCACCACCGCCGTCATCGGACAGTCCGGCGTCGGCAAGTCCACGCTGACCAACGTGCTGGCCGGCACCGACGTGATGGCCGTCCAACAGGCTCGCGCGGTCGACCAGAAGGGGCGTCACACCACGACCACCCGCGAGATGATCCCGCTGCCCGGCGGCGGCGTGCTGATCGACACCCCCGGCCTGCGTGAGGTCGGCCTCTACGGCGGCGAGGGCGTGGCGATGGCCTTCTCCGACATCGAGGAGCTGGCCGAGGACTGCCGCTTCCACGACTGCGGCCACCACACCGAGCCCGGCTGCGCCGTCCAGGCCGCCCTGGCCGACGGCACGCTCCCGCAGCGCCGGATGGACAGCTACCTCAAGCTCCAGCGCGAGAGCGAGTGGATCGCCTCCCGCTCGGACGCCCGGCTGGCCTCGGCCCGGCTGAAGAAGTGGAAGACCATCACCAAGTCGGTGCGTGCCGCGGGAGGGCCCGTGAAGAAGTGACCGCCGGCGGCCGGGCCCCTGGCGGCCCGGCCGTTTCGGCCACCCCGGCCGCACCGGACGGACGTCGCCCGGCGGCCGGCCGTGGTCGTTCGGCCGGTGGCCGCCCGGCCCGAGCCGTCCGTTCCGTTGCCGTCCGTTCGGTGGCCGTCCCCCGGTGCTCTCCCGCCCGGTGGCATTTCCGGCCGGGCGGCGAGGCGCGCCGTTAGCCTGAGCCCCATGGACGGGAACGAGATCGACGGGGTGGAGATCATCGCTTTCGCGGACGCCGCGGCGTTCGAGAGCTGGCTCGCCGAGCACCACACCCGCCAGGAAGGCGTGTGGATCAAGCTGGCGAAGAAGAAGACCGGCATCCCGACGGTCAGCAGCGACGAACTGGTCGACCTCGGGCTCTGCTACGGCTGGATCTCGGGGCAGCGGAAGTCGCTCGACGCGCAGTACTACCTGCAGAGGTACGTGCCGCGCCGGCCCAGGAGCCTCTGGTCGCAGGTGAACGTCGACAAGGTGGCGGAACTGACCGCGGCCGGGCGGATGCGCGAGCCCGGGCTGGCCGAGGTGCGCCGGGCGCAGCAGGACGGGCGCTGGGCGGCGGCCTACGAGTCGCAGAAGTCGGCGACGGTGCCGCCCGACCTCGCGGCGGCGCTCGAAGCCGATCCCGTGGCGGGGCGGGTGTTCGAGGCGCTCGACCGCACGGCGCGCTACCAGCTGATCCTGCCGCTGCTCCAGGCGCTCACGCCCGGGACCAGGCAGGCGCGGCTCGACCGGGCGGTGCGCACGCTCACCGGCGAGGACCGGACGGCGTGATGCGGCGCGACTCCCGGGGCACGGTATGGCCCCCGTGATGCGGCACGGCCCCCGTGACGCGGCGTGACTCCCGGGGCGCGGTATGGCCAGCGGGGGGCGACCGACCGCGCGGGGGTGCGGTACGACCCGGCGGGTCAGCGCAGGTCGGCCACCAGGCGGAAGCGCTCCAGGACGACAGGCGTCGCGTCGTTCACGGTGAAGTCCGGGTCCCCGACCGCGGCGCGCATCTGCTCGCTGCGCCAGAACCGCTCATGGGTGGAGCGCCATTCGGCCACCGTGGTGTAGCCCTCGCCCTCGTCGAGGGCGTGCTGGAGGCCGACCTCGACGAGCGGGACCACCCGGACGTCGGTCGTCTCGGTCACCGCGACCGGCCGGCCGTCCGAGTCGATCACCGCGTAGTGCGCGCCCACCTGCGGCAGCGGGTCGCCCGCGTGCTCGTAGTCGGCGAGCAGACCGGTGGTGCTCGTCTTGGCACCGCTCAGGACGGCCGCGACCAGCTGGTCGCGCAACGGTCCGGGGAAGGCGAACTCCCCGACCGGCAGCGCGGTGACCTTCGGGTCGTTCGGACCGGTGTACGACTGCTCGCTCATGGGGGCTCCAGTGCCGGGGCGGATGCTGAGGCGGTCAGGGGGTGAGACGGTCAGGGAGGTGAGACGGTCGGGTGAGGCGGTCACGGGTGGGCGGCCGACCGCGTCGCCGACTCCGGTCACGGTAGCCGCGGGGTGGGTGCAGGGCACCCCGTTTTTCCGCCGGGTGCCGCGCGCTGCACGGGTGCCGCGCGCCGCCCTGCCCGGTGCCGGCCCCCGGAGAGCGGAGCCCGCGCCGGCCGCGCCGACCGCACCCTCCACGCCCATGTCCGATACCCGCCAGTCGACCGCCCGCCGGTGCCGCAGACTGGACTGCGTGATCGACGACGACATCCGGTACCGGGCCGTGGACAGCCGCGACGCCCGCTTCGACGGCGTCTTCTTCACGGCCGTCACCTCGACCGGCATCTACTGCCGGCCGAGCTGCCCCGCCGTGACCCCCAAACGCGCCAACTGCACCTTCTACCCCAGCGCCGCCGCCGCCCAGGGCGCCGGGTTCCGCGCCTGCCGCCGCTGCCGCCCCGACTCGGTGCCCGGCTCGCCGGAGTGGAACCACCGCGCCGACCTGGTCGGCCGCGCGATGCGGCTGATCGGCGACGGCGTGGTCGACCGCGAGGGCGTCGCCGGTCTCGCCCACCGCCTCGGCTACAGCTCCCGCCAGCTCCAGCGCCAGCTCACCGCCGAACTCGGCGCTGGGCCGATCGCCCTGGCCCGCGCCCGCCGAGCCCAGACCGCCCGGCTGCTGCTCCAGACCACGGCACTGCCGGTCACCGAGATCGCCTTCGCGGCCGGCTTCGCCTCCGTCCGGCAGTTCAACGACACCGTCCGCGAGGTCTACGACCGCACCCCCAGCGGTCTGCGCGCCGAGGTCACCGCCGGCCGGCGCAACGCCACCCCGGCCGGCGGCCTCACCCTGCGCCTCGCCTACCGCGGCGCGTTCGACAGCGACCACCTGGTCGACTTCCTCGCCCTGCGCGCGGTCCCCGGCGTCGAGGAGGTGGTCCCCGGCGGGCGGCCCGGCGTCCGCACCTACCGCCGCACCCTCGCCCTCCCGTACGGGCACGGCATCGCCGAGGTCGACGGGCTCGCGCCCGGGGAGCCGCGCACGCGCGGGTGGCTGGACTGCCGGCTCTTCCTCACCGACCTGCGGGACCTGCCGACCGCCGTCCAGCGGCTGCGGATCCTCTTCGACCTCGATGCGGACCCGGACGCCGTCGACGAGCAGCTCGGCGCCGACCCCGTGCTCGGCGCCCTGGTCCGCTCCCGCCCGGGCCTGCGCTCGCCGGGCCACGTCGACCCGCACGAGCTGGCCGTCCGCGCCGTGCTCGGCCAGCAGGTCACCGTCGGCGCCGCCCGCACCCTGGCGGGCCGGCTCGCGGAGAAGTACGGCACCGCACTGCCCGAGCCCAGCGGCGGGCTGCGGCTGCTCTTCCCGGCCGCGGCGTCCCTCGCGGCGGCCGATCCCGAGGACTTCGCGATGCCGGCCGCCCGCCGCCGGGCGCTCACCGGCCTGTGCGCCGCCCTGGCCGAGGGCGTCGTCCGACTCGACGGCGGAGTCGACCGGGAGGCGGCGGCCGCCGAGCTGCTCGCCCTGCCCGGCATCGGCCCCTGGACCGTCGGCTACCTGCGGATGCGGGCCCTCGCCGACCCGGACGTCTTCCTGCCCACCGACGTCGGCATCCGCCACGGCCTCACCCGGCTCGGCGCCCCCGGCGACCCGAAGTCCGCCGCCCGCGCGGCCGAGTCGTGGGCACCCTGGCGCTCCTACGCCGTCCACCGGCTCTGGGCCGGCGCCGCGGGCGACCACAGCACCGGAACGCAGAAGGAGAAGCAGGACGCATGAGCACCACCGTCTACACCCACATGGAGAGCCCGTTCGGCCGGCTGCTGCTCAGCGGCGTCCTGCCGGAGGACGGCGGCCCGGCTGCCCTGGCCACCGTCACCGCCCCGGGCCAGAAGTACGCGCTCGCCGAGCCCGCCGACGACTGGGTCCACGACCCGGAGGCCCTCGCCGAGCCCGTCGCCCAGCTCACCGCGTACTTCGAGGGCAGGCGCACCACCTTCGACCTGCCGCTCGCCCCCGTCGGCACCGAGTTCCGCCGGCAGATCTGGGCCGCCCTCGACGCCGTCCCCTACGGCGAGACGGTCACCTACGGCCGGCTCGCCGACCTCGCCGGCGCCTCCCCGAAGGCCGTCCGGGCCGTCGGCGGCGCCGTGGGGGCCAACCCCCTGCTCATCGTCCGCCCCTGCCACCGCGTCCTCGGCGCCAACGGCACCCTCACCGGCTTCGCCGCCGGCGTGGACCGGAAGCGGTGGCTGCTGGACCTTGAGAGCGGGGCGCTGTTCTGAACCGGAGCGGGGCCGGCCAGGAGGCCTCCCGGAAGCAGCCGGAAGGCCACCGGGTCGGTCGGCGGACCGACCGGCGGCGGCCTGCCCTACCGTCGGTGCCGCCCGACCGTCGGCGCTGATCACCGGCCTGCGGCGACCAACGGCCGGAACCGCTCGGCGGCCGAGGGCGGTGGTGCCAGGTGGCCGACCGACCGGGTGGCCGACCGACCGGGTGGCCGGCCGGCCCGGCTGGTCAGCCGGCCTCCGGACGCAGGTCGACGCGCCAGTCGTTGCTGCGCACGGGGCGGCCGGGCGGGAACTCGAAGTCCGTCTCGCCCAGGAGGGTGAAGCCGGCCTTGCGGCAGACGGCGTTGGAGGCGGGGTTGCCGACGGACGGGAAGGCGTGCAGGTAGCGGTGCCGGGCCGAGGTGCGGGCGGCGGCGACGGCCAGGCGGACGGCGGTGGCGGCTATGCCGCGGCCCTGGTGGGGCGGGAGGACGTTCCAGCCCATCTCGTGGACGGTCCGGCCCTGCCAGCTGCGGGTGCCGTAGCCGACGGTGCCGACGGCCTCGCCCCCGGCCCCCTCCGCCGCCTCCGGGAGCAGGACGATGCGGTACATGCAGCCGGTGCCCGAGGGGACGAAGTCGAGGTAGCGGCGGTGGCGGACGAGGAGCTGCTCCGCCGTCTCCGGGCCGCCGACGTGCTGTTTCATCTCGGGGACGTTGACCCGGCGGAGCAGGGCGAGGTCGGCGTCGGTCCAGGGTTCGAGGCGGATACGCGCGGGGTCCATCCCGGGACGCTAGCGGCGGCGGCCGCCCGGCGGCACCCGGTTATTCGGGAGCGGCCGGCCGGGCGAGGGCGCGGGCGAGGTTGTCGAGGGCGGGGAGCGCCAGCATGACGGCCTCGCGGTCGGCGGGGGAGAGGGTGCCGAGGGCGGCCGCGATACGGCGTTCGTGGGCGCGCTGCCAGTCGTCGAGCTGGCGCCGGCCGGCCGGGGTCAGGGCGATCCGGGCGGTGCGGCGGTCGCCCGGGTCGGCCTGGCGGTCGACGAAGCCGGCTTCCAGCAGCTTGCCGACCAGGCCGCTGACGGTGTTGGGAGCGAGCCGCTGGCGGGCGGCCAGCTCGCCGACCCGCAGCGGGGCGGCGGCGAGCGACTGGAGGAGTTCGACCTGCGCCATCGGCAGGGACTCCCACGGGTAGTCCGTGCGGATGCTGCTGCGCAGGGCGCGGCGCAGCCGGGTGACCACGTCGGTGAGCCGCCTCGCGCGTTCGATCGCGGGGAGCGCGAGGTCCGTGCGGGGTGCCGGGTCCGCCTGGGGTGCGAGGTCCGTGCGTGGTGCCGGGTCCGGACGTTCGGCGGCCTCGCGCTGTGGTCCGGCGGCGGGGTCGGGAACGGGCGGTGACGGCGACATGGCGGACAGCGTATCGCCTGGTGGCAGCCGCTCCGATGCTCCGATCGTCTGACGGTCAGCTCGCAGAGGGAACATATCTGCATCCGATATATTTCGCCGTATGAACGCCACCACCCTCGCCGCCAGGCTGCTCACCGAGCGGCCCCGGCCGCGCGGCATCGCCCGGTGGCGGCACGCCCACTGGCTGGCCGTCGGTACCGTCTGCCTCGGGGCGTTCCTCGGGCAGCTGACCGCCAGCGTCACCGCCCTCGTCTTCCCCGCGCTGGGTCACCACTTCCACGCGGACTTCGCGGCCGTCGAATGGGTGGCGCTGGCGTACCTGCTGGTACTGGTGGCCCTGCTCGCGCCGGTCGGATGGCTCTCCGACCTGGTCGGCCGCAAGACCATGTACCTCGGCGGCTTCGCCGTCTTCGCGCTGGCCTCGCTCGGTGCGGGCCTGGCCGGCAGCCTCGGGGTACTGGTGGCCTGCCGGGCGGTGCAGGCGGTGGGCGGCGCCATGATGCAGGCCAACAGCGTCGCCCTGGTGGCGCGCGGCGTCCCCGGGCACGCGATGCGGCGGGCGCTCGGCATCCAGGCGGCCGCCCAGGGGCTCGGCCTGGCGCTCGGCCCGAGCCTCGGCGGACTGCTGGTGGCGCACGCCTCCTGGCGCTGGGTGTTCTGGATCAACGTGCCGATCGGGGTGCTGGGCATCCTGGCCGGCTGGTTCCTGCTGCCCCGGACCCGCCCCGATGCCGAACCCGCGCAGCCCGGCGCGCGGCCGGACGCCCGCCCCGGCGTACGGCCCGGCGTACGGCCCGGCGCGCGGCAGGGCACCCCGCCCGGCGTGCGGCCCGGCACGCCGGCCGCACCCGGGGCCGCACCCGGGGCCGCACCCGGGGCCGCGCCCGCCAAGGCGGAGGACGAGGGCCGCTTCGACCTGCCCGGCCTGCTGCTGCTCACCGGCGCCACCACCGCGCTGCTGCTCGCCCTCTCCACCGCCTCCGGCCTTCCGCTGCCCGGCTGGGCGGTGGCCGTGCTGCTGCTCGCCTCGGCGGTGCTCGCGCTCGGGCTGGTGCGCCAGGAGCGGCGGGCGAGCCGACCACTCCTGGCCCCGGGGCTGGTCAACACCCCCGGGGTGCGGCCCGGCCTGGTGGTCGCGCTGATCGGCTACCTGCTGCTGTTCTGCCCCCTGGTGCTGGGCCCGGTGCTGCTCACCGGTGCGGGCGTCTCGGTGTCCGGGGCGGGCCTGGTGATCACGCTGCTCCCGGCCGCGTTCGCGCTCGCGGCAACGGTCGGCGGCGGCCTGCTGCCCCGGGGCTGGTCGGACGTCACCCGTTGCCGGGTGGGCGCGGCCGTCGCGGGCGCCGGGCTGCTGCTGTTCGCGGTCGTGCCGCCGGGCGGCGCGTCCTCGGCGGGCCCCCTGCTGATCGCCGGCTGCGGGCTCGGCCTGCTGCTGCCCGCCAACAACGCGCTGGTCATGCGGGCGATCCCGGCGGAGTGCTCGGCGGTCGGCGGAGGCATGGTGAACATGGCCCGCAGCCTCGGCACGGCCCTCGGCACCGCGCTGCCCGTACTCGGCGTCCACCTGGCCGGTGCCGCGGTCGGCGGTCGGACGGTGCTGCTCGGGCTCGCCGCCGTCGCCGCCCTGGCGGTGGCGCTGGCCCGCCCGGCGGCGCGGCCACGCGGCCTCCGCACCCCGGGGAGCCCGCAGGACTCTTGACAGCGGCGGCGAGCGGAATGAACATTCATTCCGTGACGCCCAGGAAGCCGGACCTCCCCCAGTCCCTGATCGACGCCGCCATCGCCCTGTTCGCCGAGCGCACCTACGAGGGCACCCAGATGCCCGCCGTCGCGCAGCGTGCCGGGGTCGGCGTGGGCAGCATCTACCGGTACTTCCCCAGCAAGGAGGCGCTCGGCAACGCCGCGTTCCAGCACGCCAAGCGCGCCCTGCTGGACCAGCTGGCCGAGACGCTCGCCGAGGGCGGGCCGGCCGGCTCCGTCCGGGAGGAGTTCGGCCGGTTCTGGCGCGGCTTCACCCGGTACGCGAGCGAGCGCCCGGAGGCCTTCGCCTTCCTGGAGCACCAGCAGCACGACACCTTCCTCGCTCCCGAGAGCGTGGAGCTGGCCGCCGAGATCGACCGCGTCGCCACCGACTTCATCGCGCGCGGGCAGGTGGCCGGCGAGATCCGCGAGGGCGAGGCCGACCAGTTGGTCGCGCTCGCCATGGGGGCGTTCGCCGGGCTGGTCCGGCTCCGCCGCCCCGGCGGGCTCGCCGCTCTCGGGCCCGGCGACATCGACCGGGCGGAAGCCGCCGTCTGGGACCTCCTGCACCGAAGGGCCGCACCATGACCTCCCCGCAGACCGTGCTGATCACCGGTTGTTCCTCCGGGATGGGCCGAGAGGCCGCGCTCGCGCTGCACCGCCTCGGCCACCGCGTCCACGCGACCGCCCGCCGGCCCGAGTCGCTCGCCGACCTGGCCGCCCAGGGCATCGCCACCTCGGCGCTGGACGTCACCGACGAGCGGTCGATGGCCGACGCGGTGGCGGCGGTCGAGGCCGAGCACGGGCACGTCGACGTCCTGGTCAACAACGCCGCCTACGGGCTGCACCTGCCGGTCGAGTCCGCCACGCCGGAGGAGGTCAGGGCCCAGTTCGACACCAACGTCTTCGGCCTGGTCCGGATGGCCCAGCTGGTGCTTCCCGGCATGCGCCGGGCCGGGCGCGGCAGGATCGTCAACATCTCCTCGATGGCGGGCCGCTTCTCGCCGCCCGGCGGCGCCTTCTACCACGCCAGCAAGCACGCGGTGGAGGCGATCAGCGACTCGCTGCGGCTGGAGGTGGCCCCGTTCGGGGTGGAGGTGGTCGTGGTCCAGCCCGGCCCGACGATCACCGGGTTCGGCGCCACCGCCGTCGGCACCATGCACGGCGGTCCGGCCGACGACCGGACCGACCCGTACGGGGCGTTCCGCCGCGAGCTGGCCGACATGTACGCCAACCGCGCCTTCACCCGGCGCGGCGGCGCCGTTCCCGCAGAGACGGCCACCCGCGTGATCGTCCGCGCCGTCACCGCGCCGCGCCCACGGGCCCGGTACGCGATAGGCACGCTCGCCCGCGGCACGATGCTGGCCAAGCGGCTGCTGCCGGACGCCGCCTTCGACGCGCTGATGCGGCGCAGCTTCCCGCTGCCCAAGGCGGTCTGAGCAGGCCGGGGCCTCGCCCCGCTCCGCGCCGGTGCGGTGCCGCCTCGACAGGGTCCGGGCCGGCGCGGCACCGGCGACATGACCCTGTTGACGCGGCACCGGCGACAGCGGCCCTGCCGGCGCGGCACCGGTCGACAGGTCCGCCGAAGCGGCACCGCCGCGGCGGCCCCTGCCGGGCTCAGACCGGGGCGGGGGCGTGCAGCGCGTCCTGCGCCCGGTTCAGGCCGCGGACGACGAGGGTCTCGGCGGCCTCGGCACAACGGTCCAGCAGCGCCGGCAGCCCGGCCTGCTCGTCCGCCGAGAACTCCTGGAGCACGAAGTTCCCGACCGTCTGCCCCTTCGGCGGTCGCCCGACACCGAAACGGAGCCGGACGTAGTCGCGCGTCCCGAGCGCCTTGGTCACCGAGCGGGCGCCGTTGTGGCCGCCCGGGCCGCCGCCGCGCTTCAGCCGGCCGGTGCCGAACGGGAAGTCCAGGTCGTCCTGGACGACGAGCAGGCGTTCGGCCGGGACGCCGTGGCGTCGCAGGAGCCCGGCGACCGGGCGCCCGGAGAGGTTGATGAACCACTGCGGCTTCGCCAGCACCACGCGCCGCCCCTCCACCTCGATCTCGGCGACCCGGGTGCCGAGGCCGCGCAGCCGGAAGCGGGCGCCGTGGCGCTCGGCCAGCCGGTCGACCACCAGGAAGCCGGCGTTGTGCCGGGTGCGCCTGAACCACGGGCCGGGGTTGCCCAGGCCGGCGACCACCCAGGTGGTGCCGGCCGCAGACGGCCGGGGCTCGGCCGCAGCGGGCGGGGTGGGGCCGGACGTCATGGGGTGGTTCCTCCGGGAGCAGGGAGAGGGAGCGGGCAGCGGGGAGCGGGGAGCACGGACGGCCGGGGTGCGGCGGACGGTCCGACCGTCCGCCGCACCCCGGCCGGGTGACGCGGGTCGTCGCTCAGGACGCGGGCACGCCGGGGGCGGCGCCGCGCTCCTTGAGCATGTCGGTGATCAGCCCCATCTCCGAGGTCTGACCGTTCACCATCGACTGGGCGAGCCGCTTCTCGGTCTCGTTCTTCGCCAGGTCGACGTAGCCCTGGGCCATCTCGACCCCGCCCTTGTGGTGTTCCAGCATCAGCTGGAGGTAGTACACCTCGGCCTCCCGCCCGCTGAGCGAACGCAGCTTGGCGAGCTGGGCGTTGGTGGCCATGCCGGGCATCAGCGAGCCGTCGTGCGCCTCGTACGTGTGGTTCATCCTCATCCACGCCATCGGCTTGGCCGGCGTGTGCTGCGACAGCCCCCACTGGTCGATCCAGCCCATCATCATCCCGCGCTGGTTGGCCTGGGTGTTGATGATGTCGAAGGCGAGGGTGCGGACCGGCTCGTCGGCCGTCCGGTCCCGGACGATGAACGACAGGTCGACGGCCTGCTGGTGGTGGGTCGCCATGTCGCGGGCGAACCCGGCCTCGGGCGAGTCGTCGGCCGGGGCGGTCAGCGTGGACGAGCCGGACGCGGACGTCCCGCTCGCGACCAGCGCGGGCACCCCGAGGGCGAGGGCGAGCGCGGCGGCCAGCGCGGCCGGCCACCAGAGCCGCCGGCGGGCGGCGCCGGGGGTCCGGTCCGCCTCCTCCGTCTCCCCGGGCGCCGCCGCGTCGGCGGGTGTCACCGCGTCGGCGGTCACATCGACCCCATGGTGCAGGACGCGCCCGGCTCCTGGGTCTGCTTGCCCTGCACGTACTTGGTGAAGAACTCGGCCACCCGCGGGTCGTTGGCGTTGTCCACCACCAGCTGGGTGCTCCACGCGTTGAGCGTGATGGTGCCCTGCTCGTCCGGGTAGGGGCTCATCAGCGAGTACGGGGTGCCCTTGACCTTGTCGGAGAGGGTCTTGATGTCGTCTGGCGTGGCCTTGCCGTTGTACGTCACCCAGACCGCGCCGTGCTCCAGCGAGTGGACGGCGCGCTCGTTCTCGACCGGCTGGTCGTAGACGTGGCCCATGCAGTCCAGCCAGATCGCGTTGTGGTCGCCGCCGACCGGCGGGGTCATCGGGTAGTTGACCTTCTCCTTGACGTGGTTGCGGCTCAGGTCGCCGAAGGTCTTCACGCCGTCGATCGGCGCGTTGGCGGCGGCCTCCTTGGCCTTCTTGTCCTTGTTGGCGTCGACCACGATCCAGGTGCCGGTGGCTATCGCACCGATCACCAGGACGCCGGCGATCACGGAGGCGACGATCTTGTTGCGGCGGTCGCGGCGCTGCTCGGCGGCGCGGAGCTCGGCGATCCGGGCACGGCGGTCGGACGCGCCCTGCTTGCCGCCGGGCTTGTTGGACTGCTTGGAGGCGGAACCCATGTGGTGTCCTTGTCCCCGCCGCACGTTGCGGGCGCGGCGGTCTGAAGTGGGGTGTGGAGGGGCGGATCCGTCGGTGCCGCCCGTCCTGCCGTCCGCTCGGACGGGCAGGGGGACGGCCGGCGGTGGGTTCCGCTCAGGACCGGTGGACTTGGAGTTCGTGCAGATCCGGTGCCGGGCGCGGACCGTCCAGCAGTCCGCGCGCCACCACCCGGGGCAGCGCCTCGGGCGTGTCCGGGCGCGGCGTCACGGCGGGCTGGGGCTGCGGCGGCGGGTTGGGGAGCTGGGCGTCCTGGCCGCAGTACGGGTGGCCGGAGCAGCCGTTGTCGCGGTGCGGCGGCTCGCCGTCGGCGGAGCACCACGTCCAGTGCCGGGGTCCGTCCGTGTGGCGCGACGGGTGGGCCGCCTTCGGGGCGCCCGGCGCCCCGAGTGGTCCCGGCACGTCGGTGGACGGCCCGGTGAGCGGGCCGGACAGGGTGGTGGACGGGCCGGCCGCGGGAGGACCGGACCGGTCGGCCGTGACCGCCTGGGCCTGGCCCGCACACGGGAGCACCGTCAGCAGTCCGACCAGCAGCAGGACCCAGAGCGCACCCACCGGGCGGCCCGCGATGACGGCCCTCCCCGGTCGGGATGGTCTGGGGGCCGACGCGGTCATGCGGACATTTAATCAGCCGAACGAGTGAAGCGATGCCCCTCCTCGGCCCTCATTTTCGGCCTCCGAAGGGGTCGAACACCCCGTAAACACCCTGCTCGGGGCAGTTCCGGCAAGCACGGACGGAACGGAAGCGGAACGTGGGGCGAACCCGGTGATCGGGAGCATCCGATCAGTGCACGGTTTGTCGCCGAAAGCCGGACAGCGTCGTTGCTCTTGGAGACAATGACGTCGAGTCCGGCCCCGCCGGGGGCGGCGCGCAGACGGACCGACCAGGAGCCGCCAGATGAGCAAAAAGGGTGCACCCGCACAGCAGCACCGGCCGGACGACGGCTGGTGGGACACGGTCTACGAAGGGCCGGCGGGCACCCTCCCCGACACCCCGCACGCGCACGCGGGGGAGGGCAGCGTCGACGACTGGTTCGAGACGGCGGCCGGGCTGATCGGGCGGCAGCGCACGGACGAACCGGCGGCCGCGGGCGAGGAGACGGCCGGGCCCGAGGCCGTGGCCGGGGACGCCGCTGAGGCCGTGGCCGAGGAGACGGCCGAGAGGGCTTCCGAGCGGGGTGCCGAGGCGGCGGTCGAGGAGGCGGTGCTGGAACGGGACAGCATCGACGACTGGTTCGACACCGCGGTCGGGGTGATCGGGCAGCAACGCGACCCGGCGGAGACGCACAGGTTCCCGGCCCCGCCCTGGGCGGAGGACGCGGCGGGTCCGGCGGGTCCGACGGGTCCGACGGGCGAGGCGGACGGGGGTGCCGAGGCGGTCGTGGAGCCGGAGCGCGGGCCCGCCCCCGAACCGGCTCGCGTCCTGGAGAAGACGCCCGAGCCCGCGCCGGCCCCCGAGCCCGAGATCGCCCCCGCCCCCGAACCCGAGCCCGCGCCCGAGCCCGCGCCGACGCCCGAGCCCGAGGTCGCCCCCGAACCCGAGCCCGCGCCGGCCGCCGTGTCGGCACCGGAGCCTGCACCTCGGCCGGAGCCCGTCGCGCCCGCGCCCGCCCCCGCCCCCGCCCCCGCCCCCGCCCCCGAACCCGCCCCCACC